>SFNX01000012.1 GCA_004552595.1 Lachnospiraceae bacterium | reverse complement strand
ACTAACGAAGCATATGCACTTGCTAAGATTTCAGGACTTAAATATTGTGAATTTTTAAATAAGCAGTACGGCACAGATTACATTTCAGTAATGCCGACCAATTTGTACGGACCTAATGATAATTATCATCCGACACATTCACATGTACTTCCTGCTTTAATCAGGCGTTTCCATGAGGCTAAAGAGGCAGGCCTTGACTCAGTAACATGCTGGGGTGACGGTTCTCCGCTTCGTGAGTTTCTGTATGTAGATGATCTTGCTGATTTGTGTGTATTCCTAATGAATAATTATTCAGGTGATGAAACTGTAAATGCAGGTACAGGAAAGGAACTTACAATAAAAGAGTTAACAGAGCTTGTTGCAAAGGTTATTGGCTATAACGGTAAGATTCTCTGGGATACATCAAAACCAAACGGAACTCCAAGAAAGCTTTTAGACGTATCAAAGGCTACTGCCTTAGGATGGACATATAAGACAGAGCTTGAGGACGGAATAAGGCTTTCATATGAGGATTTCCTCAATAATCCTATGAGAGCAGAGCGATAGAGTTCACAGTACTTTCACACTATAAGACCTTGTAAATATTGATTTATTCTCTCTTTTGGAATATAATAACTTGAAGTTTTGTTTATTAAGAGAGATGTAATTATGATTATAAAAAGTAAGGCAAAAGCTCTTGTTTCAGTATTACTGAGCAGTGCCATGATTTTATCTTTAGTAGGATGTAAGAGTAACGAAGAACCTGTTGCTGAAAAGCCTACTGTGGAAGTAAAAACAGAAGAGCCTGCAAGCTCTTCATCAGAAACAATAGAAGAGACGACTGATCCGAATGCATTGGCACCCGGTATGATGAGAAGCTTCTTATCAGGCCTTCCGGTAGATGAGAAGATAGGAAACAGAAGACCTGTTGCAATAATGCTTAATAACCTTGAAGCAGCACAGCCTATGAGCGGTGTAAGCAAGGCAGACGTAGTATATGAATATGTAGTTGAAGGCTCAATTACACGTCTCATGGGATTATTTGAAAACTATGATGACCTTGATAAAATCGGTTCAGTAAGAAGCTGTCGAGAATATTTTGTATATACAGCACTTGAGTTTGACGCAATTTACATGCATTTTGGTCAGGCTGCATACGCTTTAAGTCTTCTTGAGGAAGATTACGTTGATAACCTTAACGGTCTTGGTGAAGCGGGAGATACATGTTTTTACCGTACTACAGACAGAAAGGCACCACATAACGTATATACTTCAGCAAAAGGAATCGAAGCCGGAATTAAAAAGCTTGGATACAGAGAAAATCATTACGAAGGCTATAAGGGTAAATTTAAATTCTGTGACTTAGATAAAGAAGTAACAAATGAAGGCGGAATGGAAGTTACTCACATGGAGCCTAAGTACAGAATTAATAAACCATGGTTTGAATATAATCCGGAAACAAAGAAATATGACAGATTCCAGTATGACGGGCCTCAGATTGATGCAGAAACAGGCGAGCAGCTTTCATACGACAATGTCATATTCCAGTATAACTTCTGGACGCAGCTAGATGAAAAAGATTACCTTGCATTTGATTGTCACTCGGGCGGTTCATTCCAGTACTTCACACACGGTAAGATGGTAATGGGTACATGGCAAAGAGAAATCAACGAAGATAATTACAATATGAGTGCTATAAGGTATTATGATCAGAATGGCGATGAACTTGTAATTAACAACGGTAAGACCTTTGTATGTGTCATCCAGAATACGGAAGTTGAGAACGTAGTTCTTAAATAGATTTAAGTGTGAGAAGACAGAATGTTTTCTCACATTTTTTTTGGAGGAAAAATGCAATATAACAAATACACGATTAAAACAATAACTGAAGCGGAGGATATAATTTCTGCCACTCTTGCAGAGCTTGGTATTGAAGGAATCGAAATAGACGATAAAATTCCTCTTACCGAAGAAGAGCTTAAAGGCATGTTTGTCGACATTATGCCTGAGGGTGAAAAGGATGATGGAATAGCATATGTAAGCTTTTATCTTGATGCAGATGTAGATAATTCGGAAATTGTTAAAAATGTTAAAGAAGAGCTTAAGTCACTATCCGGTTTTATGGATATAGGTGAAGCTACAATTACGTCGTCAACTACTAAGGATGAAGATTTTCTTAACAGCTGGAAACAGTATTTTCATCAGTTTTACATAGATGATATTCTCTTTATCCCAAGCTGGGAAGAAGCGGATAATGAAAATACCGATAAGTGTGATGATAGTAATGGCATTGTAATACACATTGATCCGGGAACGGCTTTTGGAACGGGTTCGCATGAAACTACAAGATTATGTATAAGAGCATTAAGGCGATATATTTTTGATGGAGCAAGCGTTTTAGATGTTGGAACGGGAAGCGGAATTCTTTCGATAATGGCATATAAATTCGGAGCTTCACACTGTATAGGAACAGACCTTGATAAATGTGCCATCCCTGCCGTTTCAGACAATATGGCTAAGAACGGACTTGATGATAAGGATTTTGAGCTTATTATTGGAAATATTATTGATGATAAGAACGTACAGGATAAGGTCGGATACGGAAAGTATGATATTGTTGTTGCAAATATTCTTGCAGAGGTTTTAATTCCGTTAATTCCTGTTGTTAAGAAATGCTTAGTTCCGGGAGGAATTATCATTCTTTCCGGAATTATTGAGGGAAAAGAAGAAATAGTTGCAAAAACTCTTTCGGATAACGGTTATGAAGTAGTTGAGATTAATGAAGACGGCGAATGGAGAGAAATTGCAGCTGTCGTAAAATAAGGAGAAGAAGTTATGAATATTGTTTTACTTTCGGGTGGTTCCGGAAAGCGCTTATGGCCACTTAGTAATGACATCCGTTCTAAACAGTTTATTAAGTTTTTTAAAAACGAAGAACTAGGTGACTATGAATCAATGATTCAGATTATGTATCGTCAGATCAAAAACATTGACAAGGATGCAAAAATAACAATCGCAACGTCAAAGACGCAGGTGTCATCAATTTACAATCAGATTGGAAGGGATGTAGGAGTAAGCATTGAGCCTTGCAGACGTGATACCTTCCCTGCAATTGCCCTTGCAACCTCATATCTTCATGATGTTCAGGGAATTGATGAAAATGAAGCTGTTGTAGTATGTCCTGTTGACCCATATGTTCATGAGGATTATTTTGAAGCATTAAAGGAGCTTCATGAATTAGCTGAGAAGGGTGATGCTAATCTTGTACTTATGGGAATTGAGCCTACTTATCCTTCAGAAAAGTACGGATATATTATTCCAAACAGTAAAGATGATATTTCATACGTAAAAGAATTTAAAGAAAAGCCTGATATTGAGACAGCAAGGAAGTATATTGAAAATGGCGCACTCTGGAACGGTGGTGTTTTTGCATATAAGCTTAAATACGTTCTTGACAGAGCACACGAGCTTATTGATTTTACAGACTATGAGGACTTGTTTGATAAATACGAAACACTTACAAAGATTTCATTTGACTATGCAGTAGTTGAAAAGGAACCTGAAATATTAGTTAAGAGATTTAAAGGGGAGTGGAAGGACCTTGGAACTTGGAATACTTTAACCGAGGCAATGGAAGAAACTTCAATCGGTAAGGCAATTCTTAATGATACATGTAAGAATGTTCACGTAGTTAATGAGCTTGGTGTTCCGGTTGTATGCATGGGACTTACAGATGTAGTAGTATCAGCTTCTGCACAGGGAATACTTGTTTCTGACAAAGAGCAGAGTAGCTATATCAAGCCGTATGTTGACGGAATCGATGAACAGATAATGTTTGCCGAAAAGTCATGGGGAAGTTTCAAGGTTATCGATGTTGATGATTCAAGCATGACAATTAAGGTCACACTTAATGCAGGCAATAAAATGAATTATCACAGCCATGACCTTCGAAACGAAATATGGAATGTTATCTCAGGAGAAGGAACAGCAATCATTGACGGAATGGAAACTCCTGTTAAGGCAGGCGATGTCATTACAATGGAAGCCGGTTGCAAGCATACAATCATTGCCAAGACTAACTTAAACCTTATTGAAGTTCAGGTTGGCAGTGAAATAAATGCTGAAGATAAGCATAAATTTGAGCTTGAATATAAATAGACAAAATTATTATGACACATGAACCTTTTTTACTGAGTCCGGCAATGAAGGACTATCTATGGGGCGGAACACGCCTTAAGGATGGCTTTTCAAAGGAAACAGACTTAGAAATTTTAGCAGAGACATGGGAATGTTCTACACATCCTGACGGTCACAGTATCGTTGAATCAGGGCCTTTTAAAGGAAGGGCTTTAATTGATGTGCTTAAGGAAAATCCTGATTTTATCGGA
The DNA here is from genome assembly GCA_004552595.1 of Lachnospiraceae bacterium. Taxonomy (GTDB): domain Bacteria; phylum Bacillota; class Clostridia; order Lachnospirales; family Lachnospiraceae; genus UBA2868. Next base: position 43,056 of record SFNX01000012.1, on the reverse strand, counting down.
ACACATCCTGATGTTGAAAACGGACTTCCTATACTTGTTAAATTCATAGATGCAAAAAATGACCTGTCTGTCCAGGTTCATCCTGATGATGAATACGCTGCAAAATATGAAAACGGACAAAAGGGAAAGTCTGAAATGTGGTATGTAGTTGAGGCAAGAGAAAATGCCAGGCTTATTTACGGCTTCAAGACAGATATCACTAAAGAAAAGGTTAAAAAAGCACTTGAAGAAGAAAATCTTGAGCATTATCTTCTGACAATCCCTGTAAAAAAAGGCGATGTATTTTATATTCCTGCAGGACAGGTTCATGCGATATGTTCGGGATGCCTTATTGCAGAAGTACAGGAAAGCTCTAATTTAACATATCGTTTATATGACTATAACAGAGAAGACAAATTCGGCAACAGGCGTGAGCTTCATATTGAAAAGGCTCTTGATGTAATGAATTTAAACGGAAGCGAAAAGCCTGTTCAGCCAATGCGTTTTTTACGTTTCAGGGAAGGAATAATGATAGAGAAGCTCTATCGTTGTAAATACTTTAACGTTGAAAAGGTTGTCCTTGATACACAAAGAAGCAGAAAAAAGAATGCAAAATTTAAAACAAGAGATAATTCCTTTAGAATAGTTCTCTGTGTTGAAGGATGCGGAACTTTGTTTTGGACAGATGATGAAGGAAATAATAAGTCACTTGATTTCTACAGGGGAGACTGTATATTTGTACCTGCTGATTCTGTTGAATACAGAGCACACGGAAGAGCGGAATTGTTACGAATCGGATGTTAAGTAATGTATCAGTTTTTTATTAAAGATTACCAGCTTAATAACAACAAGGCATATATTGAAGGACCTGATTATAACCACGTTAAGAATGTCTTAAGGATGAAGGAAGGAGACGAGCTTAATGTTGTAATTGAGGGTGACACTAATGAATATAGATGCGTTATTGAAAGCTTTGATGATGACAAGGTCAATTTGACGCTATGCTTTGTTAAAGAAAGCGATGTTGAGTTAAGCTCAAAGATATATCTTTTGCAGGGACTTCCTAAGTCGGATAAGTTAGAGCTGATTATTCAGAAGGCTACTGAGCTTGGGGTTTATGAAATTATTCCCGTAAGCCTTAAAAGAAGCGTTGTTAAGCTTGATGTAAAGAAGGCAAAGGCTAAGACAGAAAGATGGAACTCAATAGCTTTCGCAGCGGCAAAGCAGAGCAAAAGGAAAATTATACCAAAGGTACATGAGCCGATGGATTTAAGCTTAGCATTAAAATATATTAAAGATGAAGGCGTTAATGTGAAGCTTGTCCCATATGAGCTATGTGACATGGATTCAATGGATGCTACAAGGAAGATTTTTTCAGATATTGACAAAGGCAGCTCTGTCGCAGTATTAATAGGACCTGAGGGTGGCTTTGATGAATCTGAGATTGAGCTTGCAGTAAACGCAGGCTTTAAAGAAATCACGCTTGGGCACAGGATTTTACGGACAGAGACAGCTCCGCTTATGGTGCTTAGCTGGCTTGTGTTTATGCTTGAATAGATTTATTTTGATTTATTTGATTTAGAGTGCTTTAAGCGCTCTATTTTTTCTGCTTCCTCATCATTAATTCCGTTAAGTGCGCTCATCTTCTCTGTAAAACGCTTACAAAGACTTGTATTAACAGCAGATGTAATAATGAGCTCTATTACGTCATTATCAGTTTCAGGTGTACCGGCAATTGCCTGCAGATGGCTTATAAGCTTAACTGAAGAATCTTTATGAATTTCCTTGAAACGGTTGTATACTGTTTTAAGCTCTTCTTCTGATAAGTTGGCAGGAATAAGCTGTGAAATATCGGAAATACTTAACGAAGGCTTTAATACACATATCATAATCAAATATGCGATATGATTCGCATAATACTTCTTCTTAATCGGGGCAGGAATGGCACCGAGTCTTACGTAGTTATTTATCGCATTCGCAGTAATAAATGTCTCGGCATTAAGCTCGTATGAGTTAGGAAGGTATCCAAGGTACTGAGACAGTAACGTAATAATCTGATCCATATAAAGACCGATTGATGGCAAATCTTTATAGGCAGGGAGTTCAAATTCGGTAATGTAATTTGACCACTTGTCCATTTTACGTTTTACGAATTGTGCATTATAGTTCATTAAATTATCCTCAGTTAAAGTAAATTCGATTATTTTTCCTATAATAATATACGAAATCAACATAAAATTCAATCTTACATGGGTTGACATAGTATTAAAAATGCGTTAACGTAATATAGAACACAAGATGAAATAAGGAAATATATCATTTATTTTTGTGGATAAAATCATAAATAACAATTAGGGAAAGGAAATCATACTATGTCATTCGCAATTTCTACAGATTCCGGTTCAAATATGCCGATTGATTTAATCAGAGAGAACAGTTTAATAGTAATTCCGCTTACGTACAGATATGATGATGAGGACCATTCTACTATTGATTTGTCAGAGTTTGACGGGGAAAGCTACTATGAAATGATTAAAAATAAGGAAGTAACGACTTCTACCGTTAATATCCAGCAGTTTATTGATGCATGGGAGCCTTATTTAAAGGAGGGCAAGGATATTTTACATATAAGTATGTCATCGGGAATCAGTTCAACATACCAGACATCCAGAATGGCATCAGAAATTCTGTATGAGGATTACCCTGAGAGAAAAATTATTACTGTTGATACATATGCTGCTTCTCTCGGAGAAGCCATGATTGTGCTTGAGGCGTGCAAATTAATGGATGAGGGGCTAACAGTTGATGAGGTGGCAGATAAAATAGAAAAGAAAAAAACAAGCTTAAGACAGGTATTCACTGTAGATGATCTTATGTTTTTAAAAAAGGGCGGAAGATTATCAGCTGCAAGTGCAATGATTGGTACAATACTAAGTATCAAGCCTATACTTATCGGAAATGAAATAGGTCAGATAGTTGTTAAGGGCAAGGAAAGAGGAAGAAAGGCTGCACTTAAGGCGCTTCTTGATGAATACGTTAATTATGTTGCAAACCCTGTTAAGGATGTAATTGGAATTGCACACAGCGCATGCAAGGAAGATGTTAAGTGGCTTAAAGAGGAAATATTAAAAATCAATCCGATGCAGAAAATCATTACTGAGATTTATGAGCCGGTTACAGGAAGTCATGTAGGACCGAGGGCACTTGCTTTATTTTTCTTTAAAAAAGAAGTTGAAACAGCATGATTTCTTCACTTAATAGACACAATTTGTATGTAAACTTGTATTCCACGGGGAAGCAATATAGCTTTCCCGTGGTTTTTTGACCATAGTAACAATTTTATTGTATAATAAATTGTTATGATTTAAGAATAATATATTTATATAAGAAAAGGAAAATTATGGATAATAATCAGGGAAACAACGGAAATAACAATCGTTCTCCGCAGAATGGCTCCACTTTATTTATAGTACTGATTGCGTCTTTAGTACTAATTCTCATTCTGTCTTATATGAGATCGATTTTAAATTCCGCAACAAATCAGAAAATTTCATATGATGAATTTATCAAAAAGGTTGAAGCCGGTGAAATCGAATCGGTTGAGATTACGGCTGATACTATTACGGTAACTCCTAAGAAGCAGGCAAACCCAATCATTCCGACAACATATTATACAGTTCGTGTTGCGGATGACAATCTTGCCGACAGACTTCTTAACGCAGGAGTTAAATTCGAGCAGAAGGAGACGAGCTCTTCTGATACGATAATGTATTTTATAGGCTCATACATTCTTCCTCTTGTAATATTCTGGGCACTTATGAGCTTTATTATGCGCCGTGTTTCAAAAGGCGGCGGCGGTGGCATAATGGGTGTTGGGAAGTCAAACGCCAAGGTTTATGTTCAGAAGGAAACAGGAGTTACATTTAAGGATGTAGCGGGACAGGATGAGGCAAAGGAATCTTTACAGGAGGTTGTGGATTTCTTACATAATCCGGGCAAATACGTCAAAATCGGTGCAAAGCTTCCAAAGGGTGCGCTTCTTGTAGGCCCTCCGGGAACAGGTAAAACACTTCTTGCGAAGGCTGTTGCAGGTGAAGCAAAGGTTCCTTTCTTTTCACTTGCAGGTTCTGATTTCGTTGAAATGTATGTCGGCGTAGGTGCATCAAGAGTAAGAGACCTTTTCAAGGAAGCAACTAAAATGGCACCTTGCATCATCTTTATTGATGAAATTGATGCTATAGGAAAGAGCCGTGATTCAAGATACGGCGGTGGTAACGACGAAAGAGAACAGACACTTAACCAGCTCTTAGCGGAGATGGACGGATTTGATACATCTAAGGGAATTCTTATACTTGCCGCTACTAACAGACCGGAAATTCTTGATAAGGCGTTACTTCGTCCGGGACGTTTTGACAGACGTATTATTGTTGATAAGCCTGACCTTAAGGGACGTCGCGATACACTCAAGGTTCATTCTAAGGATGTATTAATGGATGATACGGTAGATCTTGATGAAGTAGCACTTGCAACAGCAGGTGCGGTCGGATCAGATCTTGCAAATATGGTTAACGAAGCAGCAATCAATGCAGTTAAGGCAGGACGTGAAACAGTCAGCCAGAAAGACCTTATCGAGGCTATTGAAGTAGTTATGATGGGTAAGGAAAAGAAAGACCGTGTAATGAGTGCCGAAGAAAAGAAGATTGTTTCTTATCACGAAATCGGACATGCACTTGCTTCTGCATTACAGAAGAACACAGACCCGATTCAGAAGATTACAATAGTTCCACGTACAATGGGAGCACTCGGATATGCATGGTATGTTCCTGAAGAAGAGAAGCACTTACGTTCAAAGGATGAGCTTAAGGAACGAATTATTACAGCACTTGCGGGAAGAGCATCAGAAGAAATTAATTTCGGTTCTGTAACAACAGGTGCAAGTAATGATATCGAGCAGGCAACAAACATTGCAAGATCTATGATTACGCAGTACGGTATGTCTGAAAAGTTTGGTCTTGTTAAGCTTGAATCGGTTGAGGACAGATATTTAAGCGGAAGAACGGTTATGGATTGCTCTGATCTTACAGCTGCCGAAATAGATAAAGAAGTTATGAAACTTATGAGCGAGTGCTATGATGAGGCTAAGAGACTCTTAAGTGAGAATAAAGAACTTGTTGATGAACTTGCTACATTCCTTCTTGAAAAAGAGAGCATTACAGGTAAGGAATTCATGGAAATATTTAACAGAGCCAAGGGAATTACTCCTGATACTGACGCTGATTCGTCTGATAATAATGAAGAAAATGCTGATGAATTCGGACCAATGGAAGATTCCTTACAGGTTGACGATCTTAAGAAGCTTGATGGTGTAGATATTTAAGATTAAATGCGGGACTTTAACATTGAAGAAGAATTAAGTAAACTCCCGGCTAAGCCGGGAGTTTATATAATGCATGATGAGAACGACACGATTATTTATGTTGGAAAGGCAATAATACTTAGAAATCGTGTACGTTCTTATTTTCGTGAAAGCACTAAAAAAACAATCAAGATTCAGCAGATGGTAGAGCATATCAACTGGTTTGAATATGTAGTTACCGATTCTGAGCTTGAAGCGTTAGTGCTTGAAAATAACCTTATTAAAGAGCATCAGCCTAAGTACAATACAATGCTTAAGGATGATAAGACTTATCCATTCATTAAGGTTACCGTAGCGGAAGATTTTCCAAGAATTCTGTTTACAAGACTTGTAAAAAACGATAAGGCAAAATACTTTGGCCCATACACCTCTGCAACATCTGTTAAGGATACAATAGATTATCTCAAAAAGAGGTATGGAATAAGATATTGTAACAGAGCGATTACAAATGATAAGACTTCCTTTGAAAACTGTCTTTATTATCATATCCATATGTGTAGTGCACCGTGTATGCATCTTATTACAAAGGAAGAATACGGTGAAAAAATCGCAAAGGTATTAGATTTTCTAAACGGCAATTACAGACCTGTATTAATGGAAATTAAATCCGAAATGGAAAAGTATTCAGAGGAGATGGAATTTGAGAAGGCAGCAACGACAAGGGATTTGCTCCTCTCAATACAGCAGGTATGTCAGAAACAGAAAATCACAGACAGTTCAGGCGACGATAAAGATATCATTGCACTTGCGAGAGATGAAGATTCTGTAATTATTCAGGCGTTCTTTGTAAGGGGCGGAAAGATAATCGGACGAGAACACTTTTACATGAAAAATACTGCCGATACAGATGACAATGAGATTCTAAAGAGCTTTATCGAACAGTTCTATTCGGGAACCCCATTTATTCCAAATGAAATTATAGTAAAAGGTGAAATTGAAAATAAGGAGCTTATTGAGCTGTGGCTTACAAATAAAGGCGGCAGAGCCGTTCACATTACTACTCCTAAGAAGGGCAAGAAGGAAAAGCTTGTAAATCTTGCCGTTCAGAATGCACAGATTGTATTAAACCGTGATATAGATAAAATCAAGAGAGAGGAAGCAAGGACGAAGGGTGCCGTAACAGAAATAGAAAATCTGCTTGGATTAAGCGGAATAAAGAGAATGGAAGCTTTTGATATATCAAATATTTCGGGATTTAATTCGGTAGGTTCAATGGTTGTATATGAAGACGGCAAGCCAAAGAAAAATGACTATAGGAAATTTAGAATTAAGACGGTTGATGGCCCTAATGACTATGCAAGTATGAAAGAGGTGCTTACAAGGCGTTTTACGCATGGGCTTAACGAGATAAAAAAGCAGCAAGAGTCACCGATTTATGAAAAAAAAGAAGATAGTGAGAACAAATTTGCGAAATTCCCTGACCTTTTACTAATGGATGGCGGAAAAGGACAGGTTAATATAGCTGAGGAAGTGCTTTTAAGCCTCGGCCTTGATATTAAAGTATGTGGAATGGTTAAGGATGACAACCACAGGACAAGAGGATTGTATTTTCAAAATGAAGAAATACCGATTTCAAAATCATCGGAGGGATTTAAGCTCATTACGAGAATACAGGATGAGGCCCACAGATTCGCGATTGAATATCACAGGTCATTAAGGAGCGTAAGCCAGGTACACTCTATTCTTGATGATATTCCTAACATCGGAAAGACAAGAAGACTTGCAATCATGAAACATTTTGAGTCGTTAGAGGAGCTCAAAAAAGCAACGCTTGAAGAGCTTAAAAATATTCCCGGCATGGATGCAAGGTCTGCTCAGTCGGTTATAGATTTTTTTAATAAAAAAACAGATTCAAACAATCTATAAGTGCTCATATTATTGCTATATAGCAGTGATTAAGTTTATAATTAACGTTAGGTATTTTATATGGAAGGAAAGGGTAAATATGGCAACTAATAGTTCGGTTTCTGTTAAAAAACTTATCGAAAAAATGAATCTTAAAAATCTGACACCTGAGCTTGATGTTGAAGCACTTAAAATTAAGCAGCCTGATATCAACAGAACAGCACTCCAGCTTGCAGGTTACTATGAGCACTTTGAGACATCAAGAGTTCAGATAATAGGATTTGTGGAGCATTCATATACTGAGAAATTATCTGATGATGTAAAAAGAGAGAGGTTTGAGGAGCTTCTTAAAAATGAAGATACTCCATGCTACATTTTCTGTAGAGACCTTATCCCATCAGATATATTTGTTGAAACTGCAAAGAAACACAATTGTGCAGTACTTGTGACATCAAAAGCAACATCAAGCTTTATGGCAGAAATTATCAGATGGCTTAATGTCCAGCTTGCGCCTTGTATCTCGGTTCACGGAGTATTGGTAGACGTATTCGGTGAAGGAATTCTTATTACAGGTGAAAGCGGAATCGGTAAGTCAGAAGCTGCATTAGAGCTTGTTAAGAGAGGACACAGACTTGTAAGTGATGACGTAGTAACAATCAGAAAGGTATCTGATGATACACTTGTAGGCTCTGCACCTGATGTTACAAAACACCTTATTGAGTTAAGGGGTATCGGTATCGTCGACGTTAAGGCTTTATACGGTGTTTCCTGCGTAAGAGATACACAGTCAATAGACCTTGTTATCCGTCTTGAAGAGTGGGATAAGGACAGAGAATACGACAGACTCGGACTTGAAGAAGAATATACCGAGTATCTTGGCAATAAAGTCGTATGTCACAACATACCTATAAGACCGGGTAGAAATCTTGCAATAATCTGTGAGTCGGCAGCAGTTAACCATCGTCAGAAGAAGATGGGATATAATGCGGCACAGGAGTTATATTCAAGAGTTCAGAGCCAGCTTTCAAAGAAGGATTAATTAGAAATTATAATAAGTGTTTAGAAGAGGAAATGATATGGAAAAATATTGTTTTGGCGTAGATTTAGGCGGAACAACAGTTAAGATGGGATTGTTCAAGCCTGACGGAGAGCTTGTTGACAAGTGGGAAATACCTACTGTTAAGGATAACGGAGGATCAAAAATTCTTCCTGACATAGCTGATTCAATACTTAATAAGATGAAAGAGAAGAATATTGAAAAGGACAATGTCATCGGTGTCGGAATCGGAGTTCCGGGTCCTGTAGATCCAAACGGTATATGTAATAAGGCAGTAAATCTTGGATGGGAAGATAAGATTGACCTTGAGGGCGAGATGAAAAAGCTTACCGGTCTTAATGTTAAAGGCGGAAACGATGCTAATGTTGCCGCACTTGGCGAAGCATGGAAGGGTGGAGCCGAAGGCTATAGCGATGTTGTTGTTGTAACGCTTGGTACCGGAATAGGCGGCGGAATTATCGTTCAGGGTAAAATGCTTGTCGGAGCTAATGGCGCAGGCGGTGAGATTGGACACATTCATGTAGTTGATGACGAAGAGGAAGCATGTGGATGTTCAAATCACGGATGTCTTGAGCAGTACGGTTCAGCAACAGGAGTTGTAAGACTTGCTAAAAGACGCCTTAATGAAGATAACGAGCCATCGGTTCTTCGTGACACTGAAATAAGTGCAAAATCAGTATTTGACGCAGTGAAAGCAGGAGATAAGGTTGCAGGCGAGATAGCTGAAAGATTCGGTGAATATTTAGGAAAGGGACTTGCAGCGGTTGGCTGTGTTACCAATCCTCAGATTTTCGTAATCGGCGGAGGAGTTTCTAAGGCCGGAGAAATGTTACTTCCATACATTCAGAAGAACTATATTAAATATACATTCCACGCAAGCAGAGATGCTAAGTTTGCACTTGCAAAGCTTGGAAACGATGCAGGAATTTATGGTTCGGCAAAGCTTGTTATTGAATAAACCATGAAAGAACAAATTCTTAATAAAATCAGGGAAATATCCGGTAGCGAACGTGTACTTGTTAACGAGCCTATGAGTAAGCATACAACGTTTAAAGTCGGTGGCCCTGCGGACATTTTTATATCAATAAAAGACACAAAAGAGGCGATAGAAATTATTCGCCTCCTTTGTGATTTTAATATACCTTATTTTGTTATTGGAAACGGAAGTAATCTTTTAGTAAAGGATGAAGGCTATAGAGGTGTAATAATAGAGCTTGGAAAGCATTTTTCTTCAATTAATATTGCAGAAGATACTATTACAGCAGATGCCGGCGCACTTCTTTCTAAAGTTGCAAATGAAGCATATAAAGCTTCATTAAGCGGACTTGAATTCGCTTCGGGAATTCCCGGATCTGTTGGCGGAGGTGTATTTATGAACGCCGGTGCATACGGTGGTGAAATGAAGGATGTAGTTGAATCGGTCACTTTACTAAATACAAAGACAGGGCAAATAGTAGTTAAATCATGTTCTGAAATGGAATTTGCATACAGATACAGTATCGCTAAAAAAGAGTCGTTCATTATATTAAGTGCAAAATTTAAGCTTTCACCTTCTAACAGAGATTCAATTAAAGAGAAGATGGACAATTTGAAGGCATTAAGAGTTGAAAAGCAGCCACTTGAGTATCCCTCTGCCGGTTCTACTTTTAAAAGACCTGAAGGATATTTTGCAGGAAAGCTTATTCAGGATGCAGGCCTTAAAGGATATACTGTCGGCGGCGCAATGGTATCTGATAAACATTCGGGATTTGTAATAAACAAAGGAAACGCGACTGCATCGGATATTATGACTCTTATAAGTGATGTACAAAGAATCGTTTATGAGAAATTTGAAGTCAGACTTGAGACGGAAGTGTGCATGCTATAAAAATAATTACGGAGTGATAATGTCTTTTTCATCTATAGTAAAAGAGGAACTTTCAAAGAAAATAAGTAGTGCCAGACACTGTCAAATTGCAGAATTAGCGGCAATATACTCATTTTGTGGTAGTTTTGTACAAAAAAATAAGGAAAACAGCTATATTTTTTTCAACTTCGAAAACGTTTTAGTGGCTAACAAGTGCTTTACTTTAATGAAGAAAGCATTTACGATATATTCTGGGTGTGATTTTGTAAACCAAATTGCATACGATGAGAAGTCACTTACTATTTCAGTTAACGATAAAGAGCTTTGTGAGAAAATACAAGATGCTCTTGAGTCGTTTTCTGTTACCGAGAGGACATGCTGCAGGAGAGCGTATTTAAGAGGAGCGTATCTTTGCGGTGGTTCGACGACAGATCCCGGAAAGTCCTATCATCTTGAAATCGTATGTAAAAATAAAAAGTCTGCTGATAAAATAATAGAATTATTTGAGACATTTGATGTAGATGCAAAGCTTGTAGAGAGAGGCAGGTATTATATAGTCTACATAAAGGATTCTAATAAAATTGTATTGGCACTTAATGTATTCGAAGCTCCGGTTGCGCTTATGGAATATGAAAACACCATAATCATGAAGGAGATGAGAAATTCTATCAACAGACAGAACAATTGTGATGTGGCAAACTTAAACAAAACTGTTTCTGCAGCACAGAGTGTAATTTCTGACATTAAGCAATTAATGGGAACGGCGGAATATGAAAATCTTCCTGATAATATTAAGGAAGTAGCAATGCTCAGGGTTGAGTATCCGGATGCAAGCTTAAAAGAGCTTGGCGAAATGCTTACACCGCCGCTTGGAAAGTCGGGAGTCAATCACAGACTTAGGAAGCTATCAGAGATGGCAAGAAAGAGGAGCTAGTATTATGACAAAGAAGGAAGTTGAAATCAGGTTGGAGAATGGACTTGAGGCAAGACCGGTAGCATTGTTAGTTCAGACTGCAAGTCAGTTTGACAGTGCAATATATATTGAATCCGGAAATGCAAAGGTTAATGCGAAGAGTATTATGGGTATGATGACTCTTGTGTTACATGCGGGAGAGAAGGTTACAATTACAGCTGATGGAAAGGATGAAGAAGAAGCAGCTCTTGCTATCGGTAATTATTTAAGCGATAAATAAAAAAAACCCTATAAAAGGGAGGATGCCGAGTGATAAATCACTCGGCATTTATTATGAAAAAGTATTGTACTTAGAAATAATCTTATTTATTTTATGATTAAAGTATAAATTTAACATTTGAATAAAAAAAGTTATGTAAATTAACATTTCGAAAACAAATTATGAATAAACTGTAAACAAAACTGAAATAACGGCATTTTTACATTACAATGTGACAAAATTTATATAATTTGTTAATAAAGTATATAATTTGTAAACCTGTTATAACAAAACATCAAATAGTATGATAGAATGAACATTGTCGTGGTTGATAACAGTTTATACACTATATATATCTTTAGGAGGAGTTATGGCGGAAAGAATAGAAATTCTTTTATCAGAAGAAGAAGTTGACAAAAGAATCAGTGAAATTGGTGAGCAGATTACAAAAGATTACGCCGGAAAAGATGTTCATCTTATTTGCGTTCTTAAGGGCGGTTCTTTTTTCATGTGTGAGCTTGCTAAGAGAATTAATCTTGAAGTATCAATTGACTTTATGTCAGTTTCAAGCTATGGAGATGACACGAAATCTTCAGGCGTTGTAAAAATTGTAAAGGATCTTGATGAGTCAATAAAGGATAAGCATGTAATAGTTGTCGAAGACATTATTGATTCCGGAAGAACGCTGAGCTATCTTTTACAGAATTTATCTGACAGAAAACCTGCAAGCCTTGGACTTTGCACACTTCTTGATAAGCCTGAGAGAAGAGTTGTAGATGTGAATGTAGACTATACAGGCTTCCAGATTCCTGATGAATTTGTAGTCGGATATGGTCTTGATTACGCACAAAGATACAGAACATTGCCATATATCGGCATTGTTAGATTTGATGATTAAAGGAGTAAAGATTTGGAAAAACCATCAAAAGGAACCGGACTTTATTTTTTAATATTTGCAATAGTAATGCTTGGCCTATTATATTTTGGGAACAGTTATTTTACACAGGGTGAGAGTATTTCCAATCAGGAATTTGTTTCTATACTTGATTCTGATGATATTCACTCAATAACTGTCAGCCAGAATAAAGAAGTACCTACAGGCGTAGTAGTGGTTACACTTAAGAATGGCCAGTACAAGAAGATAAACGTATCTGATGTCAATGAAACGGAAAAGCTTCTTAAGGAAAAGTTCCCTTCATATAAAGTGGAAGATGTAAAAAGGGACAGTGTGTTTTTGCAGTATCTTCTTCCGGTCATTGTTATGGGCGTAATATTGTTCTTAATCTTCTCAATTATGGGAAACCAGGGAGGCGGAGCAAATGCCAAAATGATGAACTTTGGCAAATCGCTTGCCAAGCTTTCTACGGAAGATAATAAAATAAGGTTTGACGATGTTGCCGGACTTAAAGAAGAAAAAGAAGATCTTATGGAAATAGTTGATTTTCTTAAAAATCCGGCAAAATATATAGAAGTCGGTGCAAGAATTCCAAAGGGTGTTATTCTTGTAGGACCTCCCGGAACAGGTAAGACACTTATTGCAAAGGCAGTCGCAGGAGAGGCTAATGTACCGTTCTTCTCGGCATCGGGATCTGAATTTGTTGAGATGTTCGTTGGTGTCGGTGCTTCAAGAGTGCGTGATTTGTTTGAAGAAGCTAAGAAAAATGCACCGTGTATCGTATTTATTGATGAAATAGATGCCGTCGGAAGAAAACGTGGTTCCGGTATGGGCGGCGGACATGATGAGAGAGAGCAGACTCTTAACCAGCTTCTTATTGAGATGGACGGTTTTGGCGTTAATGAAGGAATAATAGTGCTTGCTGCCACAAACAGAGTTGACATTCTTGATCCTGCTATACTTCGTCCCGGACGTTTTGACAGAAAAGTCATGGTCGGCACACCGGATGTTGAGGGACGAAGACAGATTCTTAAAGTTCATTCAAAGAATAAACCTCTTGCAGACGATGTGGATTTAGATGAGGTTGCAAGAACAACTGCAGGATTTACAGGTGCAGATCTTGAAAATCTTATGAATGAGTCGGCAATAAGTGCCGCAAAAGAAAACAGAAAGTTTATTAATGCCAACGACGTAAAAGAATCATTCCTTAAAGTCGGTGTCGGAACAGAGAAGAAATCAAAGATTGTTTCGGATAAGGAAAAGCGCATTACTGCATATCATGAAGCAGGACATGCAATACTTTTCCACGTACTTGAAGATATGGATCCTGTGTATACTGTTTCGATTATTCCTACCGGAATGGGTGCGGCAGGATATACAATGCCGCTTCCTGAAAGTGATGAGATGTTCAATACAAAGGGTAAGATGAAGCATGAAATAATGGTTTCACTAGGTGGACGTATTGCTGAGTCAATTGTATTTGACGATATTACTACAGGTGCTTCAAGCGATATTAAGAAGGCTACTTCAACAGCTAAGAAGATGATTACAAGATACGGCATGAGTGATGAAGTAGGTGTTATATGCTATGATGACGATGAAGAAGTATTCATCGGACGTGATTTTGGGCATACAAGAAGCTATTCTGAAAATGTTGCCGCTAAGATTGACAGCGAAATCAAGGCAATTATTGATGAATGCTATAAGGAAGCAGAAAAGATTATTATCGAACACAGAGATGTTCTTGACAGAGTTGCTGAGCTTCTTATCGAAAAAGAAAAGATCGGAAGAGAAGAGTTCGAAGCTTGTTTTGGTAATATTTCACAAAATGAATCAATGTGATTTGTAAACTTTGTGCAATGTATGAATAGTCAAATAAGGTGGCTGGTGGTAATATACACTTGTAACCCCCAATACAGAGTATAGCTTAAAGCTATACCCCATAAGAAAGAAATACCTTCTCCAAAGAGCAGCATAATAGCTGCTCTTTTACTTTCATAAAACATTTCAAACAATAGTAATTGTGCTAAAATTTATTATTTTAAGCCATATATCCAATATCTTGTATATCCATATTATTTAAAGTATAATATTTTTGTCTATGCAAAATTCTAATCGGAGATTTTAGCAAATGGAGTTTAATACAGAATTGTACTTCCAGACGGCGAAGCCGATACTTAATAAAGGCGCGCTTTTCCATGATGATGCAATTGATTACATCGTCCCTTACGAGCCGGATCCTTATAGTGAAGTAACAATTAAATTCAGAACAAGTAAATCAAATGTAGACTATGTGTATATAATAATTAATAATGAGTCACAGCTTATGGAAAAGGGCGAGACTATCGGCGACTTTGATTATTATGAATATACATTTAATCTAAGTAATGAGCTTGTCAGATATTATTTTGAAATTACAAGCGGAAACGTTAAAGCATATTATGACATATTAGGAGTTGAGAAAAGGCCTAATCCTGATTTCAGCTTTAAACTTCGTCCGGGCTACAAAACGCCGGACTGGGTAAAAGGTGCCGTAATGTATCAGATATATGTCGACAGATTTTACAACGGCGATAAGACAAACGATGTTGAAACCGGAGAATATTTCTATATCGGTGACAAGACAATAAGAGTTGAAGAATGGGACAGATACCCTCAGGCAATGGATGTCCGTGAATTTTACGGGGGAGACCTTCAAGGTGTAATTGATAAGCTTGATTACCTTGAAGATCTTGGAATTGAGGCTAATACGACATACAGGATTATGATTATATCGATCCGCATATCGGTAAAATCGTTGACGACAGAGGAGAACTGTTACAGGACGGACAAAACGAAAACCGCTTTGCCACAAAATATATTAACAGAGTTACCAATAAGAAAAACTTAGAAGCGAGTAATGAATTATTTGCCAGGCTTGTTGAGGAAGCCCACAAGAGAGGAATTAAAGTAATAATAGATGGTGTATTTAATCACTGCGGCTCATTTAACAAATGGTTAGACAGAGAGAGAATATACGAAAATTCCGAAGAAGGCTATGAAAAGGGCGCATATATATCAAAGGACAGCCCATATAAGAATTATTTCAGTTTCTTTGATGAGAGCGATAATAAATGGCCATGCAACGGTACATATGACGGATGGTGGGGACACGACACTTTACCGAAGCTTAATTATGAGGGCTCTAAGGAACTTGAAAACTATATTCTGCATATAGCAAGAAAATGGTTGTCGCCGCCATATAATGTTGACGGTTGGAGACTTGATGTTGCGGCAGACCTTGGACACTCACCGGAATACAATCATAAATTCTGGAAGGAATTCAGACGTGTAGTTAAGGAAACAAATAAGGACGCTGTAATAATCGCAGAGCATTACGGAGATCCTTGGTCATGGCTACAGGGCGATGAGTGGGATACAATTATGAACTATGATGCATTCATGGAACCAATTACATGGTTTTTAACAGGAATGCAGAAGCATAGCGATGATTTTAGACCTGACCTTCTTGGTAATGCGGATTATTTTGTTTCTGCAATGAGAAGTTCAAGAACAAAGATAATGTCTCCGGGTAAATATACGTCAATGAACCAGCTTTCAAATCATGACCACTCGAGATTTCTAACAAGGACAAATCATGTAGTAGGACGTGTGGCACAAAAGGGACCGGAAGCAGCTAATGAGGGTGTTAATAAGGCTGTTATGATGGAAGCTGTCGTAATGCAGATGTCATGGGTCGGAGCACCGACAATTTATTATGGTGATGAAGCAGGAGTTTGCGGATTCACTGACCCGGATAACAGAAGAACATATCCGTGGGGACATGAGGACAAGGAATTAATTCAGTTCCATAAGGATATTATCAAAATACATAAGGAAAACGACGAGCTTAAGAAAGGCTCAACAAAGTTCCTTTATAAAGACTATAATGTTATTTCTTACGGAAGATTTACGAGAGATTCTAAGAGTATTGTAATAGTTAACAACAACGACAGCGAAAGAGAAGTTAACGTAAAGGTTGTTGATATCGGAATAAGCTCTGATACTACGTTAAAGCAGCTTATATTTACATACGATACGAAATATACATTAAGTCCTGACATATATCCGATAATAGGCGGTAAGCTAAGAATTTTTATGCCAAAATATTCATCTATTATTTTGAAGGCAAATTCATTCGAGCAATAGTTTGACAATTTAACAGTAATATGAAGAAAAGAATCGAGTATTTCGATACAGCAAAAGGAATAGGTGCACTTTTAGTTCTCTTAGGCCATTTACAGGGTCCTGAGTTTTTTCAGTATTCACCATACATAATTCTTATGTGTCAGTGGATTTTTTCATTCCATATGGTGTTATTCTTTATAATTTCAGGAATGCTGATATGCTATAAAAATGACACCGACAAAGACTTAAAGGATATAGCGAAGAGACGTTTTAAAGGAATTATGATTCCATATTTTTATTTCAGCTTCTTCTATATGACAGTCGTTGTCGTTGCACTTATTAAAAAGCAGATATTAGTCGGGACTTTCTGGCTTAATATCTGGTATGTATTCAGTATGTACGGCATGAATGTATTATGGTTTTTACCGGCACTTTTCTTTGCCGAGCTTCTCTTCATTTTCCTTATGAAAAAGCTTTCAACGAAAAAAGCCGTTATTGTAATAATAATTCAGGCAGTAATAGGATATGTGATTGCCTACCTGTTAAGACAAGGTACTTATGATACAACAATTAAAGAGGGGGCACACCAATTTGCAACAGCGCTTGTGAGACCGTTTATTGCATGCTCGTTTATTGCAATAGGCTATTTTGCATTTAAGATTATTAATAAGAACAACAAAAAGATTATTGAGATAATTGCGGCAATCGTATTGTTAGTTATTGGCGGGGCGTTTTTCTTAAAGAATGGAGCTGTAGACTTTAGGTCAATGGTATTCAAAAATGTATTTTTATACATTCTCTGTTCGTGTACAACGTCAATCGGAATTATACTTATATGTAAAAACATTAAGCCATTTAAGCCGCTTAAGTTTTTCGGTGTTAATTCGCTTATTTTCATGGCTGTTCATGGGTCTGAGACAGTTACGCATTATGCGACAATGGTGGCAATGTGGGCAAATCAGTATTTAACAAGAGCAAGAGGTTACATCTGTTATACGATTATTGTTTGTGTTATACTTATATATGTAGTTGCGATGATACTACTGATTAACAGATTCGCACCATTTATTATAGGAAAGCCGTTTAAGGATTCTTATGTGTATAATATAATTAATAAAGCTAAATTAAAAAATAAAAGCAATAAACAATGATATTATAGGGGGAAGTAAAATGGGAATTAAAGAGTTTTGTGATACCGCAAAGTTAGAAGAGCTTGTTGCAAATTTTTCTAAAGCCACTAAGACCCAGGTGGCAGTTGTAGACACAGAAGGTAAGAATATTTACAACAGTATCAATGTAAAGGCTCCTGATTATTCAATGCCGGTTACACTTGAAGACGGAACAGAGCTTGGAAAGGTTTTACTTAAGCTTGATGAAGCTAATGAGGACAGCGAAGCAAAAGAGGCGATAGCAAAAATGCTTAGTGATCTTGTAAATCTTTTCGTTCGTGAAAGCCATGCTTCAAAGTATAATAAGGAATTCGTTTCAGACTTAAAAGAAGGTATTAAGAAGGCAGCAGATGAAATCGAAGTAGCTAACGAAAGTGCTAAACAGATTGGCGTATTCTCATCACGTCAGAAAATGCTTGCACTTAATGCTTCAATTGAAGCAGCAAGAGCAGGAGAGGCAGGAAGAGGATTCTCAGTAGTTGCAATCCAGGTTGAAAAGCTTGCACAGAGTCTTGCAGAGACAAGTGTTACAATTACCGGAGCACTTGATAACATTACAGAAACTATCGAAAACTTAAATAAATAGTTTATTTTGAGTGAAATAAAACTTTTCGTTGACATAACTCACATATAAATATATAATACATTATGTAAACAGATAGCCGCGTTTTTATGCGGCTAATGTTTTATGGGGTGAGTATAATGGCAAAAAGAGTTGAATTCAGGACTAAGAAGAGTAACCACATGGGAACGGTTACGGTATTAGTTCTTGTTGCAATGTTTTGTTCCGTAGTATTTATTAAGAGTGTTAGCCTAGGGAACAAACGCGATGAATATAACAAAAAAATCGAGGCATTGAACGCTCAGATTACAGAAGAAGAGGAGCGTACTAAGGAACTCGAAGAGTACGAGAAGTATACTAAGACAGTAAAGTATGTCGAGGAAGTCGCTAAAGAAAAGCTGGGATTGGTATACGAGGATGAAATCGTGTTTGAATCGGGTGTAGAAGAAGAGTAGTGAAGCCGGATTTTTCATACAAATTTTCACAGAGAATAGAACAATACATTACTAAAAATAAAATGATAGGACATGGCGATTTTGTACTTACAGGTTTATCCGGTGGTGCAGATTCGGTATGTCTCTTTTTGTTATTGAACAAATTATCGGAAAAGCTTAAATTTAGAGTTCACGCTATTCATGTAAATCATAATATACGAGGGGAAAGTGCGAGGCGGGACGAAGACTTTTCGAGAGCACTTTGCGAAAAGTATAACATCCCATTTAAGGCATATTCCATTGATGTATTAAAAAAGGCGAAGGATTTAAAATTATCTGTTGAGGAAGCCGGCAGAATAGCCAGATATGAGTGCTTTAATGATTATGCCAATATTCTTTCTGAAAATGTAGCTTTAATGGATACTTTAAAAGGGAGAGCTGATATTAAGATTGCCGTTGCCCACCATATGAATGACCAGGCAGAGACGATAATTTTTAATATGTTAAGAGGAAGCGGACTTAAGGGTGTATCAGGTATGAAGCCTGTTAACGGACGCATTATCCGGCCGCTTCTATGTGTTACAAGAGAAGAAATCATCAAGTTTTTATCTGAAAACAAGCAGCATTACTGTACTGATGAAACTAATTCAGACAATGATTATTCAAGAAATAATATTAGAAATGAAATAATACCTTCATTAATCAAACTACAGCCAAGAACTGTAGAACACATTGCATATATGGCAGATGAGTCAGGAGAGGCAATTAAGTTCATCGAAGATACAGTTAAAAAGTATTTTGATGAATACTGTGATAAAGAGATTAACGGATACAGAATTAATACAAAGGAACTTAAAGATGAAAATGCATTTATAGTAAGAGAGCTTATTATTTATGTACTAAAGCAGATGATTGTTAATTATAAGGATATTACAAGAACGCATATAGAAGATATTTATGGCTTGTTTTCAAAAGGAAAAGGGAAGTATGTGATGCTTCCTTACGGCATTACAGCAAGAAAGGAAAAAGACAGTATTATCATAGAGAAATCTTAGTCAGAGCCTTTCTTATAGTATTTACAGTATTTCTTAAGCCTGCACTGCTCACATTTCGGATTTCTTGCGCTGCATATCTCTCTTCCGAATGTAATTATCTGGATATTAAATAATATCCAGTGGTCTTTCGGGAGTTCCTTCATTAAATCAAATTCAATTTTTACAGGATCGGATTCTTTCGTGAGAGCAAGCCTGTTTGAGATACGCTTAACATGAGTGTCAACTACAATGCTTGGTTCATTGAAAATATTACCTCTGATAACGTTAGCTGTTTTCCTGCCGACTCCGCTAAGCGATGTCAGCTCTTCAATTGAAGAAGGTACTTCATCGTTGTATTCGTAATGCAGTTTCTTGCAGCATTCGATTATATTTTTAGCTTTGTTATGATAAAAGCCTGTAGGCTTAATATCGTTTTCAAGCTCTGATAAGGAAGCATTAGCAAAGTCTTTTATTGATGTGTACTTTTTAAAAAGAGAGTCTGTTACTATATTGACTCTTGCATCAGTACACTGTGCCGAAAGAATCGTTGCAATAAGAAGCTGCCACGCGTTTTCATGGTTTAAGTAGCAACGCATGTCAGTTCCATACATATCATCTATAATATTTAGTATTTCGATAGTCCGCTTCTTCATTACACTTTAATAATACACTTACAAATTTTATTTCCCATTGAAGAAAATCTCTCTTCGTATTCTGTCATGATATTTCCTTCATTAAGTTTCTCATCATTGTGAAGGTCGTATGTTTTGGCAACAAGAGTGGCATTTGCCTCTTCAATCTGTGAAAGTGCAAAATCAAAAAGGTCAATGTTATCAGTCTTAAATTCAACCATATGCCCTTTGGCAAGAATCTGTTTGTAGCGTGCAATAAATTCCTTAGATGGGAGTCTGCGCTTAGCATGACGGTCTTTTGGCCATGGATCTGAAAAATTCAGGTATATTTTATCGATTTCCTCCTGTCCGAAAATCTCAGTAATATGTTCGGCATCAAATCTTATGAATACAAGATTTGAAAGAGGTTCTTCCATTGCATTCATCTTCTGAATACCGCGAAGAAGTACGCTTGAGTATTTTTCAATTCCGACATAATTAATATTAGGGTTTTTCATTGCAAGCTCCATAATGAACTTACCTTTACCCATACCTATTTCAACATGAATCGGATTATTATTGTGAAATATTTCTTCGTTCCATCTACCTTTATAATTTTCAGGTTCCTTTATGCAAAAAGAAGTATCCTTAATTACATCTCTTGCCCCTTTAATATTTCTAAGTCTCATATTGTCTCCATATATTCTTCAAAACAATTCCGATTTATTGTATCATATATAAGAAATCAGTCACAACGAAATTATTAAATTATGATACATGTAAACAATATTAAAAAAAGAATAGCATTGGTTGTTTTAGCGATAGCAATAACTATTTGCAGTAATTGCCGTAATGTTTATGCAGTAGATACTGTGCCGACAGATATTCAGGCTGAAGAAGCCCTTTTAAGAAAATCTCTCCCGGTATTATCAAACAGCTTTACAGACTGGCCTACAGGTCCTATGATCAGCGCCCAGTCTGCAGTTGTAATGGACGTAAATACAGGAACGATACTTTACAGTAAAAATCCTAATGAAGAGCTGTATCCTGCAAGCACAACTAAGCTATTAACAGGGCTTTTAGTCATTGAAAATACTACAATGGATGAGGTTGTGACATTTTCCCAGGATGCAATATGGAATATAGACAGAGGTTCAACACATTTATCAATCGATGTCGGCGAAGAGTTAAGCGTAGAGGAGTGTCTTTACGGACTGTTACTTGCTTCTGCCAATGAAGTTGCCTACGCTTTAGCAGAGCATGTCGGAGGAAGCATGGAAGGCTTCGTTCAGATGATGAATGAAAGAGCATTACAGATAGGCTGTAAAAATACTCACTTCTCAAATTCAAACGGTCTCCCGAGAGAAGATCATTACACATCTGCATACGACCTTGCATTAATTGGCAGGGAATGCTTTGCAAATGAAACATTTTGTAAAATTGCCGGCACTACAAAATATACAATAAAGCCGACAAATAAACAGCCTGAGGAAAGGCCGATTACAAACCATCACAAAATGCTTCCGGGATTTAAATATGAATACGAAGGGTTTATCGGTGGTAAGACCGGATATACGGAGGTTGCAAGACAGACACTTGTATCATGTGCTGAAAGAAACGGCATGAGACTGATTTGTGTTGTAATGAAAGACGAATCTCCGGCCCAGTTCACAGACACAATTGAGCTTTTTGACTATGCATTTTCAAGCTTCCAGACTGTAAATATAGCTGATAATGAGACAAGATATAATCTTAATTCAGATGCTTTCTTTAAGACAAAATATGACATTTTTGGATCGACTAACCCGATTCTTACAATTTCCAAATCAGGAAATGCAGTTATTCCAAAATCATATAAGCTGTCAGACGTTAATACAGAAATTACATATTTTGATTCTGTTAATAACGGACATGTCGCCAGGCTTGAATATTTCATGGGAATTAATCCTGTCGGGGAAGCGACGATAGACTATGCAGAAGATGAAATGAAGGCTTTTGAGTTTTCAAGCATCACAGAGCTTGATCAGGATGAAAAAACTACTATGGTAACACCAAATCATAAAGTAATAACGATAAATATTAAAGACCTTGTGATCAAGTTCGCAATTATTATTGCTGTTGTATTTGTTGTCTCATTTGTTGTCGATCAGATAATGAGATATTATAAATCAAAGATAAGAAAAGACAGAATGAAAAGGACACGCTTCAAAAAACGAAGCGAGAACAAGTGGAAGCTTTAATCCTTATTTTCCATACTTTCCTGTTTTTCTCTATGTCTTTTTTCTGCGCGCAGTTGTCTGATTCTTTCCTGTTTTTCCTTTATTTCCTTAACGGTTGACTTAGGTACTCTTTTAAGTGTCTTTACTACATAGACATTACCGTCATCGGCTTTCTTCATTCTTGCTTTGCCTTTGATATATCCGTGTCTCCAGCAGTAAGCTATGCAGTAATAGTGCTTTCCGTTAGCGGAAAACCAGTCGATTTTCTTAGGCGCCTTGCGGCCGCATATATAACATCTTGTAGAGTTGACTTCCTTATCTGCCATTGCGGAAATCTTGTCAGGGAATTCTCTTGAAATATATTTGGCGTATGTTTTAAATGTTGCATGCACTTCTTCGTTTTCGGATTGTGGAATCATAAAAACGTCATAGCTGACATATTTTTCAACCTCCGGCATCTTTCTGTCAATTTCCCTAAAAACTTTAGCTGTATAATATGCATCCGAAAATGCTCTGTGGAAAGGAATGTCTTTTTCGATTCCTAAATAGTCAACGGCAGATTCGAGATTTCTCCTTAACTTGCCGTCATCATATGTCAGTGAAAAGAATTTTTGTATGTCAAAGTACATTAATGGACCGTTAGTAAGCTCTTCCATACCGTAGTAGCACATATTGCGCTGGAGCTCGGTTAAGTCAAGCGTTCCCCATATGCAGAAAATCGGATCGTTGCCGCACCACTCAAGGAATTCGGAACATACTTCAACAAACGGTCTTCCCTCTTCGTCAAGAACTTCCTTATCAACCTGTACGATTTTTGAAGTCATGTAGTGAATTGTCTTATAAATCTGAGGCTTAATGAGCTGATTGAATTCACCCGTTTTTTCGAATTTAGAGTTAAGTTTAACAGCTCCGATTTCTACAATTTCGAAAGGGAGCATAGTATCTTTATCAAATTTCCCCGGTGCCTGATTCCATTCTAAATCAAGTACTATATAATCCATTTTTTTCCTCCGGTAAAAGCTAAATCCATCCCCCGTCAAGACCGATAATCTGTCCGGTCAGGTAATTGTTTCCGTCAACAAGCTGAAGAGCGAGGTGTGCAACCTCCTGAGGTTTTCCAATTCTGTCTGATGGTATTTCATTTATAATATCATCTATTTCTTCTTCGGAAAAATGAGAATTCATATCTGTATCAATAAGCCCGCAGGCTATGGCGTTAACCTGAATATTTGATGGCGCAAGCTCTTTTGCAAGTGCTTTCGTAAAGCTGTTTAATCCGCCCTTTGTAGCTGAGTATGCAACTTCCATTGAAGCACCTCTTTCTCCCCATACAGAAGAAATATTAATGATTTTACCTGACTTTTTATGAAGCATAAGAGGGATTGCAGCTTTTGAAAGGTAAAAAGCAGAGCTTAAATTAGTCGCAATAATATCATTCCATTCCTCATCACTCATATCAGTGAGAAGACCGATATATGAAATACCTGCGTTGTTGATTAATACATCAATGTCATTTATGTCTGAAAAGAATTCTTTAACAACACTTGGATCTTTAATGTCGCCGATAAGAGGTGAAACATTAACACCATACTCATTTTCAAGATGTTTTGCATAGTTTATAAGTATCTTTTCAGATGTTAAGCACGAAATATACAAATCATATCCGGCAGCAGCAAATTCCTTAGCGATTGCTTTTCCGATTCCTCTTGATGCACCGGTAATAAAAGCTGTTTTATTTAATTTCATAATTATTCCTCGAATTCCTTACCGTTAATAAATGTTTTTGATTCATCATTAATAGGGATAAGAATATATTTCTGTCCTTCTACAACCTTATATGTAATCTCTGCTTCCTTTTTCTTAGATACGCGAAGAATTACATCATCGTCATGATCTTCTTCATTTTCGTTGAATGATTCATGGATGTTAAGTTGTTTACGTAATGCAGCATTTTCCTTAACAAGACTTCGCTCTGTTTCGATGTGGTTTGCTTCATTAACGAGCTTCTTTTCAACTATTTGTTTAATCTGAGGAGCTTCCTGCTCATTAAGTTCTTCTTCCCATGCTTTTGCAATATGCTCTGTAATATTTTTTGGAATATCAACGTAATCGTTAAGCATTAAAATTGCTTCTTTTGTGAGTACAGGCTGATATCCGTCAGAGCTTTCAGTCTCATCGATTTGTTCATTTATAAGTATATCATTTAATCCACCCTGAATTGTAGTGAAGAGTGCTTCGCCCTTTTCATCATTTTCGGAAGAATTAATTACAATGCTTTTGAATACCTGTTTCTTTTCTGTTGTAGTTTTCTTACCCTTACATAAAAGAACTTCCTCCATAAAATCGACATGAGGCTCTTTTGTATTTTTGGAATAGAAAAGTGTTGAATGAATGTTAGCACTTCTCTCATCAAAGCATGGGAAAACAAAACCTGTTTCAGGCATTCCTACTATCCAGTCACGAACTCTTGCTCCTATTCTTGATTCTCCCTCAAGATACTGAAGCGCAGGCTTTGATAAATCAACAGGACATATTGCACAGAGAATGTATTCATATACCTCGTCTGATTCACCTGTCTTAAAATTGTCTTTTGTTTTAGCCGGAACATCATATATATCCTTAAACAAAAGAATAAGATAATTTCCGACATAATAAAAGTTATCAATTACATGCTTGTAAAATGTATCAAGTAATCCTTCATTAAGGAGACTGCTTTCCCTGATTCCAAGTAACATCTGCTGTATTGCACCGACTTCTTCGGCTTCATTTGAAAAATCAAGTTTAAGAAGGTTATTTCCGATAGTACCTGAAAGAATCTTTGAAGCAATATCAAGATATTTATAGTATTCTTCTTCTCTTAAGTCTCTAAAATCCTCTGTAAAGGATAATACAATTTCTTTATTTGAATTAACGTAGCAGCCGCTCATTTTAGTAAATGTGCAGTCTTTTTTAGTAAGTCTTTTCTTTAATTCAAGAACATCTCTTTTATTCATTACACTAACTCCAGAATATCACTTATTTTTTCTATAGTATAATCGGGATCTTCAACAGTTCCGAATCCATATGATGCAAAGCAGATAGGAACATTTGCTTCCTTACATGCATCAGCATCCATCTTGGTATCTCCGATGTAAAGAGGCTTTTTTATGCCGTTTCGTTCACAGATAATTTTAATGTTGTCTGCCTTGAATTTATCTGTATATGCAGGGCAGGTAAAGTCTTTAAAGTATGGCTTCATACCTGTCTTTTCAAGCATAAGCTCAATATAACCGCCCTGACAGTTACTTACTATAAACAGAGGGTATTTCTCGGAAAGCTTTTTAACAGTTTCTACCATTCCATCGTAAAGAGTACCCGATTCCCTGTTTATGTATTCATCCTCATATTTATAGCAGAGTGGTTTAAATTCAAGCTTCTTCTCTAAGGATTCACCGGGAAGTATCGCATCTATTATGTCCATCATAGGCAGTCCGAAAAGACCCTGTAAAGTCTTTGCACTTACGTGATGATTACTTAATCCGCATTCATCAAGCGCCCTGTTCCACGCCTTCTCCACAACAAATGTAGTATTCCATATAGTTCCGTCTATATCAAATATTATTCCGTCTGTATCTATTTTCTTCATATTAATATATCCTTTCGATTGATCAGGTATGATTCTTTTTTATTCCGATTGTACAAACATGCAGAATTTCATCATTCGAACACAATTTTAGTGCATTATATAATGAGTCTGCTGTATGAAAAGGGTTGTGAGTATTAAACAGACAATCGGAGGTTTTCACTGTGCAAATGAAATGCAGTCCTTTTTTAAGGCTTCCTGAATCATTATAAATTAAAGAAATGAATGCTTCAAATTTATCGGAAAACTTATTAAGCTTAATGCTGCTTTTACCTTTATATAATTTTGTAATAAAGCCTTTTGACTTTAGAAAATGATTAATCGCGTAAGGTGAAGTCCCGTATTTTCCATATAGCGTAGCTCCCTTCTTCTCTAAAAACTCAATGACAGAAGAAAGAGTCAGCTTATCGTAATTCATCTGAATAAGCGCATTATAAAGTGCAATCGGACCGCACCCGTTAGCACTAAGAGTGCCTTTCCCGTATGGGATACCGTGAAAGTCTGACTGATTGTCAATAAAGCCCGATTTATCGGTCGAATAATCATGTAATAAAGGTGTTAAAACTGCTGTATTTAAATCCCGTGTTTTGGCGGGTACCCTTGTAAAAAACGTTACTATTCGATAAAATAATAAAATCAGTGCATTCATGAAGAAATTATACTTTTTGTGAAAATGAAATGCAACTGAAGGAGAATAAATGCTTTTTAATTCAATGGTATTTCTATGGGTATTTCTGCCTGTAGTTATTATTGTCAATTTCATACTTTCAATTCTTAAGTTTAAAGATGAATCTCAAAGAATTAGGTTAAAAAATCTCTTTTTACTTTTATCAAGTTTCGTTTTTTATGCGTGGGGTGGTATTTACTACCTCCTTATTATGATGGGAACAATTGTTATCGATTATGCGGGTGGCAGATTTATTGATAATAATAAGGATGATATTAAGAAGAAAAAAACAGGTCTTATAGTAACAATAACCCTTAACCTGTCTGTTCTTTTCTTCTTCAAATATTTCAATATGGTTGTAATTATCATTGAGAATATTCTTTCGCTTGGCGCAAAGGGTTTTGTTAATGCGATGAAATATATGGAGGGAACAGGAGCCTTAGGACTTAAGGAAATTGTATTGCCAATAGGCATTTCGTTCTTTACATTCCAGGCTATGAGTTATGTTATTGATGTGTATAAGGGGGAAAGTGAAGCACAGGAAAATATTTTAGACTTTGCTCTTTACGTTTCATTATTTCCACAGCTTATTGCAGGACCTATTGTACAGTATAAAGATGTTTCCGGTCAGATTCTTAACAGAAAAGAATCAATCGACTTATTTTTATATGGAATTAAGAGATTTTCCTATGGTATGGGTAAGAAGGTATTAATTGCAAACACGCTTGCAGAAGTCTCAGATGCAATATTTGCACTTGAAACACAAAAGCTTGGCGCTCCTGTTGCATGGCTTGGGATGATTGCCTATACATTTCAGATTTACTATGATTTTTCGGGGTATTCTGATATGGCAATCGGCCTTGGAAAGATGTTCGGATTTTCATTTAAGGAAAACTTTAATTATCCGTATATGTCAACGTCAATCCAGGAATTCTGGAGAAGATGGCATATTTCGCTCTCATCATGGTTTAAGGAATATGTCTACATTCCGCTTGGCGGCAGCAGAAAGGGAATCGGAAGGACTTGTTTTAATCTGTTTATAGTATTCCTGTTGACCGGAATATGGCATGGTGCAAACTTTACATTCATATGCTGGGGACTTATGTATGCAGCTCTTCTTATAATTGAGAGACTGTTCCTTAAGAGAGTACTTGAGAAAAACCCGATAAAACTCATTAACAGAATATATACGATGTTTTTTGTAATGATTGGATGGGTGCTTTTTAGGTCAGATACTCTTCTTCAGGCAAAGCTTTATATTATGCAGTTATTCACAAAGTCCGGCGGTGACTACACAATACTTTCATATTTGTCGATGAAAGTTATTATTGCATTTGTTTTTGCAATCTTGTTTCTTGGGATTGCTCAGAGAATATTTGCCAAGATATATGACAAATTTAAGGACAACACAGTCATAGTAACAGTTGATTTTGTAATTCAGATGGCAATAATGTGCGTTTCAATCATGATGATTGTAAGCGGAACATATAATGCCTTTATATATTTCCAGTTCTAGCGAGTAAAAGGAAATTTAATCAGAAATTAAATGAGTGATTTTGCAAAAAAGATTAAAATTATAATATTTGTTGCTCTTATTACGGTTCCAACTATTGTCTGGACTCTGCTTGGTGTTTTTTCATTACGTGACAATACGTCTTCGACTGAAGAACTATCTGAGAACAGAGCTATCTGTGAGATTGATGAAGACGTTACACTTAAAAACCTAACGTCTGAATTAGAGGAGTATTATAACGACAGGGTTCCGTTTAGAAGTAAAATTATCCTTAAATACAGAAAGGCTAATTCTAAGCTTGAGTATGTATATCAGAACAGAATACAGCCTGTTCTTATTGAGGCAATCGGACAAAAGGGCTCAATGGAGAATATTGAGGTTTCATCAAATAAAGATGTTGATGAAATACTCGGAGACGAAAAGGAAGCAGAATCAGTTGATGTTTCGGAAAATGAAGAGCCTACCCCTATAGAAAAGGCAGCTGAGCTTGAAGCAAAAGGTATTCATGAGTATAAAGTAATAGATATTATTAAGCCTTCCTATGAAACGTATGGATACACTCTTAAGAGATGTCAAAACTGCGGAAGATATTTAAAGACAGACTTTTCTGAAAAGCTTATCGATACAACATATCTACCGCCGAATGAGGGCGAAGGAAGAGTAATAAAGGGAAGGTCTGACTGGCTTTACTATGCGGGTGATAACAGTATCGCATATTACAGCGGCACAAACATATTAAGCGAGGAAGAAATGAAAGAATGGGCTTCTCTTTGTCAGGAGCTTAAAGATGCCTGCGATGAAAAGGGCATAAAGCTTGGTATGATGATTATGCCGAATAAAGAGCAGGTATATCCTGAATATATGCCAAGCTATTCTGTTAAGACAACTGAAAAAAGAGAAGATGTATTTGCAAAATATATGATGGAAAATACAGACGTTGACTTTGTATATCCGATAGATGAATTGAAGGCAGGAAAGAAATATTACGAAATGTATTTCCCTTATGACACTCACTGGACACAGGCAGGTGCTTTTGTCGGATTAATGGCTCTATATGAGAAGATGGGCATTGAAACTACTAACATTAACGACCTTGAAGTGCTACCTACCAAGTTCACGCAGAAGGGGCTGATCGATACCGGAAGTCTTGATGCCGATATGTATGTCAACGATACGGACTACGTTATTTTCTATAAGCCTGAGTATACCGTGAACTGGTTTGAAGGTGAAAAGAGTTTTATTCTTCCGTCAAACGTATACCGCTCAACATCAAATAATCCGAATAATGAAAAGGTGTTAATGATAGGAGACTCATTCAGACTCGCAATGATACCTTATTTGTCACAGGATTACTCGACACTTTGCGTTGCACACAGAAACGCACTTGACGAGGTTAAGGATGATTTCAAGGATACAGATGTACTAATCATCGGAAGCGTTGAACGATTTGACAAATATATGTTTGAGGTAATGCCTAACATAATTGAGTATGTTAAGGCAAGATAGCTTAGCTTAAGCTGATGTCTTCAAGAGGTGTCTTTTCATCATCAGCCGAATAATTTGTACCTTTAAGTCGTTCTTCAAGATCCTTTATAAGAGAAGTCTTAAGAGCAGAATTAACAGTTTTTGCGCTTGAAATAAGAGATACTATTTCTTTATACTGAAGATTTTCTTCGTATATATCTGCCAAAAGAGTATAATGAAGCTTTAAATCAGTTTTACAAATTATTCCGTACTCAAGATAAGCCTTTGCTTTTTCGATGTCTTTTAAATCATAGAGACGTTTTGATATCTCGTAAAGACAACGGCATAGAGTCGTGAAATTCTGGTCGTATTCTGTAAGAAGTGTCAAATTTGCAACACCGTATTTAAGCTTCAGTTCCGTGTTGGTGTAAGAAGAAAGATTGGCTATTTTTACATCGTCAGAAGCTAAACGGTTAAGCGTATTAAGGCGCTCCAAAATATACTCATCATCTGTCTCTATTTTAGGAAGAGAACTTAAGTCTACATCAATGTATTCTAAATCGGTAAGAGGCATTTTGCGCACACTGTTAGCGGCCCGCTCTCTTTCGAGGAATTCTTCCTTTTCTTTTGACAGACTGTTGTTGCTCTTATTCATATATAGAAACGTTATGAGAGCAAATATTACAAATAGAAAAAATATAGGAAACATAGTGTTCTTCCTTAATTATAATCAATATGAGGTATATTTTATGAGAAAACAAAAACAAAAGCAAATTATTTCTGCCATTATTGTATTAATTTTAGTAATTGCCATGGTTGTCCCAATGGTAGTATCATTACTTTAAATAAATGTTCTATGAGGAAATATGAAATGTTTTTATAAGTCATTAATTTCATTAATTAGCGCGACGACACTGATTTGTTGTGTTAACGCACTTGATACGGCTGCATCATTTGACATTGCAATAGGTGGAGCTTCTATTTCTGACCCTGTAGGATTTAATTTAGAATATGCCGGATTTTTAGATGACATATATGTGGAAGATTTCAATAAAAAGGCAGAAGAGGAAATTGAAGACATCCCGGGCACAATTATTGACGGAGTGTATGCGGGCAGCATTGATATTTCAGGTATGACATATAAGCAGGCATTGAACGCTGTTAACGGCTATGTGGATTCCGTTTCAAGCAGAAATCTTGCAATAGAATCCATTAATGAAAACATTGTTCAGTTCCCGCTTTCAGATTTAGGAATTAAATGGGGCAATAAAGACATTATCATTGATGCGATGGGACTTGGTAAAGGCGGAAATCTCATCGAGCAATATAAAACGATTTGTGATTTGAAGAAGAGTCCGAAGGTTTATGATGTTCAGCTTGATTTTGACAGGGAAAAAATCACAGAGCTCATTAATGAAGAGGCGGACAGAAGCAATATAAGACCGACAAATGCAGTCATTGAACGTGTAGATGGACACTTTGTTATTAAAAGCCAGGGCGTGGCAGGAGTCGAAATAAACGTAGCAAAATCTGTTAGTGATATAATGAGTGTGCTCTCAAATATCGGAGAAGGCGATTTGTATGTTGCACTTACAACAGATGTTTATGAGTCAGATATTGATGAAGAGGCACTTTCTCAGATGACTGACATACTTGGAACATATACTACAAGCTTTAAGACTTCTTCTCAGGACAGGTCGGGAAACGTCAATACAGGCTGCAGACATGTTAACGGTACGGTTCTTTATCCGGGAGAGCAGTTCTCAATGTATAATTCTGTAAGTCCGTTTACAGAGGAAAACGGCTATTTCATGGCAGGTTCGTACCTTAACGGTATGGTTGTAGAATCGCTTGGAGGTGGAATATGTCAGGTGAGCTCCACTCTTTATAATGCGGTAATACGTTCTGAATTACAGGTCGATGAGCGTTCACCTCATTCGATGGTAGTTACTTACGTTGATTTAAGCTCTGATGCTGCAATTGCAGGAACATATAAAGACTTTAAATTTACAAATAATACGGACTATCCAATATATATTGAAGGTTATACTACAGATGAAAAGAAGATAACATTTAATATATATGGTAAGGATACAAGAGATCCAAGAAGAACCGTAGAATTTGAAAGTGTTGAGACATCAAAGACAGAGCCTGAAGGCGAGAAAATTATTGCCGATCCGTCAAAGCCTGTCGGATTTATTTCAACACAGTCTGCACATATCGGATACACCGGTGAACTATGGAAAATAGTTAAGGTTGACGGTGTTGAGACAGAGAGAATAAAGATTAATAAGAGTACATATCATCCGTCGCCTAGAACAGCTACAGTTGGAACAGGTGCAATGGATGCAAATGTTGTTGCTACTATGGATGCTGCAATAGCTACAGGAAGCATTGACTATGTCAAGCAGACAATAGCATCACTTACTGCTGCTGCACAGGCCGCCGCGGCGATGGGACAATGATGAATATTATACATGCAGGATATGTGGCACTTGAGGCTACACATAATATTATTATTAAAGAAAAACCTGCACTAAAATGCAGGTTTTCTAATAGATTCTTATCACTTACCGATGAAATGACTGGAAGAGAAATGCTAACTCGTGATAGTATTATTGAGGTGATTAAGAAATCTTGTTTTGATGTTAATGATGAATGTATTGTTGAGATTTCTGACACGGGTATATTCGGAACACTGTGGGAGATGGCTGAACGGTTTGACACAGGACTCAGCATTGATTTAAACAAGATATCAATAAGACAGGAAACGGTCGAAATATGTGAATGGGCAGATGTAAATCCATATACCTATCCATCAAAGGGCTCATTTATAATTCGTACCGAAAATGCCTATGAGCTTAGCGACATTCTTGTCAGTAATGGTATAATGTCATCCGTAATAGGTTATGAAACCAATGACAAAAAACGAATAATTGTTAATCAGGATGAAATCAGGTATCTTACGCCGATTGACAGACTTCTTAATGATGAGAAAGGTCATAATAACTTAAGATACTGATGTATTAATATAATATTTCCAAAAGGAAAGGAGAAAATGATGAGAGAAAAAATTCTTAACTTCATTGAGAAAAATTCAAGGGTTGATTTAAAGGAGCTGGCCATACTTCTTGGTATGACAGAGATAGATGTCGCGAACGAGCTTGAGAAAATGGAAGCGGAAGGAATTATTTGCGGCTATCATACAATTATTGACTGGGAAAAGGTTACGGAAGAAAGGGTTAATGCTCTTATTGAAGTAAGAGTGACTCCTATGCGTGACAAAGGCTTTGATGAAATAGCCGAGAGAATTTATAAATACCCGGAAGTAAATGCATGCTATCTTATGTCAGGTGGCTTTGATTTGTTAGTTTCAATTGAAGGAAAGTCATTAAAGGAAATTTCAATGTTTGTATCCCAGAAGCTTTCAACACTTGATTCTATTTTAAGTACTACAACTCATTTCATACTTAAAAAGTACAAAGATCACGGCACAATCATGCATCAGAAGTACGAAGATGAAAGGATTATGATGACACCATGAGAAATCCATTATCAAAAACAATTACAGAAATAAAGCCTTCCGGAATTCGAAAGTTTTTTGATATTGCCAGCGAAAGAAAAGATACTATTTCTTTAGGTGTTGGTGAACCTGACTTCGATACTCCGTGGCATATAAGAGATGAGGGCATATACTCACTTGAAAAGGGAAAAACTTTTTATACATCTAACTTAGGTCTTATTGAACTTAGAGAAGAGATTAACAATTATTTAAAGAGAAGATTTGATGTATGCTATGACCCAAAGAGCGAAATAATAATAACGGTAGGAGGCTCTGAAGCAATTGACATCGGATTACGTGCAATGCTTGATCCGGGCGATGAGGTTTTAATTCCTCAGCCAAGCTACGTATCATATGAGCCTTGCACCATACTTGCAGGAGGAGTACCGGTAATAATTGAACTTAAAAACGAAAATGAGTTCAGACTTACAAAGGAAGAGTTATTAGACGCAATTACCGACAAGACAAAGGTTCTTATTCTTCCTTTCCCTAACAATCCGACAGGTGCAATTATGGAAAGAAAAGACCTTGAGGATATTGCAAAGATTTGTATAGAAAAAGATATTTTTGTTATGTCAGACGAGATATATTCAGAGCTGACATACGGAAAAGACCATGTAAGCATAGCATCTTTACCGGGAATGAAGGAAAGAACAATATTGATTAACGGCTTTTCAAAGTCATATGCCATGACAGGCTGGAGACTCGGATATGCATGTGGTCCTAAAACGATAATTGAGCAGATGACTAAGATTCACCAGTTTGCGATTATGTGTGCGCCTACTACATCACAGTATGCAGCAGTTGAAGCAATTAAAAATGGTGATGAAGATGTTGCAAAAATGCGTGAATCATATAATCAGCGCAGAAATTTCTTAATGAATGCATTTAAGGAAATGGGTCTTCCATGCTTTGAGCCTTTTGGGGCATTTTATGTGTTCCCTTGCATTAAGGAATTCAATATGACATCTGAGGAATTTGCTTTTGCTCTTCTTGATGCTGAGAATCTTGCAGTTGTTCCGGGAACGGCATTTGGAGACTGTGGCGAAGGCTTTTTAAGAATTTCATATGCTTACTCTATTGAAAAACTTAAAATAGCTATGGGAAGAATGGAGCATTTCATTAACGGCTTAAGAGAAAACAGAAACATTTAATTGAAAGAATGAATTAATGAACATTGTATTATTTGAGCCGGAAATTCCGGCGAACACCGGAAATATTGGTCGTACCTGTTATGCAACGGGTACGACTTTACATTTGATTGACCCAATAGGATTTTCCTTATCGGAAAAGGCACTATTAAGGGCAGGTATGGATTACTGGAAGAATCTTGACGTGCACAGGTACGTTAATTTCAGTGATTTTCTTGAAAAAAATAATAATCCAAAAATATTTATGGCTACTACAAAGGCTAAGAAGTGTTACAGTGACGTTAAATATGACAGTGATGCATATATAATGTTCGGTCCTGAAAGCAGGGGAATACCTGAGGAAATACTTGTTGATTATAAAGATACATGTATAAGAATTCCTATGCTTGAAGAAATAAGATCGCTTAATCTGTCTAATTCAGTTGCTATTATTTTATTTGAAGCATTAAGACAAAACGGATTTATAAATATGAATCTTGAAGGAACTCTTCACAGACTTAATGACTGGTAATTATATATCTTCTTCCTTTGATTTTGGAAGAGTGAAAATGAACTCAGTACCAACGCCCTCCGTAGAGATAACGTTAATGTTCTCATGGTGGGCTTTTATTATTTCTTTTGTTATTGAGAGACCAAGACCTGTACCCTTTTTATCTTTACCACGTGATAAATCGGTTTTATAAAAACGGTCAAATATGTGTTTTAAGCTGTCCTTTGGAATACCGATTCCTTCGTCCTTAACAGACACAAAAGCGGTATCGTTTTTCTCTGTTGTTTCGATCTTTATTGTCTTTTCGTTATCTGAAAATTTAATTGCATTGTCAATAAGGTTATACAACACCTGCTGTATTCTTGTCATATCTGCAGACACAAAGAGCTCTTTTCCCGAGAGGACAAGATTGACTTTAAGCATCTTGTTTTTGCATGTTCCTTCAAATGTTTCTATTGTATCTTTAATAACTTTGTTAATGTCAAAGTCGGTAATTTCCAAAACCATGCCCGTAGTATTCAGGTTGTTTAGTGTCAGAAGCGAGTTAGTAAGCTTAGTCAGTCTTTCTGTCTCGTTTAACAAGATACTAAGATATTTATCGTGCATTTCAGGCGGAATTGTTCCGTCAACCATAGCCTCAAGATATCCTCTTATAGAAGTAAGAGGAGAGCGGAAATCATGAGATACATTTGCAATAAATTTCTTCTGGTTATCTTCCTGTTCTGACAGACGGTTTGCCATGTAATTTAGCTGTGCACAAAGATATCCCATTTCATCTGTTCTGTTAACATCAAAGGTGTATTTCAAATCACCTTCTGCATATTTTTCGGCAGCAGTAGTTACCTGATTAAGAGGAATATAAACGGCATCAGTAAAAACGATAAGAATTATTGTAGATAAAATGAAAACTATTCCGAGAGTAATATATGAAATAAGCATAATTTTTTCCTGCTTTTCCATTATACTTTCCATCGGATAGTTGATGACTACATATCCGGGAACTGTGTAATTATAAGTGATTGGTGAAAAAACACTCAGAGTCTTTTCAGGAAAGATACCGTAAAAATCATTTACACTGTAGGTTCCGATATCAGAAACCGGATCAAAATTCTCAATTGTATTGTTAAGAATTCTTGCATATCTTGTAGTGTACATTATATGTCCGTCTGAGTTGATAATCCAGATTGCGGCAGATGTGAGTGTATCAATCGCGCTAAGCTGATCTTCAATATCAGTTCTGCTTACGCTGTCATTATAGAAGTAAGTAGCGTATTTATTGGATATTAAAGTAGCCTCCTTATAAAGGGCGGCTGCTTCGTTTTTGACAAGATAATCGGTTGTCTTGGAAGAAGTAAACGTTGCGATTGTTATAAACGACAAAACACCGAATATCAGGTATGTAATTATAAACTTTAAATAAAGAGTTTTTCTTTTTTTCATTTTCTTTTAGCTTCGAATTTGTATCCGACGCCCCATACGGTGAAAACTCTCCATGTTTCGTTATCAGGCAGCTTTTCACGAATTCTCTTAATATGAACGTCAACTGTACGTGTATCACCTATATACTCATAGCCCCATATGTTATCAAGGAGCTGATCACGTGTGAATACCTGATTTGGGTTTGATGCCAGGAAATATAAAAGCTCAATTTCCTTCGGAGGCATTTCTAAATATTCACCTTTATACGTAACTGTATAGTTAGTAAGGTTAATTTCAAGGTCAGGGAAAGAAACCAGCTTAATATTATTACTTTGGTTAAGAACAGGCTCTTCCTTTTTCTGAGGCGTACACCTTCGCAATACTGCTTTAATTCTCGCTATTAATTCCTTTGGCTCAAAAGGCTTTTCTATGTAATCATCAGCACCAAGCTCAAAGCTTAATACTTTGTCAAAAACCTCACCCTTAGCTGAAACCGTTATTATCGGAGTGTCTGACTTGGCTCTTATTTCGCGACAAATCTGATAACCATCCATTCCCGGGAGCATCAAATCAAGAAGAATAAGATCCGGCTGATAGCTTTCAAATTCATTAATTGCCAAATCTCCGTCATTAACTATTTTAGTGTCAAAGCACTCTTTTGTAAGGTAAAGCTGAATAAGTTCTGCAATTACGTTATCATCATCAACAATCAATATTTTCTGCTTAGCCATTTTTTCTCCTGCTTGTTATGTTATTTAAATTCTACTATTGTTACACCGGCATCGCCTTCACCATATTCGGCAAGTCGATAGGAACTAACATATGATACATTTTTAAGATAGTTGTGAACTGCGTTTCTTAATGCGCCGGTTCCTTTTCCATGTACTATTCTTACTGATGACAGGTGAGATAAATAAGCATCGTCAAGATATTTATCAAGCTCTGCAATCGCTTCATCAACCATCTTACCAAGAAGGTTAATCTCCATCGAAATACTTGATGCCTTTGAAAGCGATTTCTGGTGACTCTTTTTCGATAAGTCGCCTGATTTGAATTTCATGTCTTTAACAATAATATCGGGCTTATCAATAAACTCTATGTCATCCATTTTGGCCTGCATTCTCATAATACCACACAGGACATACAAATTGCCCTTTGAATCAGGTAAAGAATTAATTGTTCCTTCCATATTAAGGGAAATTATGCGGACATCTTCACCAAGCTTAAAATCGGATGGTTTGTTTTTCTTCTTATTGACGGTAGAAGAGTTTATTGAAACCTTTGAATTTGTATTGTCGATTTTCTCCCTAAGCTTAGTTCGATTCCTTTCCATTGAACGGATATCGCCGCGGTTTTCTTTTTTCATAAGGTCTCTTATTGCTATGTCCGCTGTATTTTTAGCATCCTGCAAAATCTCACGCGCCTCTTCAGTCGCTTCCCTTATGATTTTATCTTTTGATTCTAAAAGCTTTTTCTGACGATTTTCATAATCCTTCTTCAGAAGTTCAATTTCACGCTTTAATTTTTCAATCTCTGCTTTTTCATTTTCGATTATAACACGGTTATTTTCAAGCTCTGTCAATACATCCTCAAAGCTTTCATCCTTCTTTGAAATTCGTGACTTTGCATCATCAATAATGTATGAAGGAAGTCCAAGCTTTGAAGAAATTGCAAAGGCGTTACTCTTACCTGCAATTCCGATTAATAATCTGTAAGTAGGACGAAGCGTATCAACGTCAAATTCACAGCAGGCATTTTCAACGCCTTCTTCTTGAAGTGCATATACCTTAAGTTCACTGTAGTGAGTTGTTGCTACTGAACGAACCTTTCTTGCATGGAGATCTGATAGTACAGATATTGCAAGAGCGGCGCCTTCAATCGGGTCTGTGCCTGCCCCAAGCTCGTCAAAAAGGCACAGTGATTTTTCATCTGCTTCATGTAATATTTCGACGATGTTTTTCATATGAGATGAGAATGTAGAAAGCGACTGCTCAATACTTTGCTCATCACCAATATCAGCATATATATTATCAAAAATCGAAAGCTCAGAGGCATCCTTTGCAGGAATGAAAAGCCCTGCCTGCCCCATAAGCGACAGAAGACCGATAGTTTTTAGTGCAACTGTTTTTCCGCCTGTATTAGGACCTGTAATTATAAGAAGGTCAAAATCATAACCAAGCTTTATATCAATAGGAACGACTTTGTTCTTATCAAGAAGCGGATGCCTTGCTTTCTTTAGGTTAACGTGGCCAAAGACATTGTAAAGAGGTCTTGTTGCATTCATATCAAGAGCAAGGTTTGCTTTAGCAAAAATAAAATCAAGAATAGTCAGAACCTCTGAATCAGTCATGATTTCATCAAGATGATCTGATAAATCCGAAGAAAGCTTTGCAAGAATGACCCCAACTTCCCGTTCTTCATCGATTGAAAGCTGCTTAAGCTCGTTATTAAGATTAACGATGGCAGCAGGCTCTATAAAAAATGTCGACTGTGAACCTGACTGGTCATGAACCATTCCCGGTACATTTGACTTGTACTCTGCCTTAACAGGAATACAGTACCTGCCATCTCTCATAGTGATGACGGCATCCTGTAAATATGTACGGTATGTAGTGTTAACCATACGGGTAAGCTCAGAATGAATTTTATCGTTTGTACCTTTAATATGACGTCTGATTGCCTTAAGCTCACTACTTGCATCATCTGCGATTTCATCTTCTGAAATAATACATCTTCGAATTTCCAACGAATGCTTAGTAAGAGGTTCAAGCATTGCGTAGTATTTATCGAGTGAATCGTCTTCATCGTCAGGGTGTTCTTTTTTAAGGTATGATTTTACCCTGGATGACGCTTCTAAAAGGTCACATATTAAGAGGAGCTCTAAAGCATTAAGCGAGCTGCCTTTTTTAAGTCTTAACAGGGACTGCCTGATATCTTTATTTCCGGCAAAAGATATATTGCCATTTCTTAAAAGACGCTTTAGGGCATCATCCGTATTCTGAAGCGAAGATATCACTTCGTTTAAGTTATCTATTGGTTTTAAGCCATCACAAAGAAGCTTTCCTGCCTTAGAATGAGCCTTTGATGAAAGCATTTCGATTATTTTATTGTATTCAAGAATTCTAAGTGATTTTTCGTTCATTTTATTTCCTTAAATAAAGCTTTAACAGCACGTATATTATACATTCTATAAGGCTTTATTGCTATATCCATTTATATTTAGTATACTTTTAGGGAGTGTTTTTTTAAGTAAATTTTTGAATCCGGTATTATTTACAGGTAGTAATATGAGTGAAGAGAACAATAAAGATTACGAGTTTGTCACAGAGACAATTAAGAAAAAACCGCTTAATAAAAAACGTCTTGCAGTTAATACAATAAAAAGTATTGGAATGGGAATCATTGCGGGTTTAACGGCCTGTGTTATTTTTGCGATTTTTGCTCCAATAATATATGAAAAAATTAATCCTGAAAAGTTTGATTTAGTATCAATTCCTGAGGATGAATCTTCTGTAAATACTTCTGAGGTCGAACCGGATGAAGAGACTAATTTGACTCAGGAAGAAAAAGTTAATTCGGAAATTGTGAAAGACGATGGCGGTGTGGAAGGTGAAATACCTGAAACAAATGAAATCGAGGAAGAAATAAGCGAACCGGATAAAAACAATACAGAAGTTAAAGAGCAAACAGAGACTGATGAAAATGAAGAAAGTACGGAAACCACAGGTGATGATAATACCAAAACCCTGATTATTCAGAAGGAAGAGATTACATTAAGTGATTATAAAAAGCTATACCGTGATTTATCGGATGTTGCAAATGTTGCGAAAAGATCACTTACAAAGGTTAGAGGCGTTACTGAAAGCACTGACTGGTTCAACAATCCATATGAGACAGGTGATGTTTCATCGGGACTTATTGTTGCAGATAACGGAAAAGAGCTTCTTATCATTACTAATGCAAATGATTTAGATACTTCAAAGGAAATAGAAGTTACATTCTGTGACGGTAAAACGAATAAAGGAAAAGTTAAAAAAGCAGATAAGAGTACAGGACTTGTAGTAGTCGCGGTTGAACTTGAGGACATAGAAGAATCCACGAAGGATGCCTATGCAACTGCCAAGCTTGGAAATTCAACCATTCCTACACTTAACGGTACACCAATCATTGCACTAGGAGCACCGCTTGGTATAGAAGATTCAATGGCAGTAGGTACTGTCACATCAAACACAAGAGTAATAGAATACGCGGATTCAAATATCAGATATATTACTACTGACATATACGGCTCAGTAGAAGGAAGCGGAGTACTTATTGACCTTGACGGAAATGTTCTTGGTATCATTTTCCAGGGCGGAACGAAACAGGATACTAAGAATCTGATTCATGCATATTCGATTTCTGATATTAAGCAAAAGATTGAGAAGCTCTCAAACGGTCAGGATGTGGCATATCTTGGAATTATCGGAACGGACGTTACGAAGTCGGCAATGGAAGAGCTGGAAGTTCCTGAGGGCGCGTATGTTAAGCAGGTTGTAGTTGATTCTCCTGCAATGAATGGCGGAATCCAGAATGGAGATGTTATTGTCAAGCTCGGAACAACGGACATTCGCTCATTTAACGATTACAGAGTGGCAATGAGTAAATGCCAGCCGGGAGACACAGCTATGGTTACAGTTAAACGACTCGGTAAGGACGGATATGTTGAGTTCTCGTATGAGATTTATTTGGAGGCACTTAAATGAAATTTATAGAAAGCCTGAATGATGGCGAAAACGTTTCTGAAATATATTTTGTAAAAAGTAAAACTTCCGCGGTTACAAAGAACGGAAAACCATATGACAATCTTATTGTTCAGGACAGAACAGGAACAATGGATGCAAAAATATGGTCTCCTAATTCAGCCGGGATAGATGATTTTGAAGCACTTGATTATGTTGAGATTACTGCATCCGTTCAGGTATTTAATGGTGCAAAACAGTTAAATGTTTCACGAGTGCGCAAATGTCGCGAGGGTGAATATGATGAGGCAAATTACATGCCTGTCTCAGACAAAGATATCGATAAAATGTATGCAGAGCTTTTAGATATTATAAAGAGTGTTAAGACTATTCACTATAGAATGCTTCTTGAAGACTTTTTTGAAAAGGATGAGGAATTTATAAGACAGTTTAAGAAGAGTTCTGCCGCAAAATCTGTACATCACAATTTTATCGGCGGACTTCTTGAGCATACTTTGTCAGTTGCAAAGTTGTGTAATTATCTTGCATCGGCATATGATATTTTAAACAGAGATTTGCTTATCAGTGCAGCGATACTTCATGATATTGCCAAGGTTAAGGAATTTTCCGAATTTCCGATGAATGATTATACTGACGATGGTCAGCTTTTAGGGCATATAGTTATGGGATATGAAATGGTTTCCGAAAGAATTGAAGATATTCCGGGATTTCCTAAAAAGCAGGCATCAGAACTCAAGCATTGTATTTTGGCTCATCATGGGGAGCTTGAATTTGGCTCGCCAAAGAAGCCGGCACTTATTGAAGCTGTTGCATTAAGCTTTGCAGATAATACAGATGCAAAGATTGAAACATTTAAGGAAGACATTTTAAAGCCATCAGAAAATGAGTGGAGATATTCAAGATTTATAGAATCAAATATCAGAAAGACTACAAAGAACCAGGATTAAGTATGAATTATTCTAAGAATCAGATTTTAGAAGTAGAAATCACAGATATGAGTGAAACCGGAGAGGGTATAGGCAAAGTTGATGGCTATACCCTTTTTGTTAAGGACGCAATAATCGGAGATACGGTAAGGGCAGGACTTACGAAGGTTAAGAAAAACTATTCATTTGCACGGGTTGTTGAAATAATTAAGCCTTCTAAAGACAGGGTAAACCCACCGTGTGAAAGCCACAGACAATGTGGAGGTTGTCAGATAATGGCAATGTCGTATGAAGCACAGCTTTCGTTTAAAGAAAACAAGGTGAAGAGCGACTTAGTAAGGATTGGCGATTTTGACAAAGATTATATTGACAGCATTACGGAAAACATAATCGGGATGGAGAATCCATACCGATACAGAAACAAGGCACAGTACCCAATCGGACTTTCAAAAGACGGAGAAATAATAGCAGGTTTTTATGCAAAAAGAACGCACAGTATAGTTGAAACAAAAGACTGTTTCTTAGGTGTAAGTGAGAATAAACAGATTCTTGATGCAGTAATCTCATACATGAAGAAATGTGGTGTTATGCCATATGATGAGGCAAGCGGAAAGGGGACAGTAAGGCATGTTCTGATAAGAAAGGGCTTTAGCACAGGAGAAATAATGGTGTGCCTTGTAATAAATGAAGACTCACTTAAGCGCGCTGATGTATTAGTTGAACTGCTTGAGAATGTGCCGGGAATCAAGTCAATTTGCATTAACATTAATAAGAAAAATACTAACGTTATATTAGGTGACAGATGCGAAACTCTTTTTGGAGAAGATACAATCACCGATTACATCGGCGATATTAAATTTAAGATAGGACCGATGTCTTTCTTCCAGGTTAATCCGGCTCAGACAAGAAAGCTTTATGAAAAGGCGATGGAATATGCCATGAGTAATGTTGATTTAAATGGCTCAGGCTATGAGGGCGATAATACAGCGATTCAGGATAACATTTTAAGTGGAAAAAATGTCTGGGATTTGTATTGCGGAATAGGGACAATTTCTCTATTTCTCTCAAAGAAGGCAAAGAGAGTCACAGGTGTT
>SFNX01000078.1 GCA_004552595.1 Lachnospiraceae bacterium | reverse complement strand
GGTTCAACATCAATGGAGAAGCTTTGCGAGGCAATGTCAGAAAGCTTTATGGAAGCAAATCCGGGTGTCACAGTTACAGTTGAGTACACAGGTTCAGGCGCAGGTCTTGAAGCATTGGCAGCAGGTTCAATAGATATCGGAAATGCATCAAGAAAGCTTAAGGATGCCGAAAAAGAGAACGGTTCAGTTGAAAACATCGTTGCAATTGACGGTATCGCAGTTATTGCTGAAAAGAGCAACACAGTAACAGACATTTCAGCAGAGGATCTTGCTAAGGTATATAAGGGTGAGGTTTCTAACTGGAAGGATCTTGGCGGAGATGACCAGCCAATCGTAGTAATCGGAAGAGAAGCCGGCTCAGGTACAAGAGATGCTTTCGAAGAGTTAATGGAAGTTAAGGATGCATGCGTATACGCTCAGGAACTTGATTCAACAGGTGCGGTTCTTGCAAAGGTTGCTTCAACACCGGGTGCAATCGGATATGTATCACTTGATGTAGTTGATGACACAGTAATCGGTCTTAAGATTGATGGAGTTGAGCCTACAGAAGAGCAGATTCTTGCAGGAAACTATGTATTACAGAGACCATTCGTAATGGCAACAACAGGCGAATTAAGCGAGCAGAACGAAATCGTTAAGGCTTGGTTTGACTACATCGGTTCAGAAACAGGTAAAGAAATCATCAAGAAGGTAGGACTTATCATCCCACAGTAGGATTATAGGAAACAGTTCACTAATAAAGGGGACATATGAAGAAAAAAGCATTTATAGAGAACACTGCAAGAGTGATATTCTTAATCTCTGCGGCGATAGCTATATTTGCGGTATGTGCAATCACATTGTATATGATACTGAAAGGAACCCCGGCTCTTAAAGAGATCGGGGTCCTTGATTTATTATTCTCGACAGTCTGGAAGCCTACCGCAGATAACCCATCATACGGAATATTCTACATAATACTGGCGTCATTATTTGGTACAACGGCCGCAATACTGATAGGCGTTCCGATAGGACTTTTAACGGCAGTGTTTTTGTCAGAAATGGCACATAAACATATTGGAAACATAGTTGGCGGTGCGGTAGAGTTACTTGCCGCAATACCTTCGGTTATATACGGACTTATAGGAATGATGGTTTTAAATCCAATTATGTTTGAGCTTGAAAGAAAGATTTTTTCTGATGACAGCTCGCATCAGTATACAGGTGGCGCGAACATGCTCTCTGCGATTATCGTACTTGCAATTATGATTTTGCCTACAGTAATCAGTGTAAGCACTTCCTCCCTTAAAGCAGTGTCAGACACGCTAAGAGCAGCGTCACTTGCACTTGGTGCAACGAAGGAACAGACGATATTTAAGGCTGTTATTCCTGCCGCAAAATCAGGAATACTCACAGGTGTTGTCCTTGGTATAGGAAGAGCACTTGGAGAGGCCATGGCAATCAATATGGTTGCAGGCGGAGCAGTCAATATTCCGCTTCCTTTCAATTCGGTCAGAACTCTCACAACGCAGATTGTCAGCGAAATGGGGTATGCGGGTGGCCTTCACCGTCAGGTGTTGTTTACGGTCGGACTCGTGCTGTATGCATTTATCATGATTGTTAACTTTGTCCTGCTTAAGGCAAGAAAAGCGGGGACACGCCCGTAATGGAGTGAAAGAAAGGAAAACAGATGGAAAGAAAAGTAAAAGACAGCATAGTCAGGCTGATGA
The DNA here is from genome assembly GCA_004552595.1 of Lachnospiraceae bacterium. Taxonomy (GTDB): domain Bacteria; phylum Bacillota; class Clostridia; order Lachnospirales; family Lachnospiraceae; genus UBA2868. The sequence goes on along the minus strand of SFNX01000078.1, from coordinate 6,415 downwards.
TATATGTGTGTGCATCACTTTCGGTAATTTTGCTTGTCGGGATAATCGTTTATGTATTGTTCAAAGGACTTAAATCGGTAAACATAGAGTTTTTAACGACAGTGACAAGCGTGCTTAAGGGCACAGTCGGAATTGCCGGAAACATAGTAAATACAGTTATTATCATATTTTTGACAATGATAATTGCAACTCCGATAGGAATCGGAAGTGCAATATACTTGAATGAATATGCAAAGCCCGGTAAAATCGTAACCTTAATTGAATATGCAACGGAGACGCTTTCAGGAATCCCCTCAATTATATTTGGATTATTCGGAATGATGTTTTTCGGGGAAAAGCTGGGGCTTGGATATTCACTTTTGACAGGATCGCTTACATTAATAATTATGGTCCTTCCGCTTATGACGAGAAATACTCAGGAAGCATTAAAGACAGTTCCTGACTCGTATAGAAACGGTGCCATAGGTCTTGGAAGCGGAAAGTGGCACATGATAAGAACTATTCTTATCCCAAGTGCAATGCCGGGAATTATTACGGGAGCAATTCTTGCAATAGGAAGAATTGTCGGTGAATCAGCAGCACTTTTATTTACGGCAGGAAGCGCAAAGCTTCTTCCTAAGGGAATTAATGGGCTTCTTATGAAGCCGTTTCAGTCAGGCGGAACGCTCACCATTCAGATGTATTTGTCTGCAACGAGTGAAGGCGATTTCAATACAGCCTTCGGAATAGCGGTAGTACTTTTAGTAATTGTACTGTTAATCAATATCGGTACGAAAATGCTGACAAGGCGCGTAGACGTCACGAGAAAGGAATAGAAATGGATAATACTAAAATATGTGTTGAGAATTTAGACCTTTATTACGGGGAAAATCATGCTTTAAAGAATGTCAGCATGAACATAAGGGAAAACGCGATTACAGCGTTTATCGGGCCTTCAGGCTGTGGTAAATCAACGTTTCTTAAAACACTCAACAGAATGAACGATCTCATTGACAATGTTAAAATTACAGGAAAAGTTGAGATCGATAACGAAGACATTTATAGCAAAACCATGGACACAACGCTTCTTAGAAAGAAGGTCGGAATGGTGTTTCAGCAGCCAAATCCGTTTCCGATGAGTATATATGACAACATCGCTTACGGACCTAGAGTTCACGGAATCAAAGACAAGAAAACGCTTGATAAAATTGTTGAGGAAAGTCTTAGGGGCGCTGCAATCTGGGACGAAGTGAAGGACAGACTTAAAAAGTCAGCACTTTCATTATCAGGCGGACAGCAGCAGAGAATATGTATTGCGAGAGCTCTTGCGGTCGAGCCTGAAATACTTCTTATGGATGAGCCGACATCTGCACTTGATCCTATTTCGACAACTAAGATTGAAGACCTTATGGAGGAACTTAAGAAAAAGTATACCGTAGTTGTAGTAACACACAATATGCAGCAGGCGGTCAGAGTTTCAGATTATACAGCGTTCTTCCTCGTTGGCGAAATGGTTGAATTTAACGAAACTACACAGGTGTTTACATATCCTAAGGATAAGAGAACTGAAGATTATATTACCGGAAGATTTGGATGAGGCAATTATGAGAGAGAAATTTGAAAGGCAGTTAGTAGAACTTAATAACACTATGATTGATATGGGAAATAAGGTCATTGAATCAATAAACGGTTCAATTGATGCGCTTATCAATCGGGATATAGAAAAAGCAAAAAAAATAATGGAAAATGATAATGAGATTGACCATCTCCAGAAGGCAATTGAGAATATTTGCTTTAATCTTCTTGTTGCACAGCAGCCCGTTGCCAAGGATTTACGTGCGATTACAGCCGCAATGAAAATGGTGACGGATATGGAACGAATCGGCGACCACGCTGCGGACATTTCCGAGATGACTATACTGATGGGTAAAGACAGTAAAATCGACAATTTTGACCATATATCCAAGATGGCAGCTGAGACAATGATAATGCTCAATCAAAGCATTGAAGCCTATGTTGAAAAAGACACAAAAAAGGCACATGACGTTATAGAGCACGACGATATCGTCGACAAATTATTCGATGAGGCGAAAAAGGACGTCATCAGGCTTATTATTGAGTCTTCCGATGACGGAGAGGATGCAACAGACCTCTTAATGATAGCCAAATATTTCGAAAGAATCGGTGATCATGCGACAAATATCGCTGAGTGGGTGATTTTCTCCCTTAAAACCGAAAATTAAAGTAAGTCCCCAGGGGATGAATTTATGATATTATATAAAGGGGTGATTTTATGGCACTTATATATATAGTTGAAGACGATGACAGTATAAGGGAAATAGAGGAGTTTGCACTTATGAACGCAGGGCATAAGGTGCTTGGTTTCCCGTGTGCTAAGGATTTTTATAAGAAGCTTGATGAAGTCATTCCGGATTTATGTCTTGTTGATGTAATGCTTCCTGATGAGAGCGGTAATGAAATAGTTAAGAAGCTAAGAGCGAATTTCATGACTAAGAAGCTCCCTATCATTATGGTTACGGCTAAAACATCGGAGCTTGACCTTGTTAAGGGCATTGAAGACGGGGCAGATGATTATATTAAGAAGCCGTTTTCGGTTATGGAGCTTATTTCAAGAGTAAAGGCACTGATTAGGAGAACCGAGGTTCAGGAAATTAAAGAGCTTACCCTTGATGGAATCACCATAAATAACGAGAAGCACGAAGTCAGAGTTGATGGACAGATTGTTGAGCTTACATTCAAGGAATATGAGCTCTTGTCGCTTTTCATTATTAACAAGGGAATTGTGCTAAGCCGCGATACTATTATGGATAAAGTGTGGGGTACCGATTATGAGGGTGAGTCCCGTACAATTGATATGCATGTAAAAACGCTAAGACATAAGCTTGCTGACTACGGTACACGTATAAAGACAGTAAGAAACGTAGGATATATTATCGAATGAGAAACAAAATAAACTTCCGGCTTGCCGGAATTGCGATTCTTGCAATAATTGCAACTGTAATCGGGACAACAATTATATATTACAACCTCTTTGAAAAGCAGGTTATGGCTGAACTTCGTCTATGTGCGAAGCTTCTTACGGCACAGATTAACAGTGATGGCACTCAGATTAGCGGCACTGATATAAATTTTAACAGTGAAAACGATAAATTAAAGGAACTTCGTATCACTCTTATAGATAAAGAAGGAACAGTGATATATGATAATGACGCTGCTATCGGTCAGCTTAAGAATCATAACGACCGTCCCGAAATAAAGGAGGCGTTTGAGTACGGCGAGGGACAGGCTGTAAGACGCTCGGATACACTTGATGAAGACACATTTTATTATGCCATACGCTTAAATGACGGAATGGTATTAAGAGTTGCAACCGATGCTAAGAGCCTTGGCTCAGCATTTGTTTCGGTAGCACCGATTATAATATTAATTGTTATTTTTATCGTGTTAATCTGTATTGGAATCTCGCATATGCTTACGGAACAGCTCCTTAAGCCTATTGAGACTATGGTAAACAATCTTGAGAATTCAGAGTATGAATCTCCGTATAAGGAACTTGACCCGATTGCAAATTTACTTAGGGCGCAGCATACCGACATATTATCTGCAGCAAAGGCAAGGCAGGATTTTACCGCGAATGTTTCTCATGAGCTTAAGACTCCGCTTACGGCAATTTCGGGATATGCAGAGCTTCTTGAAGGTGGAGTTGTAAGCGAAAGTCAGCAGAAACACTTTTTTAACGAAATAAGAAAAAATTCAGACAGACTTTTGAACCTGATTAATGATATAATAAGACTTTCAGAGCTTGACAGAAAAGAAATGGAACCTCAGTTTGAGAGGATTAGTTTATATGATGTAGTAGCTGAGTGCATGGACGAGCTTAAGGTTAATGCAAGGCAACGTAAAATTGATATTTCCTTTGACGGAGAGCCTTGCTTTATCAGGGCTAACAGGGGAATGATCAGAGAGCTTATTGAAAACCTGGCGCAAAATGCAATTCGATACAACAATCCAGGTGGAAAAGTTCATATTTCCGTATTCATAAGAAACGGCAGACCGATTCTGTCCGTTAAGGACAACGGAATCGGAATACCGGCGGTTGACCAGCAGAGAATTTTCGAGAGGTTTTACAGAGTTGATAAGAGCCGCTCGAAGGAAACCGGAGGTACCGGGCTTGGCCTTGCAATTGTTAAACACATTGTGGAAATTCACGATGCTAAGATTGAACTCGACAGCGCACTCGGAGTCGGAACTACTATCAATATTGTATTCTAACCGGACAATTTATTAAGTAAATAAATCAGTTCAGCATTATAATACGATATAATTCTAACCAGATAATTTATTAAATATATTTAATTTGTTCTGTATTATAATGAGTATAATAATATGATTAGATGGTTTATTGAGTTAACAGGGTGAGTCATGGGCGAACAGAATAATGTAAAGCGAAGCGTAAAGCTTCTTAACAAAGGGAAAAAAGGAGTACTAAGAATGATTTTCGGCAGATTTGGAATCGTTCTTTTACTCCTTTTATTGCAGATTGTAGTCCTTATCGGACTCTTTTTTAAATTTAGGTATCTGGCATATAACTATGTAGCATTAACGGGGATATTCTATTTCATTATGATAATTGTGCTTATTAACAGCAGGCATGATGATTCATCGAAGATCACGTGGCTTATTATTATGCTTCTTATGCCTATATTCGGAGCATTTCTGTATATTTTCACAACTCATGACATCGGTCACAGAGTTCTTAAAAGAAGGGTGAGCGAAATTCTTGAGGCTACACATTATTCGATTAAGCAGGATAAGAACGTAATAAAGGAAGTTGAGAGTAAATGCCCTGAGCTCAGCGATTTATCGTATTATGTAAACCGAACAGGCTGCTTTCCTGTCTTTTCCAGCACCGATGTGGAATACTTCCCTCTTGGCGATTGTATGTTTGAAAGAATGCTTGAAGAGCTTGAAAATGCAAAGGAGTTCATATTCCTTGAGTACTTCATTATTGATGAAGGCTTTATGTGGGGCGAAATTCTTGACATTCTTGAAAGGAAGGCAAAAGAAGGCGTTGATATTCGCGTAATGTACGATGGAACATGCGAATTTGCGCTCCTACCAAGTAAATACCCTAGGCTTCTTAAGGAAAGAGGCATTAATTGCAAGGTTTTTGCACCGATCACACCGTTTCTGTCGACGCATTACAACTACAGGGACCATAGGAAAATAATGGTTATAGACGGCGTTACGGCATTTAACGGCGGTATAAATCTTGCCGATGAGTATATTAATAAAATCACTCGTTTTGGTCACTGGAAAGACGCCGGGGTAATGCTTAAAGGAGACGCGGTTAAAAGCTTTACGCTTATGTTTTTACAGATGTGGCACATTGATGAGAAGCTTTCTGACCTATCGCCATATATAGATAAATCTTTTACGCTTGACTTATACATGCCTGAAAACAAAGGATTTGTAATGCCTTATGGCGACTGCCCGCTTGATTCTGACAATGTCGGCGAGTCGGTTTATATGGACATTCTTAACCGCGCGCATGACTACGTATACATTATGACGCCATACTTAATTCTTGATGGAGAGATGGCCAAAACATTAATGTTCGCTGCACAGAGGAGTATAGATGTCCGAATAATAATGCCGCACAAATTTGACCACTTTGTTGCACAGACTCTTGCGAAGACACATTACAAGCCCCTCATTGATGCAGGCGTTAAGATTTATGAATATTCCGAGGGATTTGTTCATTCCAAAGTGTTCTTGTGCGATGATAAAAAGGCAGTTGTCGGAACGATTAATCTTGATTACAGAAGCCTTTATCACCACTTTGAGTGTGCAACATACATTCAGGATATGCCATGTATTGATAATATAAAGGATGACTTCATGAAGACATTTGAAAAGTGCGAGAAGGTGACGTATGAAACAATCAAGAAAGAAAAATGGTACATAAAGATAGTCGGAAATATCATGAAGTTCATCGCCCCGCTGATTTAGCCCGCACGTTACATCGTGACAAAGATGAGTGTTACGTGTTAATATGTAGCATATGAGTAATATGGATAAGAGAAGAGAAATTATTGATACAGGGATCGAGCTCTTAGAAGAGAAGCTTGTTGCAAGAACATGGGGGAATATCAGTGCAAGAATAGATGCTGATAATTATTTAATTACCCCGAGTGGACTTGATTACACTTCAATGAGGGAAGAAGACATTGTAAGTGTTAATATTAAAACCGGTGAATATACGGGGATTAACAGACCGTCAGGAGAGAAGGGCGTACACAGCGCAGCATATGAAGTATTTGATGATGTGAATTTTGTGGTGCACACCCATCAGACTTATGCTACAGCCGTATCGCTTGCAGGATTTGATTCACTTGAAGCTACAGCTGGTTCA
>SFNX01000077.1 GCA_004552595.1 Lachnospiraceae bacterium | reverse complement strand
TAATACTTTCTCCTTTTTACTATGACCTGTAATCAGCATTTATTTTAACGTAATCATATGTAAGATCGCATCCCCATGCTGTTGCACTCTTATCACCCATGTTCATCTCACATCTTACACTGACTTCATCTTCGCTCAATATTTTAAGCGCAAGCTCTTCATCAAATTCAGGTGCCATTCCTTTGTCAACCACAAGTACTGAGCCGGCTTTACTTTCAAAATATATGTCAACATTTGAAGGATCAAAATCAACTCCCGAATAACCAAGTGCACACATAAACCTTCCGCAATTAGCATCCTTACCAAATATTGCAGACTTACAAAGCGGTGAACGTACAACCGACTTGGATAAAGTAACGGCCTCTTCTTTTGTAGATGCTCCGTTTACTTTAACCTCAAATAAATGAGTAGCGCCTTCACCGTCTGCTGCCATTTTCTTTGCAAGATTTGTATTGATTGTATTTATTGCATCAAGAAATACATAATAATCTTCATTTTCTTCTGTTATTTCTTCATTTCCGGCAAGTCCGTTCGCCATGATAAAGCATGTATCATTTGTAGAAGTATCGCCGTCAACGGAAATCATATTATATGTATCCTTAACAGATTCCGATAATGCTTTTTTTAGCATTTCACTGCTTATTGCTGCATCTGTAGTAATATAGCAAAGCATTGTACACATATTAGGATGTATCATTCCGCTTCCTTTTGTCATGGCGCCTATTGTGACCTTTTTGCCTGAAAGCTCTATTTCAGCGGCCATCATTTTATGAACTGTATCTGTAGTCATTATTGCCTTGGCAGCACGAAGTGAAGCCTCAGGGCTCTTTTCAAGCGAATTAGCAAGTTTACTGACCCCATCTGTAACTTTATCAACATCAATCTGCATACCGATTACGCCTGTTGACCCGATACATACCTGTTCTTTTTGAATGTTCAGTGCTTTAGCTGCTGCCTCAGCTGTCTTTTCACATATTGTAAGTCCCTTCTCACCGGTACATGCATTTGCAATTCCCGAATTAACTACGATTGCCCTTGCGCTTTTCCCTTTTACTACAACATCCCTGTCCCATATTACAGGTGCTGCCTTTACTACATTAGTCGTAAATGTGCCGGCGCATGTGCAGTCTGCCTTAGAGTAAACCATTGCCATATCGGTTCTGCCCTGATACTTTATTCCGGCCATTGCATCTGCTGCCATAAATCCTATCGGCGCTGTAATACCGTCATTAATAATTTTCATATTTTTGTCCTCACTCCCATATTATTTCAGGCTGTTCACACCATTTTTGTCATTTGTTGCTAACCATCTATTTAATGTATGATATGAATTTGTTGCCATAGCTTTCAAAGAACGCTCTCGAATCGTTTATTCCCATCTTTCTTACCTCAGTATCAAGAGGGTTGTAAATTACAGTATTTTTATCATCAAAGCCAATTATAAGAACTGCATTACCTCTGTCGGTCATAGCTAATACAGGATATCCTCTTCCAACATAGTATAGCACTGAATCAAGAGTACAGCCTGTAAGGTTTAATACATCGCCCTCAATATTTTCTTTAAGAACGGACATAACTGTATTATTTCCGGAAAGAAGAGAATTTATATCCTTGTATACTTCGTTGTATTTAAGCATCTGATCTAAGCAAATTGTCATTGAATCATTTGAGCCGTTATTTTCAAACTCGCTTTCTGTATCATAAGCTTCTGTATCACTGTCCGGTCCTGATGATGAAACATCAATAAACGTATCTCCGATAGTTTCAATTCTGTATTTGCTCTTTCTGTGGAAGCTGTCCCACACATATGAATTGGCTTTATTTACTACTTCACCGTAATCACGCTCTGCCTGAATGATTGCTTCGGCAGGATCTACATACATTCCGGAAAGCTTACCTGCCGCATAAACATAGTATCTGTTTTTAGTATCGTTATACTCTATTGATGCCGTTCTGTTCTCTTCATAGAGTACTTCCTTTGGACTTAGAACATTAACAGAATCATAGCTTTCTTCTTTTGCGAGTACTATCTGGTAAGTAGTTTCCATTTCTTCCGTAATAACGGACTTATACTTATTCTTCATCGATGATTCGGTTGAATTGTTCAATATCTCATCATTATCAATATCGTAATATTCACCGGATTCATTTTTTGAAGTTCTGTGAAGTACTATCATTTCGTCGGATATGCTGACATCCTTAATGAAGACGTTTTCTTTTGAATATTCAAGAAGCCTTTCTCCTTGAATACTTTCAATTACTACTTTGAACATCGGCACAATTGTTCTTCCGGATGTATCCTTTGTAATGCTATTCGTATGCGCAAGACCGTATACAATGTCTTCTCCGATAAATCCTAAAGGAATAATAATATTACCTGTACCTGATTCGATTACATTAGGCGTAGGCCTGTCAAGGCTGTAAAACTGGATACTGTTGTATTCTATAATACTCTCTCCTGTCTGCCATGCAATCATATTGTTGCCTCTTGATGATACGAATCTGTTTTCATCAAGGTTATTAGCAACTGTAGTTACAGTCTTTTCATCGATATCGATACTGTAAACCGCACCATCAACTAACAGATACAGACAGTTTCTGATATTAATGTACGACAGCTGCTCCATATCCGCCGCAAGAATCTCATGATTTTTCGTATATGGTATATACACCTGTTCTTCAATTGTATTTACAATTGCATCATAATAATAAAGTGTAATTCCGGTATTTCCTTCATGAATACCTCTGCTCATGTATCCATATACGATAAAATATGTATTTCCGTTCTCATCTATTGAGAGTACTTTAATATCATTTGCATCATATCTGGTTCTTGCATCATCGTTTTTATCATCAACAAATGAAAATACCCTCGTTAACGTTCCTGCTGAAGTATTAAATAAATACAGTGCATTCTGCTGAACAAATGTTACCATTGTTGCACTTTTGTTTTCGTTAACCTTAATCTCTTCATCGACTATTCCGTTAATGATTTTACCGTTAACTATTACGCCCGATTCAGGATTAATTATCTGATTCATCCTTCTGTCATATTCCATAAGATACATACGGTCTTTTCCGCGCTTTAATCTGAAATATTCCGAGACGTTATAGTCATTGTTTTTGGCATGGACTCTGTATAATAATTCTATGCATGCATTCTGTGAGTCAATGGAAATCAGATTTATGTTTTTCTCTGATGTTAACATCGGCTGCAGGTCGCCCCAATGAAGCTGGAAAAAGTTCGAGTGGATATTAACATGTCCAAAGCTTGAATTGTCTCCCTCGCTGTTTGACTCCATATATTTTTTAAGTTCAACTGCCGTTTCTTCTTTAAATGTTTTATTGGAAAAATCAAGGGCAAAATCAAGCTTATCGGTAATATAAAGCTCTGTAGTATTTATTATTCTTGCATAATATCTTACTGCGTTACCTTCTCCCGTAATAAGCTTAATTACAAGCATGTATTCTCTGTCTTCTTCCATTAAGTCCTTAAATTTCAGCTGTGAATTTATTGTATTATTGTTAAATTCAAAACTTTCAAGATAAGAATCTTCAATAAGTCTGTTTCCATCAAGGCTTCTTAATTCATAGGCAACCTTTGCTACCGCAAAACCATATGTATCAATTTTAATATCAAGTGTACGGTCTGCATTTATCGGCGTGATATTGTCACGAAGATAAGAGCCCTCCATTTCACTTACATATCCGTGAAGAGCATTCATGTACTGTCCGTTAACATTCATATAAATTACAGGAAGTGTCGCACCCGGCATATCCTGGGAAAGATCCGTATTTCCTCTGTTAAGAATACTTCCGAATACTTTAAGAAAAATCAGGAATATTATGAGGAAAACACCTATCTTTAAAAGCGCTTTTTTCATATTATCTTACCGTTAGCTTAAAAGGCACTTATCTGCTGTCTCTAATGCTTTTGCAACTACCTGATCCATATCATAATACTTATATTCTCCGAGACGACCGCCGAAAATGACATTTTTCTCGTCCTTTGACAATTTGTAATACTCTTCGTAAAGAGCTCCGTTTTTTTCATCATTCACAGGATAATATGGCTCATCGCCAGGCTTCCATTCGGATGAATACTCTTTACTTATATATGTCTTCTTAATATCATTATTGTTCTCATCCTTACCGAATTCAAACCACTTATGCTCTATTATTCGTGTATAAGGAGTTTCCCTGTCTGTATAATTTACAGCGGCATTTCCCTGAAAGTTTTCAATATCAAGAAGTTCATTCTCAAACCTTACTGAGCGGTATTCCAATGCACCGAGACTATAGTCAAAATATGCATCAATCGGTCCTGTGTATATAATGGTTTGTGCGATATTTTCAAACTCTTGTTTATTAATAAGGAAATCTGTATTAAGTCTTACTTCAATTCCATCAAGCATTTTCTCAATAAGCTTTGTATATCCGCCAATAGGAATTCCCTGATAAAGTGCATTAAAATAGTTGTTATCAAAAGTGAATCTGACAGGGAGTCTCTTAATAATAAACGGCGGAAGTTCTTTGCAGTCTCTTCCCCACTGTTTTTCAGTGTATCCTTTAATAAGCTTTTCATATATGTCTCTTCCGACAAGACTGATTGCCTGCTCTTCGAGATTAGTAGGCTCACCTTTTATTTCTTTTCTCTGTTCTTCTATTTTTTTAATTGCCTCTAAAGGTGTTACTACGCCCCACATTTTATTAAATGTGTACATATTAAACGGAAGTGAATACAGTTCACCTTTATAGTTAGCTACAGGTGAATTGGTAAATCTGTTAAATGTAACAAATCTATTGACGTAATCCCAAACGTCTTTATTATTTGTATGGAAAATATGTGCTCCGTATTTATGTACATTTATTCCTTCGATTTTTTCGGTATATACATTACCGCCGATATGGTCTCTTTTATCTATGACAAGACACTTCTTTCCTTTTTCATAAGCCTGTCTTGCAAATACAGTTCCAAATAGTCCTGCTCCGACAATAAGATAATCGTATTTCATCTTTTCCCCTTTTCACTCATATATTAATTAAAAATACTGTTATAGTCATAGTTCATGGCATATCCGAACATATTAAGAAGAGTGTCATAGTAATTATCCTTGGTAAGTCTTTTCTCACCCTTCTTCATTTTGGAATACATATAGTAATTTATTGCCTGCTTATAGTGCGAATAGTCTCTGTAATTATCAAGATTTGTAATAATTTCTTTATCATCCTGGAAATAATAGAGCTCGACATTATCATATTCAAGAAGCTTTGAATACACTCTTTCAAGAAGGCAAATCTCAGCTTCAAGTCTTCCGTTTAACAAAGAATAATCCCAAAATAAAATACTGTATGGCGGCGAATACACATAAAATCTGACATCCGGTCTTGCCTCTATATACTTAGTGAACTTTGATAAAAATAAATCGGCATTTTCAAAATAAGTATCATATGCTTCTCTCTCCTTTGGTCCTTCAGGCCTGAAGGAAATATATGAAGCTATCGAAGCATCCTTTCCATATGGGAAAAGATTTTCCCATACATATGCATTATCATCAGAGCCCTTTTCTAAAATATTATTAATTATAAACATCGGTAGAAATTCAAAGACTACCGATTTATTCCATAAATAATGGCTGTCATCGGTTAACTTATCGTTATAAAGATACTCAGGAATTGTAATCTCCTGTTCTGATGGGTCATCAGTTAAAATATAATTATCAAGTCCAAATACAACCGTTTTAAGTTCCGGATGCTTAATTACTTCATCAAGTATTATTTCATAATCATCAAAATGGGCACCTTGCAAGCAAAGCTTTACGGCACTTTTTCCGAAATATCCGTCTTCAAACCATGAGTCAATAAAATTTTCACTCATAGAAGAACCGACAAGAGCAACTTCATAGTTATCATTTTTAGCTATGCCGATAAGTGATGTTCTCTCATCTGTTGCAACCGCACCCATATTAAACAGAGGCATATGATAATGCGAAAACGGGTCTATAATTACAACTGTTACAGCTATCACAATAAGAATAACTGCAGAATATAAAATTGTATTTTTTACAAATTTTTTATTATCCATATCAGAAATTCACATATATAAAGCCCGAAACCTCAGAGAGTGAGAGAACAGACCATACTAACAGTACAACACATATAATCATTGTCTTCTTTGTTGCATTAAACTCATCGATTCTTTCTTTTGTATTTTTCATTTTAACACTTGCAAAAAGGGAAAATGCAACAACAAATACATTCACAAAAGCACTGAAATAATAAGTGCTCTTAATCTTCGTAAATTTATTCACAAGCCACGGTACTAACTCAAGTTCTTTAGGAAAAGCATAGGTTGCAAAGTTAGCGTCAATAGGAATGAACTTAAATGAAAACAGTTCTTTTATCATAAGGTTGGCAGCACCTAAAGAAGGAGCTCTGAAATACACCCATGCAATGTTAATGCATATAAATGTAACTGTCCATCTGATAAATTTAGGTATTTTATCTTCTATTGGCTTAATAGCTCTGCTTATTGAACTTAATACCCCGTGAATTAATCCCCATATTACAAAATTAATAGTATTGCCGTGCCATATTCCGCTTATCAAAAACACAATCATAATATTAATGTATGTTCTGATTGTTCCCTTTCTGCTGCCGCCAAGCGGAATATAAATATACTTAGTGAAAAACTTTGTAAGTGTAATGTGCCATCTATCCCAGAACTCGCCAATAGACAATGATCTGTAAGGAGAATTAAAGTTTATCGGAAGTTCAATATTCATCATAAGCGATATTCCGTTTGCCATGTCGCAAAATCCGGAAAAATCAAAATAAATCTGAAGAGTATAAGCTAATACCGCAAGCCATGCATTTGTCATGCCAAGTATCGGAGTGTAGTCATACGCATATGAAACATATCCTGCAAGTAAATCTGCGATAAGTACTTTTTTTGCAAGACCGAATGAAAAAGCATAAAGTCCCTTTGCAATATTATCAAAGTCTGTATCTTTCCTTACTGATTCATTCAGATTTTTAATAAAATCCTTTGATAATGCAATCGGTCCCATTGTAACCTTTGGAAAATATAAGACATACACTGCATAATCGATAAATGAAACCTCTTCATACTCTCTATATTCATCAATAAGAAAAGAAATCTGTGAAAAAGTAATAAAGCTTATTCCAAGAGGAATAATCAGATTCGAGAAATTATATAATTTTGATATTATTTCGTTTCCTCCGACAATCGAATTGTCCAAAGGATCATGAATCATAAATATACCAAGATATTTAAAGAAGCAAAGAGATAATACGTTAAGTATAATTCCTATGATCATCATTGCCTTTTTAAATCTTGTCTTATATGAAAAATTAACTATCAGATAGTTGATTAAAACTAAGAGAATTGTGGCAATCGTTCCCTGCCACGAAGCTTGAACAATAAACAGTATTGACAATATCAAAAGAAAACACTTTGAAATATCAAACTGCTTTCTTTTGTTTAAAATATGATATCCGGCTACTGAAACCGGAAGGAATACAAGTACAAAAAAATATGTGTTAAAACTCATTTCACTTACCAAAGCTTTGAAGGATATTCTCCCTTGTCTTTAAGCTCCTGGATGCTTTTTACTACAAATGGCTTGTCTTCCTTATATGTTACTCCAAACCATTTATCTGATGATGTTAATACTTTTACCGTAGCCTTATTAGACTTGATCAGGTCATCAACTACAAACGGAAGATAGCACTCCGATTTAAGCGGGTTATTATTAACATCTCTTTTCATAAATTCATTAAATGCTTTTTTAAGTTCTGCCATAAATCCTTTAGAAAATCCCCACATATTCATTGATACAATCGTATCCGGTAAAATATCTGTATAATCCTTATCGTTATCTGTGAATGCCGCACCGTTTTCAGTTTTGATTATTTTAGTCTTTTCCTCGATATCAGTTAAATATCCGTCAGAATCTATTGTGCATACTCCTCTTGATACCGAACCATTTTCCGTCAATGTATTTATAAGCTTGTATCCGACCATTGCATATCTGAATTTATCATCATCTTCAGTGCTTACAAGATAATCATGGATTTTTACAAATGCTTCTCTTCCATAAAAATCATCGGCGTTGATTACAGCAAA
>SFNX01000203.1 GCA_004552595.1 Lachnospiraceae bacterium | reverse complement strand
GGTCAAAGCGACAATTTTGCCAAAAGGTGCGCTAATTCCGCCGATTCCAAGCATGCTCGACACCGGATAGAAGCTCACCCAGCCGATTGGAATTATGTATGTCAGGATGAATTGCAGACTTTCCGGGTACATCGAAATCGGGTACATCGTCGTTTTGTCGAAAATTTCCTGCGTGTACTGCCCAAAATCGTTGCAGCTTCGAGTGAAAAACGAGCTCGTTCCTAGGATTATGTAAACTCCTCCGCGTATGAGCGTCGCGCCTGTCAGCATGACGATTATGCATAAAATGTTAGCAAAGTTGCATATAAAATGTGTTTTATGCAGCCCATATACAAAAACAATAATCCCCGGGAGCAAATCTGTCACTCCGAATACATTTACTCTTGTAAAGAAAAACTGATAAAGTACGCTCATCGGACGTGTCAAAAACCTGTCAAAGTCGCCTTCTATCACATAAAATCCCATGAACCAGCCCTGAACAAAGAATATCATCGACAGTCCATGCGAAATTACCGACAAGCCGTATAAAACCGCCAGCTGACCGTAGTCCCAGCCGTTGATATGACCAAATTGCTGCACAACAAATCTTATCGTTGCAAACCCTACAATAAACTGAATCGGGTTTGAAATAAGCCATCCAATAATGCTTGCAGGATATTCAATTACAGTTAAAAATGCCTGCTTTATATATGTAAGCGAAACATCAAGATAAAATAGAATCTGTTTTATTTTCCTCACCCTCCTTGCACCATCACATGCTTTATCGCCTGCTTCTCAAGCCGCGTCTCAATTAAAAATAGAGCCATGACCCACAGTATCTGGATAATAAGCCCTCTTACAAGCGACTCACTCGTGTAATGCCCGACATAAATGCTAAGCGGCAGCTGATAAATATATGGAAACGGCAATATTTCAAGCACACCCCTAAGCCAATTTGGAAAGAACCACAGCGGAATCATTGAGCCTGAGAGTAGCCTGACAAGGTGCTTTTTTACCTGGATAAGAGCGGACATTTCGATGACCTTAAAGCTGAACATGCCAAAAATCACGCTCAGGTACCAGTTTATGAAGAACGCAAGAACGAGGCTTATAAGGAAAAGCATTAATTCAGACGCACTGCGCGGCACCGGCAGTTTGATGAACAGGCTTCCGATTATGAATATCGGGAGCAGATTTTGGAAAAAGAGTGCCGTAACGCTGCCTAAGTTTTCCGCGAAGAATACTCCAAATATGTTCACAGGGCGCATTAAATCGATTGCGATTGCGCCGGTTTGGACGCTTTCGGTGATTCTCCACTCGACGTTTGTAATTAGAACGACGGAGATCATCGACGAAATGACCGTATAAGTCAACATGGTATCGACGCTCACACCGCCCATACTTTCGGCATTTTTGAACAGAGCCTTCCAAAAAAATGCCGTGGCGATCATGATTATCGTCTGCATAATTATGTTCCCGTACACGTCAAATTTGTAGGCGAGGCTCTTAAGGATCTGAACCTTGTACACATATAAATATGTAGTTAGTTTTCCTTTATTTCCCTTATCTCGACAACAATTTGTATTCAATTTTTCCTTATCTCGACAAAAATTTGTATTCAATTTTTCCTTGATAGATAACACTGTAATTTAACTCCGCTGTTCTATTTTTATGTAAACCAATCGTGATTTACCCTTCATCCTCTAGCCAAGCATCACTCACTCACGCTTTATCGACGAGTTTTTCTGTATTTAAGCGGCGACATTCCCATCTTGCTCTTAAACGTCCGCGCGAAATAGCTGCTCTCCGAAAAGCCGACCGCCATCGCAATATCCGTCACCGAATCCGTCGTGTCAAGCAGCATATTCGATGCGACCTCGATGCGATAATTGATCAAATACTCGACCGGCGTCATATTGACAAACCTATAGAACAAATCTGTACCCTTTGTCTTGCCGACGTTCCCGGCGGCGCAGATTTGCTCAAGTCCGATATTTTCCGCATAATTCCTGTGCACAAGCGAAAGCATCTTTTTAACCTTGTTTAAGTCCTCGTTGACAACGACCTCGTTTGCCTTAATCTTAGGCAAAATAGCAAAAAGCGACCGCCACAACCCAAGAAGTATTTCTAGTGACTTTAATTCAAATTTGTCGTCGCCCTTAAGTTCATGGATTTTTATTATTGCATCAAGTACCGGTTTATGCGCTTCATTTTCATCCTTTAGGTAGAAATAATCGAGATTTTCGTTCTCAATAATCGGCACTACGTACTTACCGGCAATGTAGTTTGACGCACAAAGCAATGTAGGATTGAATATTAGGCAGTAAAGCTCGCAGTCGACTTTGTCAGACTGTATCAGGTGAAGCTGCTTTGAATTGATAAAAATCGCCTCTCCCGCATTGAGCTTTACGCGCTTTCCGTTGAGCTGATGGTCTACACTGCCCGAAATAACGTATGTAATCTCAATTTCCTCATGCCAGTGAATTGAAAGTTCAGGAAATTCAATATTTGCCGGTATATAATTTTTCTTTATTGACAGCGGAAAATCAGGTATTTCATAGTGAAATATTTCCGAGCCATCTTCTCTGATATCTGCCATAATTTCTCCCAAAATGTAATTATGATACACAAATCATGAATACTGTTGTTTTGCTACACTTCCATTTTTAAATTATATTTCATTTTGAAGGAATATACTTATA
>SFNX01000202.1 GCA_004552595.1 Lachnospiraceae bacterium | reverse complement strand
GTCGTTTCTTTGCCATGTGCTAACCGCCTTGCTTAATTTATCGGCTGTTTACACCTTAAATCTGCTCCTTTTTCTGTGTCGTTTTACGCACTCATTTTAGAGTGCTGCAGAAGAATGATGAAGACATACTTCGTGAAAATAACTGAACTGAACGATATGTTTACGGAAGCCAGAAAGTATGGGCGTGAAAACAGAGTCATTAGTTCTCTTGTAAAGCCGTCATGTCTTATAATTGATGAAGTCGGCTACTGCAATTTTGATGTTGAAAACACAAGGCTCTTCTTTGATATGATTGACCGCCGTTACAACAAGGAAGGCAGTTACAACATTATCTTCACAAGCAACAAGCAGCCCAAATACTGGAAGCAGTGCTTTGCAGAAGAAGAAACGCTCAAGTGTGCAATGGACAGAATCTTTGATGATGTAATGATTTTCAACTTTTCTGGTTCAAGTCACCGTGGCCAGAACCGCGAAGCTTTTAATCTGACTACAAGAAAGGTAAAAACTGTTTCTGACAGTCTTCAGGAAATCGAATAATTAGAGGTGTAAGATGAGATTTTTGGTCATTTTCTCTTGTCACTTTTTGGCTTTTTTCGCCTGTCCCAGAATGGTCAAAATCGCCTGGCACTAACAATAGAAGTCATTTCTCTGGTCATGGACACAAACATGAAGAAAGAGCTTTGGATGGATACAATAAAAGTGCAGTCGAAAAATACCTAAAATTATTTGGATGGATACAATAAAAGTGCAGTCGAAAAATACCTAAAATTATACGAAAATAAAGAGAGGTATTTCGAATGCAAAGGTACAGCAGAGAATTCAGGGAAGAAGCAATTTCGCTTTCAGATGAGATTGGACCAAAGAAGACAGCGCAGCAGCTGGGCATAAACTACGCAACATTAATTGACTGGAGAAAGAAAAGAAAAACAAAGACTGAAAAAGAAAAATCAACTGCAGAACCCAAAACTGTCGAGGAGCTGCAGAAAGAAATTGCAGAGTTGAAAAAAGCCAACGACATACTGAAGGATGCCCTCGGTTTTTTCGCACTAGACCGGAAGAAATAAAGAAAGCAGATTTGTTTGCATATATCTTTTACATGAAAAAATTTGAATACAGCAAATATTCAGTAAAAGAATACTGCAGGACACTTCCGGTCAGTGAAACAGGCTATTACAAATGGATCAGGAACAGAGACAAGAAAGCGGCCGCACAAAAGCTGCTTGAAGAAATCTATAAAATCCTTGATGAGCATCCCGACAACCACAATTACGGAATTGAAAGGATGCAGCTTGCATTAGAACAAAAAGGAATAAAACGGTCGTATTCCACTGTAAAGCGTGCAATGCAGCTCGGAAACCTGATTCACGAAAGCAACAGAAGCCCTGACGGACTAACAAAAGCCGACAAAAAGGCTCAGAGACCTGCAAATATTATCGACCGTGATTTTACGGCGGAACTGCCGAACCAGAAATGGCTGACAGACATAACAGAAGTACATTGCATGGATGCAAAACTTTACATTGCACCAATAATGGACTGCTGTGGTGGCGAGATTGTATCCTGTGCAATGGATACAAATATGAAAAAGCAGCTTTGCATAAAGGCTGTAACGGAGGCATGGAAGAACAGAAACCCGAAAAGCGGAATTATCTGCCACAGTGATGCAGGCAGTCAGTACACAAGCAAAGCTTACAAGAAAGTTCTTGGACAGCTGCACATTGTCCAGAGCATGAGCGATGTTGGAAAGTGCTACGACAACTGCAGGATGGAAAGTTTTTTCGCAACCCTTAAAAAGGAAAAAATCTACCAGATGAACACGACGAAAATGACAGTCGAGGAAGTAAAAAAAGAAGTCTGGAGATACATTTTCGCTTACTACAATACTGTAAGAATCAGCACTGTAAACGGAGGTCTTCCTCCAACAAAATACAGGCTGTCAAAAACAGCTATGTTAATAGCAGCTTAATTTAAGGGGTATTTGGGACTGCACTTTTCTTGACTATTTCATTTTTATTACACTCGGAAATGTTGATGTTATCCATTGATTGGATTTTCGTACAATATAGTGTACAAAAAAGTTCTTATTATAATTTCCAAATTCATTTGTTAATTTTAACAAATCTTTACCAATCTCTTTCTCATCTGCATTCTCATGCTTAAATTCAATATGACACATCAAATCTTTGGGATTTGCGGTATTATATAAACTCACATCAAACCTTGCGGACTCATAATGATCATCCTCTTCTTTCAATTTTTTTATTTGTGGTTGCTCTGAATTACTAAAAGAATAAACATATTCAGAAGGTGTTTCTACAGAATAAAAAAAAGACGTATTGTTACATAGAAGATTAAGGAATATTTGTTTCAATTCTTGCTCTGAATATCGTATGGTATCTTCATTTTCTGCCTTAGTCCGATAAAAAGGCATTATAATCCTAGATCTGCATTTTCCCTCGGTTACTAATAGAGAGATTTCTTCTAGTGAAGTTGCAATAATATTCTCAATAGTTGTTCTTTCCATAATAATTACTCCCATAAAAAGTCAACGAACAAGTCGACTTTCTTAATTAATCCATGGCAACTAAAGCTTGATCAACTAAATTCATAGGTTTATATTTTCCCATCAT
>SFNX01000201.1 GCA_004552595.1 Lachnospiraceae bacterium | reverse complement strand
TATTTCTATTTCTTAACCAATTTTTTATCACATCAGCTGCTCTTGAGCTATCCGATTTAGCAGTAGCCATATCTGTAATGCAAATATAGTCATCAATATCCGCTTCCGACACTGTGATAGGGATATCTTGTACTGTTATAATTCTATTCTTCGACATACCCTTCCTCCTCTTCCTTCAACATATTTTCCATTCGAATATAATATGCTAAAAGTCTGACCGTCTTGATATCTGTGGTATGTGCAAACACTTTCGAATATTCGGATTAACAACAATTCTCTTATTTGATAGAGTATCTACAAAAGGGAACGAAGTTTTCTACCGTACAGTTTTTACTCAAGCGGCGTGCTCGTTTCCTTTTTTATTTGCACAACATCATATAGAAATAATTTGTTATTTTCATCACAACGAACTAGCATTCTTGCTCTAAAAATATTATATCTTTCAATTTCGCCCAATTCACTATAAACCGGTATTCCAAACCTTGTATCATATCGATACCAACCATTTTTTGCTTTATTTCCATGTCTTCTATCATAGTCTGGAAATTCGGCTTTATTATCTGCGATTTGAATCGAATATACATCCCTGCAACTATACATATCGGTTTCTTCCAGGGATATAATCTGTGCTGCACCAATTGATCCAAGTCCACAAGAGCCTGCTCAAAACTGGCGGTATCATTGTTCACATCTACATTTCTATTATGTATATATGTGCGTCCAGGCTATGCCCGTCCACCTGTATCTCCGTGGATACACGGGTGTAGATGTAGCATTTCTTTTGCTTATTCACTCGGAATCACCTCCCGGCAGTCGCTTGAGATTATCCATGTTTACTACGGAAAGTGTCTCCATCTGTTTAACTGCAAGCTCTCTCAGTAGTACAATACGCTCGGACATAGTTTTGCCCTGACCTATGAGTATCGCATTATAGCTTTCCATATTTGCAAGCACAAGGAGCTGGTTAAGGTTAGCTTCATCTCTGATGTTCCCTTTTTTTTCGGGATTAGCGTCTCTCCACTGTTTTGCTGTTTTACCAAATAATACGACATTCAACATATCGGCTTCATTTGCGTATTTGTATCCAATCTGCTCCGGCGTAAGCTCCGGTGGAATTAAGTAATCCTTTATTGCATCAGTATGTATACGATAATTAAGCTTGGCTATCTCACGATTGAGATTCCAGTTAAGAGACAGACGGCTGTTCTCATCTTTCTTTAGGCGCTGGTAGTCCTCTATAATATATAGCTTGAATTCCGGTGAAATCCATGATGCAAACTCAAAAGCTATATCACGATGCGCAAATGTTGCCGCATATCTTCCCTGTTTACTTATAATTCCTATAGCTCCAGTCGATTCAATCCATCTCTTTGGTGTCATAACGAATCCGTTATCACCAGCCTCATTTTTAATTGCCTCGAATTCGAGGCAATTAAAATTCGGATTATGCAACGCCTCCCATAGGCCAATAAAGGATATCACACTTCTATTCCGCATCCAGTTCTGTATAACATATCCCGGATACTCTCCTTCCTTTTTCTTCGCTATATCTGTTAATGATATAAACTCATTTTCATAGTCACTTGTGTATATTCCTATATCTATGCCTTCTGCATGAATTACATCTTTTTTGATTGCGTTTCCCATAATATAGTTTCCTTTCTAACCGCCTCGAATCACACACGGTTAAAGTTAAACTTATCGAAATTGATGCGTTTAGCCTTTCTTTCCCTTCTTTACCAGTTCCTCATACTTCAGCTGGTACTCGATCAGCCGGGGGATATACTGCGGCGGAGTGCGCTGTTCCGAAAACTCGTATCTATTCTCACCGACACTTTCACGAAGTTCTGTTATTTTCTCTGCTATATTCATGATCTTTACCTCCACGCACTGCGCTAAAGATAATATGCCACATTACACCTTATTTCGCAATGCGTGAAAGGTGAAAATCCGCATATTTATCATGAAACTGTCGTATCATTTGCCTCTTTACTTTCTGTCCGACATAAGCTTACAGTATCCGAGCATACAGGCTGAAAATCTATCCTTGTTCACGCTGGATTCTATCTCGGCACTAATCAGACTCCTTAGTCTTTCCTGATCCATCTTTTCAAGTAAACCCAGACCGTATTTCATGATCAGCCTGCTCATGACCTCAATACAGGATTGATGTCTTTTGATTTGATATGTTTCCGTTAATATTTCAAAGTGCAATTTTTGCACCTTGAATTGCACTTTAGATTTTGCCTAAGGCTACTCCACAAGTTATCCCTACAACCAATCCACTGCTTCAACTGACTGTGAGGCGTGATTGGATGTCAAAAATGGATATGAGTAAGTGCTGTTATAGGAAATATATCCAAGGAATTTTTAGGTTTGTGGGAATAGGTCGAAGGGCAACTCTTTCTGTGGACGGAAGCATTCAACTGCTACTATGCCACCAGTATCCCCATCAGCACTCAACTTTATGGCTTATGCACTCAAGTTTGGTAATTCCTATATTTTTCTAAAATAATCGGCGCCTTTTATCGTTTGTTTTATTCGATTGTTTTTGTTCGCTTGTTTTATCGCTTATTTTCTGTAATTCCAAGCGATAAAAGCACATCAGCTTGAGCACTGGCCTGAGCTCTAGCTTGAGCCCAGCTTGAGTCCTAACTTGTGTCCTGCAATAATCTTCAGCACATTTCCGGCATATCTTCGGCACTCTTCATGCGTGGTAACATGCATGGTATCATGCGCGATCACCACGCATTAAAAGCATTCCGCTGGTCACATTATTTAATCGAAATATACTTTTGATTCCTGCTATTTGGTTTATCTGGAACAGTCATTGCAAGGCGTCCTAGTTTCAATAATGGATCTATAATTTTTCTAACGCTTCTCTTATCCTTATATCCCAAGTACTCACATATTTCCAATATTCCTTTTGGCTCATAACAAAATTGCAAAACTTTCTCTTCTAACGGAATATCTTCGCCAACTTCATTAACTGGTACATTTTTTAACTTAACTGGTACATCAACTGGTACATTTTCAGATTTAACTGGTGCATTCTCTGTATCTACTGATGCATAAGTCCCATCTTCCAGTCTATCAAAAGGAATTGTTACGACAATATTATTTTCATTAATTCGAACATTATCACGCCCATAAACGCTTGTTATTTGTGGGATTCCTCGTCCTGTGTGCTCTGTAATATGAAGCTGTATGAAAATCTTTGACAATGCTTCATTTAC
>SFNX01000076.1 GCA_004552595.1 Lachnospiraceae bacterium | reverse complement strand
GCTACTTCAAAATTTTATTCTCATTAATAACCTTGTTAATATATTCGAATGTCTTTTCTTTTATATTAACCTGATTAGCAATTACCTGGAATTCGGCAATTGCCGCTTCAACTTCACTGATAATATTGCTGCAACGACGTGCCTTTATTCCCATTTTGTTACCAGCCTCCATTAAATCTGGATAACCTATTCCCAAAGTCTTTCCATTTACTGACATCTGATGAGCCCTAAGCCATTTATTTGTAGGATTGTACGAAAAGGTAATATCATATGCCGGTGAAAGTGACCATTTACCGGTTCTATCCATAATAAACGAGATATTCTTAACATGATCATCCTGGTTAACAGCGAGACAATTAAAAACCATCCTACGATAAAACTGTTCAATCTCTTTATAAGAAATGCCCAGTTCCTTCATGTACATAGCAGCCAGCTCGTATCCGCATACTCCCGGCTCCTGATAGCTAATGTGTGACAAAGCACCCAGAGACTGCATATGAAGCTTTTTGCCATCCACACGATCAAAACGCTTTGTCATAAAATGATGATCCCCTTCGCTTTCATATATCCTGCACTCATTCATTGTTATTCCGGCCTTTTTTGCCATAAGATAATAAGCATATTCTATTAAAGTATATTCTGGCTTATCTTCAAGACCATGATCACCATTTTTTGAAACATTATCAAACTTCATTAGCCAATAATCATATCCCGCACCCACCTGTGTTTGTCCGGACCTTACTTCGTTAGTCTCCTCATTCCAGGCAATAACTGCTTTTGCTCTGGCTCCTCCTGCGGAGCTTCCAACCTGAACAAGCTGTGCATATGTTAGATTATCATCTGATTTCAAAGATATATCTTCTCTATTAGCTAATATATCTGATGCAAACTTTACCATCTCTTTCACATTGATATTTTCATCTATATCCTTTATATCAGTACTTGCCGGTACATATTCTAGTGCACCCATTCCGCGCTTTCCCGTATAACATAACCTATCGATTGCTGTAAAATCAGATAATGATTTTCCTAATGACATAAGCCACTGTTCTATGACTGCGTTACCGAATTTATCAGGAAGCGAATCTGCTACAAGACCTGGCATTCCATAAAATGGTTCGCCGACCATTCCGGGAAATTCATATATATTTCCGGCAAGCGGCATACGAAGCGGAGCCACTTCTATTCCACTTTTTATAAAGTCCTTATCATATTCAAAAGAAGCATACGACTTTTCAATATCCTGATGAATAATTCCTATTCGTGTCCCCCACAAATACACTTCTGCTGTAGTATTCACTGTTCATCCCCCCATTTAAATTCGCTTCTTTTAATTTTTTTACGGACTCTTTTCGGTTTATCCGCTGTTTTCTCAAGATAAAAACTTGGTCTTTTCGTTTGATCTGGAACCAATAATTCTATATTATCTCCAAGCTCTAATGCCAAAAGTATTTTGAACAAATTATCAACCTGAACAGATTCTCCTTGTTCTAATCTGGATATGCTTCTCTTAGAAACACCTGTTTTATCCTCCAAATCCTGCTGAGACATTTCTTTCATGATTCTATATGTCTTTATTTTTTGACCTAATTCTTTAATATATTCCTGATAATCTTTTTTGTTATTCATAATATCACGCCATTTCTGTCTTTTTAATGTTTTTATTATATATCAATATGCCATATTTGTCTATTTATTTTTTCAAATCACTCATAAATAAAATACATATTAATAATGCCACAAACCAAGATTTCTTGATTTGTGGCATTAAACATTCCTATTTTATTTAATCATTATATTATCATTCAGATTAGAAAATACTAATTTTCTAAATCAATACATCTTTGCACCGGCCGGGATGCGGTTATCAAGCATGATAAGGTTTAACTTTTCTGCGCCCTCTTCGCTATGAACTGCTGAAATGAGCATTCCACATGAATCGATTCCCATCATTGCCCTTGGTGGCAGATTTGTAATAGCGAGGAGTGTTTTTCCCACTAATTCTTCCGGCTCATAATATTCATGTATTCCTGAAAGGATTGTTCTGTCTGTTCCTGTTCCGTCATCTAATGTGAACTGTAAAAGCTTCTTCGACTTTGGAACTGCCACGCAGTCCTTAACCTTGACAGCTCTGAAATCTGACTTCGAGAAAGTTTCAAAATCAACAAAATCAGCAAATAAAGGCTCTATTTCAACCTTAGAAAAGTCAATCTTCTCTTCAATCTTAACTTCCGTTGATGCAGCCTTCTTAGAAGCTCCGTCAAGAGATTTCATGGTCGGGAAATTTGCCGAAAAAACGCCTTTTTTATTCGTTATATGCCATTCAGCGTCCTTACGGCATTCCGTATTTTTCCGACTATTACATGTTGTTCTTATGTGACCCTATTATTATCACAAAAGTTGCACATTGGTAGCAGTTGCTACCGAAAAGTTGCACCTAGATGATCAGGACTCTTTCTTTTTATTACCAAATACATCTAAGTTGCGTGCCAGATTTTCGAATGATTCTTTCTTCGCGCGGTCTGTGGCTTCAGCATATATATTCAACGTTGTTGATATATCTGCATGCCCCATCACGGATTGAATCACTTTTACGTTTGTTTCGTTTTCACAAAACCTTGTACAGAATGTGTGTCTCAAGTGATGACACGAAAAGTGTGGAATGAGAATAGGTTCTCTTTTCTCTCTTTTTGCTCTTACCACTTCTGCAGTATTGTAATCCTCTGTTATTCTCTTAATTACTCTGTTGAGAGCCTGAGGATTATGCAACTTGCCAAACCGATTACAGAAAATGAAATTGCTCATTCCATTCAGTTCAACATCGCAGCAAATATCGAGAACTTCCTGCAGTTCCTTTTCTTCAAGGAAAGCATCATATACCGCCGGGAGCATCGGAACAGTTCTTACTCCTGCTTCGGTCTTTGGTAACGACACCTCGAACTCGCATACATATGAATCCTTTTTTCTGGGATAATATGTAACAGCATGATTGATATTAATCAATCTGTTCTCCATATCAATGTCTTCCCAGCGAAGTCCGATTACCTCTCCTATACGACATCCGGTACCAAGCAATACTGTGAAGATAGGTCTCCATCTTACGTGCTCCGGCATGTCAAGACACCTCATGAAGGCTTCCTGCTGTTCCATTGTCAGTGCATGTCTGACACCAGTACTTCTGCCCCATTTCTTTTTCATCTCAGCCATTACACCATTCGAAGGATTATTTCTTATGATATCATCCCTCACAGCTAATTCAAAGGTGGGGTGCAATACTGTATGCACATTTTCAAGTGTTCCAATTGCAAGTCCTTTGTCATCTACCAGATGCTTGTAAAACTGCAGTACATCAGAGAATTTTACTTCTGCTATTTTTCGTGTACCAAACTCTTCTCTAATAAAGTGATCGTATGTATACATATAGTTTGAAAAGGTCGTTGACCTTAGTTCTGTTTTTGATGAGATGTACCTGTCAAACACAAAGTTTATGGTTGCTATTCTCATCGTATACAAGTCAAGTCCATCAAGCTGATCCCTCTTAAGTTGCTCCTCTTTTTCTCTCAGCTTACTCAAATTCTTTGAATAAACATAGGACTTCTTTCCAAAGGGATCTGTGTACTTGTAGACATACATACCATCATACTTCCGATAAGTCTCTCCGGTTCTAAGGGCTCTGCCCTTAGGATCTTTTCTTGCTTTTGCCATTAATATGCTCCTTTCAAGCAAGAAAGAGACTCTACACTGAACTAATTCTGTGTCTGCTGTTTATTAAAATAATCTTTAACAGCTTCCTCAATAATCTGAGTCATGGTCATGTTATAACGAGCGGCATATTCTTTAATCTGGCTAAATTCTTCTTCCTTTAACCTGAAACTAAGGATGTGCTCCTTAGGCTTCCCGGTCTTCGGTCTTCCTGTTCTCGCCATATTATACCTCCGTTACTAATACCATTATATTTTATGTATTACAATAAGTCAATAATATTTGTAATACGATTATCCAACACAAATTTATCCAGCCTGTTTCTCCTTCTATAATAAGAAATTAGATTATTCAGTTACAAGAAAAAATTCCTGAATATAATCCTCTACCTTTTTTATATCTATAAGAAGAGTTTTATCAATTTTGTATAAGGCACCTGCATCCAAAGCCATCTGCCTCATCTTCTTTCTGCCACATCCAAATATTTCACATGCAGCTTCAATTCGTTTGTACTTAAACTTGTTTTCTACCATTTATGTGCTCCTTTCGCTATATGATTTTCTCTTGGCTTATCTGCCAGTAAAAATGCATTTTAGATCAAATTTTCCATACGGAGTTTGTACTCAATTAATCTTAAAAGATAATCCTGGATTCTTCTTCTACCTGCTTCCCATTCCTCTACAGTTCTTAATGGAATACCAAAGTATTCCGCAAACTCTCTTCTATTCATAGAAGTCTTTGAACGTAACTCATAAAGGTATGATGCCAGTTCTTCTGTTGTTGAATTTCTATCTACCATATTAATACCTCCTTTCCACTCATTGAGTGGTTTGTATTGTACCACTCATTGGGTGGAAAATCAATAATTATAAATGCACTTTTATTGACAGACAAAAATAGATTCGCAGGTAATCATCAGGTTCACGATTCACACCGGTCTTGCACCGCCTCGTCGTAAATGGGATTCTTTAAGAATGTGTATCATTATTATCAAAAGGATCATCGCCATGGCAGGCCTTCACTGCCACTAACCAGAACAGCCACGCTCATATCATCGCACAGCCTCTTAGCAAGCTAACTCTTTTGTACGTCCTGCGAACTTTCATATTTAGTTTTCAAGGTTCAGTTGTGTGGATAACACATTATGAGCGATTGTTCGTGATATGTTCCCCCGACCAAAAGGGATGTATTGTTGTGTTAATATCGACAATACCTTCATCACCCATAAAAACACACAAGAGGCTGTTGCTTCCCCTTGTGTGCTTTATCTGAGAGACGAAATATCAGTTCATCTTCTCAATCATTTCAGAAAATCTGTGCCCCAATTTTGCAGCCTTCTCAGCTCGTCTATGTGCATCCAGATTTTCTATAGAAGAAACAACTTTTTCAATAAGAATTTCAATCTCTCCCGGAACAACATTATTCTTATCATCCCAATATAAGCTTTCATCTCCGGCAAGTAGATAGCCTAAGCTCACATCAAGATACATGCAGTGAGCAATAAGATTATCAATTGTCATTGGCCTGGTACCTTTTAACATTCTGTAGTAATAACTTACTTCTATACCAAGCTCGCCTGCCGCTTCAGCAACTGAAATTCCATTCTCATCAAGAAGTTTTCTTATTCGAGGACCGATAGCCTTAACTTCCTCGGTTGTAAAATATTTTTTCATCGCATCTCTCCTGATTTCATTGTAGTCAAAGATTTTTTGTATGACATTTGCTTTATTGACCACTTCTGTTGCTTTATGAAAAAATACTGAACTTATGTTCCTTTCCAATGTCGCATTTGCACCCTCCTTTTTTTCAGAGGAATGCATATGTCAATTATCCGTGGCAGGACTACTCCAATTTATTGTAGTAGTATAAAAAAAGACACCCATGTAAATGGATGTCTGTAATATCAATATATATTTGCCGTTTCAAGGTTATTGCTGAAATAATGCTTTCCCCCAAATATTGCATTACTGTTTGCTGCATAGGAAAAGCATAAAAGATGCGTCTGTCTAAATTCAGTACTTGCACGCTACCGCTTCAATCATTTACAATAGTGGTCGGATAACACAGTTAAACATATCGACCAATTCAGACTGTTGCACGGGATACTATGCCTGTACACAGTCTTTTTTTATCTTCCTATACAGTCAGATGCACATTCCCTACGGGAATTGTGCAAAGGAATAGCAAGCACTGGGTGTGTTCCCACACCCAACAAAATGAATGCGTTTCTTCCTATTATTTATACGCATCATTTTGTTATTACCCGGGGATATCCCCGGACCCCTTAACTATACGAAAGGAATTTAATCACATGAGTAAAAATCGAACGCGGAATAATGAATTCAAATTCTTTTTAAGCAATGATGAGAAAGTACTTCTTGAAGCTAAATGGAAAGCTTCGGGTCTTCCTAGTCGCTCTTCATACATACGAAACCTTATTGTCTACAGCTTTGTTTATGAAATAGATTACTCAGAACTTAAGCAGTACAACAGAGCATTATCACAGATTAATAACAACATAAATCAGATTGCCAGAAAGGCAAATACTTTTGATGTCGCTACTGCCGATGATATAAAACAGGTAAAGGAGATGATGGATAAGATATGGCATATACAAAGATCCATGCTATTAAAGCAACCGTTAACAAGGCAATAGCATACATCACAAATCCCGACAAGACGGATGAGAAAATGCTCGTTGATTCCTATGCCTGTTCTCCGGAATCAGCTGACATTGAGTTTGATTTTGCTCTTAAGAAAACCATAAGTGCAGGACCAAACAAAGCATATCATCTTATACAATCTTTTATGCCCGGTGAAGTATCTTATGATGAAGCGCATGCCATTGGTAAAGAGCTAGCTGAACGTTTACTAAATGGACAATATTCCTATATACTTGCAACACATATTGATCATGAGCACATACACAACCATATCATTTTCTGTGCAGCTGATAACATTCATCACAGAAAATATGATGACAATAAACGAAGTTATCATCACATAAGACACCTTAGTGACAAGCTTTGTATGGAACATAATCTTTCTATCATAAATGTCGGTAAAAAGCGGGGTGTCAAATACAATGAATGGGCATCCGGCAAAGAGAATACTTCATATAAGAAACGGCTTACTGATGATATTGATTCTATCGTTTCCATTGCTTCATCATATGAAAACTTTCTTGAACTCATGAAAGCAAAGGGCTATGAAATAAAGGGTGAAAATCTTTCTGTTGATTCACCAAAATACATATCGTTTCGCCCTATGGATAACAAAAATTTCATTCGTGGTTCAGCAAGGTCACTTGGTGAATCCTATACCAAAGAAAAGATAAAGGATAGGATTGATAGGAATAAATCAAAAGAAAAGATAAGAAAAACTCCTTTTCCAAAAAGGCCTCAAACTTCAGATGATATTAAGATTAAATCCATGGATGATATCATAAAAAGGACTCCTAAAGATATCACAAAAGATCCTCGCCAAACACTCATTGATACATCAACAGATAAGATGCTCTCCTCTCCTTCCCTGCTTCGCTGGGCAAATGTTTCTAACCTGAAAGCTGCAGCTCATGCCTACGCTTCGGTTAATAAAATAAAGGATATTGAGGAAGCAATTTCTGAAAAGATGTTACTCATAAAAGAAACAAAATCTTCTCTTGTTGAACTTGAAAAAAAGATGAAAACTGCATCAGAGATTCTTCATTATGCAGAGATTTATAAGGATAACCTAAGGTATCATAATGCAATGCTTCGCTCTAAGGATCCTGACAGATATTACAGAGAGCATGATACAAAACTTACTCTTTTCTATGCTGCAGAACATGTATTAAATGACAAGTTTGGCATAATACCTTCCAAGATGAATTACCATACAATGACTGATGGTTACAGCCTTATGGAAGACAAAAAAGTTTCTCTTACATCTACATGGAAACAGCACGAAAAAGACTTAAAAAATCTTGAATCAGCATTATCTACACTAAATGAATACATTGGTAAAGGCGCTGCTGAATCCATGCAATCTCACATTCAGGAAGAAGCACGTGAGGATGATAAAACACAGTCAAAGAAAGACCAGTCATTATAGTCAAAATAAAAAGGCGGGGTCATCTGACCCCACCCTAAAATAATTAATTATTTAGATCTTCTGATTTCTTTTTCTTTATTACAATGAATGCTCCAAGAGTGATTACAATTACCACAATGCAGATTATGATAACCCACCATGGATTCCATGTTTTACTATCTGCTTCTGTGACATCCTGTGTATCCTTCTTATCATTTTCTATTGTAGATATTTCTTCATCAGAATCAGTTTCTCCATTTAATACTTCGCCATCTGATACACTATCCATCGGCTCTGTGTCAATTACAATTGCATAATCAGAAGCGTGAGTAAATGTAAGATCTGCCGTTCCATCCGCTGCAATCTCATCGTAACAGATAAATTCCATCTCTCCGGTATTTTCGTTATAGTAGAACAGATTTGCAAAAAGACCTGCATTCTCTGC
>SFNX01000200.1 GCA_004552595.1 Lachnospiraceae bacterium | reverse complement strand
CTATCGCAATATATAAAGAAATCTCCTTCTGAAAAGAAGGAGCTTACAAATTCATAATCTTTAATTTTCGCACCACATACTATTACTGCACGGTTCATGTCAACACTATGCCTCCACTAACCATCACGTAAGATGATTTAGATATTCCTCTTCATTCACATTATCAATATCTCAATCATGCATGATTTCTCCACGAAAAATAACGTGCTTACTTAACGCTACTGCAAGTAATATCATTTCCAACCATTCTTGCACTTCCATATCAAATACTTAGTATTTGTACTAATATATCTTGTAAATAATCTTTTAGGGTCCTGCATTAGTCTGTAAAGCCATTCCAAATTTCTTTTTTGCATCCATTTTGGGGCGCGTTTTATGTTGCCACTTTCATAATCGAATGCAGCACCTACACCTATCATAAGGCCCTTGACTCTGTTCTCATGGGCCGCCATCCAGATCTCCTGCTTAGGTGCGCCAAGACCGACCCATATGAAATCCGGGCCTGCTTCATTAATTTCTTTTATAATTTGTTCATCTTCTGCGACAGTTAATGGTCTAAATGGTGGTGACATCATGCCACATATAATAGTGCCTTCATACCTCTTATTAATTACACTCTTAAGCTTATCAAGTGTTTCCTGCGTAGAGCCATAAAAGTAATGCTTCCAGCCGTTTTCTGCACTTTCCTTAAGTATTCTTTGCATAAGATCAGGGCCCGTCACACGACTGGCTCCTTCATAACCTTGCTCCCTACTGAACTTAGATAGTGGTCCTCCATCAGGAAGCGCAATTACAGCTTTATTCTGAATAGTTTTGTAGTTGTTATCTTCTGATGCGGTAACAGTAGTATGGACATTAGAGACACATATGTATTTACCACTCCACTCTTTAAGATTATCCTTAATCTTATTTACTGTCTTCTCCATATTAGTGACGCTTATGTTAACGCCCATTATTTCACACGTATCAAGAGCAGTAAGTTCGAGCAGATAATTGCCTTCCATTGATATTACGGCATTCTTTGATGGCATAAAATCCGAGAATTCAGGGATTATTTCCACTCTTATGTTATGATGAGTAGCAATAATAACTATGTCTTTTATTTCTTCTCTGGAAATGCTCTCATCTGCAATTATAATTATTTCAATGTCATTTCCATCTAGCAGTTTTCTGATAATATCCTTATTCCCCTTGTATGATGGGATTTTCTTGTTCTCATTGTCTGCAATATAACCGAATAGGCTAAGATTTTTATATCTCTTTTCGAGAACAGTTCTATAAAATAAAAGTGCAGTTCTTCCTGAGCCAATCATCAGCACATTGCTTTTTACTTCATACTTTTTATCATAGTATTTTATCAGTTTGTCAACTACAATTCGCTTAATGAAAATTGACACAAATGAAAGTACAGCAAAGTAAAACAGCAATACTCTCGAAAACTGTTCTAATCTGAAAATATATATGATGACACAGTCTGCGGCTATTCCAACAAAAGTAGATGCGGCTACTTTGGCAAATTCTGTAAATATTCCCTCAATATGAAACGTAAAATATGCTCCGGATAAGTATGTTACAAGCACCATTGATGTTGTGAACACCAACGCAAGGATAACAAATTGAACACTGTCAAGAATTGAGAATGCCTTGCCATACGGAAGTACATACCTGAGAAAAGTTGCCAGCCAGTACATAGCAAAAATTAACAGTATTTCCGATAACACGTTAATTCGCTTGATTAAATTTTTCTTATTCTTAAGTGATTTCATAACATTTATATTTTCATTAACATATATCAATTTCTCTCTCGTCAGTTATAGATTTCCTCCAAGATGATTTCTGCCGCTAAGATGCATGTAGAGCACGCTCATCATAAGGTGATCGAAAATCATGTGGATATCTTCTGTTATCTTCTGTTACCTGCATGCTGTTAACGGGTGCATGAAGCGATATGTCGCTTAGTTCCATGAGTTTACCGCCTAAGTAGCCTGTTAGTCCGATGATTTTGTTGCCCTGCGATTTTGCATATTCGACTGCATTGACTATGTTCTTAGAATTGCCGCTGCCGGAAATTGCAAGCACGATGTCGCCCGGTTCAATGACGCCTCTTAACTGATAACGGAATATTTCTTCGAATCCGATATCATTTGCAATCGCCATGACTGTTGGGATATTGTCGTTAAGGCAGTGAAAGCGGAATTTATTCGCGATATCCTCAGATAATCCTTTTACAAAATCATTATAAAAATGCGATGCGGTTGCAGAGCTTCCGCCATTACCAAATACAAAAACGCGCTTATGGTTCTCATGCGTTTCTAAAATCAGGTTTAATGCATCATTTATTGCATCAATATCAAGTTTGTTTAATGTTTCAATCTCGCAGGCTATGTAGCTGCGAATATCATTTCTAAAATCCACTATTCTCACCTTGTATATTTATTATTGTTTACTGCAATTAATAAATTCAGTATATGAATTAGTAATCTCAATTATTATGACAAATTGTTGGCATTAAGAATTATGTCAACTGCATCAGCCAGGTTATCAGCTTCAAAATCCGCTTTTACCGGGTACTTTCCGTCTTTACCGGCTTCGCCGGTTTTAACAAGCACTGTTTTAAGCCCTGCATTGATTCCTGTCTGGATGTCCCCTGTCGTATCTCCGACAAACCACGATTTGCTAAGGTCGATATTGTACTTGTCAGCCGCCTTAACAATCATACCTGTCTTTGGTTTACGGCAGTTACAGTCAATCTTTAATTCAGGAACTTCTCCCTTATATCCTTTGTGCGGGTGATGAGGGCAGAAAAATAAGTCGTTGATGAAAGCTCCCTTTCTTCCGAGCAGTGTTTCAAGCTTATTGTGTATCTTTTCAAGCTCTTCATATGTACATTCACCGCGCGCGATAACCGGCTGATTTGTCACTACTATCGCTAAATACTCAGACGAATTTATTTTCTTAATTGCCTCTGCCACCGTCGGCAAAAGCTCAAAATCTTCTGCCTTTGTCAAAAAGCCCTTTAGTACATTAATTGTGCCGTCTCTGTCAAGGAAAATGGCCTTCTGCTTATTCTTAAGGCACTTAGCGTTCCAGACGCCTTTTGCCTGCTCTTCACACGCCTTCATAAATCGCTCAGGCGTTCCTGCATCCTTCACATACTCAGGCGTGTTTTATTTCATCAAGCAGTTTGTTCTCAAAAATCGAAAGCCCGGCATTTACTATATTCTTGTAATCATAGTCTCTGACGTTTGTCTTAGAATCTATGCCAAGCACCTCCCCATCCTCATTCACAATAAGTAAATCCGAGTCAAAAGGATGCGCATTCGGGTGTGCAAGAAGCGTCACGGTTGCTTTTTTCTCCTCATGAAAGGCAATAAACCGCGACCAGTCAAGGTCAAACATCACATCGCCGAACACTAAAATCGCGCTTCTACCATCAAGCTTTTCCTTCGCATAATAAAGCGCGCCGGCACTTCCAAGCGGCTCAGTCTCCTCGATATATGAAATACTGACATTCCATTTAGCGCCGTCTCCGAAATATTCTTTTATCTTATCGCCTAAATGCCCGATAATAAAGATGAATTCTTTAATTCCGTATTCAATCAAAGACTCCATCTGCCACTGAATCATCGGCTTGCCGTTTAACTCAAGCAGCGGTTTCGGAATCAGGTCTTTTGTCAGTTCAAGCATCCGGGTTCCCTTCCCGCCTGCCTGAATAATTGCTACATATTCTTTCATAAATTATTTATGCCCTAGTGTCTGTTCAGGTCCTATATTTTCATTTCTGCATTTATGATTGGGCAGGTCCTGAGGTCCTGTTGTGCTGCATTGATGCTTGTACAGCCTCAATTACTGCCTTCCTTATTGCCTCATCAGATGTATATTCAGGCTTCCAGCCGGTAGCAAGCACCTTAGAGATATCGTACTTGAACCTCGGCACATCGCCCTTCCAGCCTCTGTCGCCACCCGTATATTTAAACTCAACATCACTAAGTCCTAAAACATCAACGACAATCTCTGCAATATGAGTAACACTCGTACCCTCGCTCATAACACTTATGTTGAAAACATCAACCCCCGGTTCAAATTGTTCTGTAAGCTTTACTATTGCATTGACCAAATCAGTCACATAAATATAAGGCTTGCATTGCGTACCGTTTCCCAGGATTTCAAGCTCCTTAGGGTTGTTTCTTAATTTCTTAACAAAGTCATAAACAACACCATGGGTAAGTCTTGGTCCGATAACATTCGGAAATCTGAAAATCACGGCATTCATATCACACATTGACACGTATGATGAAATCAATGCTTCCGATGCAAGCTTTGCCCCGCCATAATATGAAACCGGCTTAAGTCCGCCCGTTTCTTCGTTAAGCACTATATCAGGCATTTCGCCATAAACTGCTGATGTAGAAGCGAAGAAAATGTTCTTGACATTATTCTTTCTCATGCCTTCAAGAAGCACCCTTGTTGTAAGCAATGTGTCATTAAAATCGATTGATGTGTCATTTGCACTCTTGCTGATATCAGAGTTTGCCGCCATGTGATAGACTATGTCGATTTTATTATCCTTGAACAATTTGTCGACATTGTCTTGATTAGCAAGCTCCACTTCGTAGAACTTAAAGTTTGTATTTTGACTAAGATGCTCAATGTTCTTAGAGCCCATAATAAGCTTGTCAGCTACAATAACAGTGTTATTCTTAGATAAAAGTGCGTCACATAGGTGGCTTCCGATAAATCCTGCGCCGCCCGCTACTAAAATATTCATCTAATGCTCCTATATGAAATCCCTGTCTGTCATTACAATCGATGCGCCGGAATTATCCATTTCAAAATCCATTTCGCGTAAG
>SFNX01000199.1 GCA_004552595.1 Lachnospiraceae bacterium | reverse complement strand
CCTTTATGTCTTCGTAGTCATATTGTATATCAATTTGTCTACGTGTTCTAGCTTTAATATTTCTTTTTTTCGTAATGTGAATTTTTAAATTCAATACCTTTTAGCCTTTTACCCATTTTGCCGTATTTCAGCTATGCTTGCTTTTTATATATCTAATTATGAGGTATTAATCTGGGTTTTAAAATCCACCCCGAAATAAAGCGGTTACATTTATGCAATGTTATCTGAGTTCCCAGGGACAAAACAATTAGCATCGTCTCACTTAACAAAACTATCAAATCTTTTGGAAACAGTTTCTAAAGGACAATACGGAAACTTGACCTTTTTATGGACGCCAAGGTCAATCTTACTGTCTATACTATCTCCGCTCTCGTCGGATATTCTTACAAATACTCTTTTTCCGTGATAGTCCTGCTGACGCAGTTCTTCAATCTCTCCATACTGCTCAATCCTTATATTGGGCAGGCAGTTGATTTTATCTATAAATGACATGATAGAATCATCACCCAAAGAGTATCGGATGAAATCTATATCCATATCCTGTGTGGCTCGTCTTGCGTCATTTGACAATCCTCTCATTGCCACTCCACCCTTGATTGTGACATTCCGACTCAATGTACTTTCTGCCAGAGCTTTTAGCACTATATCCTGACAGACCTTTGCATCTGCATTTTCATCAATGTAGCCCTCTTCAACAGCTACTTTTCTCATATCAGCAATAACTGCCATTAAAATACCTCCGAATCCAATGTTTCACTAATCATTTTATGTCGTGGAAAGATAGACGCATACTCCTGTATCCGCTCTATGTCCAAATCATAAATATGATTCCTGTAATTTCTGAGAATTTCTTTATAATAATCAAAAGGAAGTTTATTCTTAAACCGGAGAAGTTCTATCAGCATGCGCTCCTTATCATAAATCCTAAATTTTACACCCTGTCGCTCCATCTCAGTTACGCCAATATTTAATATTTCATCTTTAACAAAACACTGACGGATACGCTTATCTCGAAGTGCTCTGGAAGACTCCGGCGTAGCAATACAATATTCATCCGGAATCACATCTGTGAAGCCATGATAATAAAATGCTGTATCCATAGTAATTATAGCAGACGGATATTTCGCTACAACAATAGCTAGCGTAGCAGCTTCCGGTTTGTCAGAATATATACCTTTTTCAAGCATATATATCTTTCCCTCTTTGACAGCTTTTCTTATCTGATATGCAGATTTGTAGTCTTTAAGGCACTCATTGTAGGTATAAACCATAGCTATCACTCCATAAAAATAAACCAAATGTAGGTTATTTTTTACTTTTGCCCTACATTTGGTTTAATACTATACTAATTATCTAATTCTGTCAACAGCCTAACTTCTGCTTAATCACGCTGATAGATGTCCCTAGTATATACCTTATCTCTAACATCCTCTAAGGATCTATCAAATCTGTTAGCGATGATACACTGGCTAAGCCTTTTAAACTCCGCTAAGTTATTTACAACTTTACTTCCATAAAATGTTGTCCCGTCATCCAGAGCTGAATTGGAACCTCGGATTCCAATTCAACCTACACCATAATTAGTCAATCAAAATATATTTCGCAAAATATATTCTCGCAACGTTATATACCTCGCAAAGTATATTTTATTGTAATTCAGCTCTTATTTTAGCCTTTTACCCATTTTGCCGTATTTCAGCTATTTCAGCTATTATCACCCTCACTATTTAGGGCTGAATAGGAATCGTATTTGCCTTTTCAGACATATCCATCCTGGCTGCAAACTCCTTCTGGCTCATGCCTCTGTCATTCAACCGCTCTTTATATCTTTCTCAGTTCCCTGCGCTCTCGTACCTCTTAAGCCCGAAGGTAAAAAATGCGCCCGCGACAATCATAACTAAAATTCCGGCCACCAAGGTCAAAGCGACAATTTTGCCAAAAGGTGCGCTAATTCCGCCGATTCCAAGCATGCTCGACACCGGATAGAAGCTCACCCAGCCGATTGGAATTATGTA
>SFNX01000198.1 GCA_004552595.1 Lachnospiraceae bacterium | reverse complement strand
TCTCCTCGTATGATAAGTTTTGTAGACCTCCTATAGAGGCTACTGACTTATCTTTTTTGTTGTGTAGATATTGAATATCTTGTTGGATATTCAAAAAAATTATCTACATTGTTGATAAGTTACTTTATAGTCATGGTCCCAGAGGTTACAATAAGTTCTATAGGAACTGTAGCTATGGTCACTGCTTCTCGTCTCCAGCAAAGCTTATGCTATTGCCTAAAAAGCATGCAGCCCTAATGCTACGCTAAGACTTATTACACAAATGCTGCATTCTGGTATCTAGCCACCAGCAGGGTATTTCTGCCAGATAATGCTAATAACGCGAGGTTTAGGGCGGCGTAGTGATCTGGGATAAACCATGATTACATTTTCTTTTATTCTTGCTATGAAAGGTGGTGACTATCCGTGAAAGAACATATCGATTACCTCTCAACGCTTTTTGTTGGGATTGACATTGCATCCCGTATTCATGTCATATCTGCACTTGATTTCAATCAGGACTTTTATATCAAGATGAAGCCTTTTGAAAACACTAAAGAAGGTGCAGGTATTGCTGAAAAAATGATTGCTGATGTACTTGCTGAAAATCATCAGTTTAAATACGTTGTTATCAGCATGGAATCAACCGGATTCTATGGAGTTCATCTGGCTAACTATTTATCAACCAGTGATTTACTAGCTCCATTCTCTGTTCGTGTTTACTGTCTTAATCCTAAGGAAGTTAAGAACTACAAGAAGTCCTTTAATGACATAGGAAAAAACGATGGTATTGATTCCTTTGTGATAGCTGATTTCGCCCGTGTAGGACGTATTACTATTAAGCCTTGGCGTGGTTCTCAATACCTTGCCTTACAACGTCTTACAAGACATCGCATGCACATCACTGAATGTATTACAAGAGAAAAAACATACATGTTAAATAACATTTATCTTAAATTCAGTGAGTACGCTTTACTTCGAGATGGACAGCATCCATTCTCAAATAAATATGGTGCTACAGCAGAAGCTATCCTTACAGAGTACACAACGAATGAAGATATCGTTAACTCATCCATTGAGGAACTTGTTGAATTCATCAACTCTAAAAGCAAAGGTCGCATTGCTGATCCAGAAGAAACAGCAAAGATTGTACAGGCTGCAGCTCGTAATTCATACAGACTTGATAAATGTCTTTATGAACCACTTACGATTTCAATAGCTTCTTCTTTTAATTGCATAAGCTCTTTTGAAAAGGAGTTAAAAGCTATTGATAAAGCAATCCTTCAGACAGTCCAGGGATTAAACCCTGATGAATATACTGTGCTTAATTCCATACCTGGAATAGGTAAGGTTTATTCAGCTGGCATTCTTGCAGAATTAGGCTCAATTAAAGCTTTTCAAAATGCTAATCAACTTGCCAAGTACTGTGGAATCGTTTGGAATGATAACGACTCCGGTGACTTCGAATCTGAAGACTCAAGAATGAGCAAAGCTGGAAACCGTTACTTACGTTACTACATCATAGAGGCTACCGGCAGTGTTATTAATCACTGTCCTGAATACAAAGCCTTCTATCAGAAGAAATATGCTGAAACAAGAAATCATCAGCATAAACGAGCACTCGCGTTGACCTCCCGTAAATTTATACGTCTGCTCTTTGGTCTGCTGGACAAAGGCCAACTCTACTCTCCGGAAAAGAGTAGGTAATCCATATCGAAAATCTAATCTACGTTTTTCTTAGAAAAGCCGTAGGTCTATTAAGGTTACCCTTTTGTCTGAAAATCATTTCAAAATAATTCTTGACTATTTACCAAATTGCTTTTCTTTTTTAATCTTTAATTAAACATATAGAGTACAATTCCCATTTTCATTCACACCCTCCTAAACAAGTAGATACTGCAAGGCATTAAAGAAATATCCAACAATGATGATTCCAACGATACAAATCGCTATAAAGATACCAAGCAGTTTTGGCTTAATGGCTTTCTTTAACATAACCATTGATGGTAAGCTAAGTGTAGTAACACCCATCATGAAAG
>SFNX01000197.1 GCA_004552595.1 Lachnospiraceae bacterium | reverse complement strand
TTTGCGAAGGGCTCTGCCTATGACGGTCTGAGTAGTTGGTATATCAAAGAAGGGAGTTGTTATTCCCTTTGGTTTTGGTAACCAACGCTTTGCCTCTTCAGAGAGTGGGATGATGACAGGCTTCTCCGTCTTCTGCATTTCCATGTCAATATACTCGCCCTTGCCGTCAGGAGTCTTGAAAATGTGAATCGGTGCAAGTTTGTACATATCACTGAGTCGCAATCCAGTGAAACAAGCAAAGATGAAGGCTTGCTTGACCTCTGGGCGGTAACTGTCGGTTGCCATGAGGGCTTTAAGTTCCTCAATGGTAAGGTATTCCTTCTTGCCATCCTTTGGCTGAATGCGCTCCTTGGCATCCAGTTCCTTCATTGGATTGTTTCGGATAATACCTTGACGGACAGCATTGTTGAGAGTAGTCGAGAACATGCCGAGGTAACGGCTTGCCGTGTTCTGGCTGATAGGTCTTGGCTCAATGTACTTGCAGTGTGAGTTTGGGAAGGTGCGAAGGAACTTCACATACCCACGGCAGAAATCAGCATTGACCTCTTCAAGGGTGATGAAGGTCTGATTGGACTCTTCAAGATATTTCTCCACGGTGTGAAGCATTTCAACACGACAATGGAGGGTTGACTTCTTGGTGCTGACTCCACCTTCACAATACTTCTTGATCCATCCTGTCAAGAGTTGTGAACCCTGCTTGACGGTTTCCCAGTCTTGCACTCCGTGACCATGGAGAGCCTT
The DNA here is from genome assembly GCA_004552595.1 of Lachnospiraceae bacterium. Classification (GTDB taxonomy): domain Bacteria; phylum Bacillota; class Clostridia; order Lachnospirales; family Lachnospiraceae; genus UBA2868. Next base: position 2,188 of record SFNX01000197.1, on the reverse strand, counting down.
GATGCGCTCTGCCTTGATACGTTCTGCGAGTGCCATCGTTTCCTTGTTCTGCTCCTTGCAGAGTGGATTGACCTCAGGAATGATATAGAGTTTCAGATACTCATACTTTCTGACTCCCTTCCAGTAGATGTCAAGATAGATACTCTTGTTGCCATCTGCGAGAGGTTTGGTTTGACTTGTTTCTTTGGTCTTGCCATGCTTGTATATTTTTTATTGGTAATTTACTCCCGAAAGAAGGGAAAATGAATTTTGCAGAGGGTCTGCGAGGTTTGGGCTTTTCGGATGCTGATATATCGTTTCTGCATCGTGATTATGCCCTTGAAAGCATGTGCAAAGATATGAAAATCAAGTCATATATGAGAAACAAATCAGAAACAAAAATCATTTTATTATATCTTTTTAAGAGTCGGTTGAGCAAGAATCGGAAAATTCAAAAATTCGCTTATTCGCTTGATACTAAGCGCTTTATTTATCACTTCCTTTCTTATCCTTTCTAACCAATTTTGGAGGACTAAGATATTTTTCACGTCCTGTTCCTCGTTGTTCATGGCGATGTAAACGCTTATGGCTCCGACAATTGCAACGACACCTGCAATGGCATAGCAGAGCTTCACCACGATAGGTACATACTTGGCAATCTCCTCCGAAACGCACAATATCTTCATAAGTCATTGATATACAGGGTAGGATTTCAAGTTTGATAATAAAATTGTTCCCAAAATGAGACAAGGAAGCAAACTTGTGGGTTATATCCAAAGACGATGGTTCAGTAAGGTAAATTAGGCTTCAAATGGCAATTTTGACGTTTACATTCATTAACACGATATTTTGAGCGATTGCAAACTAAACATGACAAGTAAATAAAACTGGATATAACTGGAGACTGGATTTTGCCTTGACTTTACAACTGTGCATTTCGTGTCGTAACAATAGAAGAACAGAATGGTCTTGGCTCTGTTTCTCCGATGGTGTCGTTTGAGACGAACCCATATCTTCTTAGTGCGATTAAGACTTTTTGCATCGAAAAGAAGAAAAGATGGGTCTTGTGGGTCAGTCATCAGCTTCAATCCGTCATCCTCGTTTTCTTCTTTTCCCTTTGCTTGAAAAGGGACATCGAAAAAGGGAAAGATAGGTCTGATGTATCAGACTTCATCTTAAAGGGAGCAGCTTTCTACGCTGAACGATTCGTTCCCCATTCAAAAGTACTGTGCATTTCTACCGAGAATGTGAAAGGGTGATGGTATGTGTTTGAAATATAAAGAATCTCTGTATTCAAAAATGTGTTTTGTTCCCCAATATAGCCCATAAACAAAATAAACCTGCTATTTGCTGCTAACAAAAAAAAGCAAAGCCTGAAATTGTAAAATTCACTATAAATGGTGATTTTCGAGAAAAACATTCCTTAAAATAGCATTTTTTTCATTTTAATGAATGTATATCCAATAATTTTTGTACCTTTGCAGCAAATAATTACTGACATGGACAAAGACTTCAATAGATTAAAGGTGATTTTAGCAGAAAAGAAACGTACCAATAAGTGGTTAGCCAAACAATTGGGCAAAGATCCCACAACCATTTCAAAATGGTGTACAAATAGTTCGCAACCGACCTTGGAAATATTGCTAAGGATTGCCGAAGTCCTTGAAGTGGATTATACAGAATTGATAAAAAGATAATATTATGATTACCGATTTTGAGTCTTTTACAGACGGGTCACATACAATATATCATGCAGATGCACTGGAAGTCTTAGAAAAAATTCCAGATGAATCTGTTGACTTAATATTTGTTGATCCTCCATATAATATAGGCAAAAATTTTGCAGGACGCAAAGATAAATGGAAAACCGATGTTGACTATCTTGAATGGTGTTACAAGTGGATTAACCTTTGCATACGAAAGTTGAAACCTCATGGTGCATTTTATGTGATGACTTCGACACAGTTTATGCCTTACTTTGACCTGTATATACGGAAAAGTCTAACTATTCTATCAAGAATTGTTTGGGCTTATGATAGTTCAGGCGTACAAGCAAGAAATTATTTCGGTTCAATGTATGAGCCTATATTGTATTGCGTCAAGGATAAGGCTAACTATACATTTAATTCTGAGGATATTATGGTTGAAGCCAAAACTGGAGCAAAAAGAAAACTGATTGACTACAGAAAGAATCCTCCTCAGCCATATA
>SFNX01000196.1 GCA_004552595.1 Lachnospiraceae bacterium | reverse complement strand
ATCGAAGGCGTCGGCCCCCGATACTGTCCCAGTATCGAGGATAAGGTTGTCAAGTTTGCTGATAAAGAGAGACATCAGGTATTTTTAGAGCCGGAAGGATTATTTACCAATGAGATGTATGTTGGTGGAATGAGTTCATCTCTTCCCGAGGATGTTCAGCTTAAGATGTATCGTACAGTTCCCGGAATGGAGAATTGTAAGATAGTAAAGCATGCTTATGCAATTGAGTATGATTGTATTGATGCTAATATTCTTAATCTTTCTTTGATGTTTAAGAATATTAAGGGACTGTTCGCCGGTGGCCAGTTCAACGGAAGCAGCGGATATGAAGAGGCTGCAGCTCAGGGTCTGATGGCCGGAATCAATGCATCGAGATTGCTTCAAGGCAAAGAGCCTGTAATAATTGACAGGTCCGAGGGTTATATCGGTGTACTCATTGATGACCTTGTAACCAAGGAATCAAGAGAGCCATATCGAATGATGACCTCAAGGGCAGAGTACAGATTACTTCTCAGACAGGACAATGCTGACCTGAGGCTTCGTGACATAGGCTTTGAAATAGGCCTAATTACTGAGGTTCAGAGGGATGAACTTGAGAAGAAGCGCTGTATGATAAAATCAGAGATCCAAAGGTATAAAAATACGTCTGTGGGTGCTAATAATCGAATACAGAGCTTCCTTTTGGAGCATAATTCTACCCCTCTTAAGTCTGGTTCAACACTTGCAGAACTACTGGCGCGTCCCGAATTAAATATTGTTATGTTAACCGAGATAGATGATGACAGACCTTCTTTACCTGATGATGTATTAAAGCAGGTCGAAATAGAGATAAAGTATGAGGGATATATCAAGAGACAGATATCTCAGGTTGAAGCGTTTAAGAAGATGGAAGGTAAGAAGCTGCCTGATGATATTGATTATGATGATGTAGGAAGTCTGAGACTTGAGGCCAGAGCTAAACTCAAGGCACTCAGACCTTCAAGTGTCGGTCAGGCTTCAAGAATTTCAGGTGTTAGCCCTGCCGATATTTCTGTTTTGCTTGTATATCTTGAGCATATTAAGAATGGAAACAAATAATATGAAGCTCTTTGGAATAGAATTATCTGATGTTCAAAAGGATCAATTCAACAGATATTACGATTTACTGATTGAATGGAATGATAAAATAAACCTTACTGCAATTACTGATAAGCAAGAAGTAATTAAGAAGCATTTTGAGGACAGCTTAAGTATTTCTTCCGTTATAGATATGAATGCTGTTAATTCGGTAATTGATGTCGGCACGGGAGCCGGTTTTCCCGGGATACCGCTTAAGATAGTATTTCCGGGTCTTAAGCTCACATTACTGGATTCCTTAAATAAGAGGATTAACTTTTTAAACACTGTAGTTGATGAGCTTGGATTAGCAGATGTGTCTGCTATTCATGGCAGAGCAGAGGAGTACGGTAGAGATGTAGTATATAGAGAATCCTTCGATCTGTGTGTATCAAGGGCTGTAGCTAATCTTTCTACACTTTCTGAATTTTGTCTGCCGTTTGTGAAGGTGGGAGGATACTTTGTAACCTATAAATCCGAAAAGGCTGATATTGAATATATTGAAGCAAAAAATGCAATTAATCTTCTATCCGGTGGCAATGTAAGGATTGAAGATGTTATAATAACTGATACTGATTTAACCAGGAAGATGGTTCTTATTGAAAAGCTCTCTCCTATAGATGACAAATATCCAAGAAGAGCAGGTATTCCACTTAAGAAACCTTTGAGGTAACTATTTCACGTGAAACGAATTACTATTTCTAATGTTGATTCTGAGAGTGCAAAATATTTTGAACAGGTTGAATTCTATAACAAGGTCATTTCTTCTGAGCTTCATGACACTTCACTTCAGACATTAGCATATCTTATCAATCAGATTGATATAGCAAAACTATATATTGATAAGGATACTACTGTTGCTAAGGAGTTGCTTGATAAGAGTAGGGTTGAGTTAAAGAAGGTTATAGATGAACTTAGAGGAACTATTTCTATATTACGTCCTATGC
>SFNX01000195.1 GCA_004552595.1 Lachnospiraceae bacterium | reverse complement strand
CCTTGCTTCTCAGTACAATTCCACCCTGAAGCATGTGCCGGTCCTAAAGACACAAGCTTTTTATTTGATAATTTTATCAGCATGTTGACATAAATAATTTTATGTCAATGTGCATATAACATAAACCATCAGATGAATTAGCTATTAGCTGATTTATATATGCTGATTATCAAATATACACTATATTATATAAACCGCATCAAAAAGAAGGAGACAAAATGCCTAAGAATAACGATATCAAAAAAGTACTTCTCATCGGTTCGGGTCCGATTATTATCGGTCAGGCCGCTGAATTTGACTATGCCGGCGTTCAGGCCTGCCGAGCACTAAAGGAAGAAGGAATTGAGATTGTACTTGTAAATTCAAATCCCGCGACTATTATGACTGACCATATTATGGCAGATAAAATATATATTGAGCCCTTAACTCTTAAAACAGTTGAGAGGATTATCGAAGAAGAAAAGCCTGATAGCATACTGTCAGGACTTGGCGGACAGACCTCGCTTAATCTATGTATGCAGTTAGCCCACAGTGGCTTTTTGGAAAAACATAACGTACGGCTTCTTGGCTCATCAAAAGAGACAATTGATAAGGCAGAGGACAGACAGCTTTTCAAAGATACAATGGCATCAATCGGTCAGCCATGTATTCCTTCATCAGTAGTTACAACTGTAGAGGCAGCTCTTGACTTTGCAGAAACAATCGGATATCCGGTAATCGTAAGACCTGCCTTTACGCTTGGAGGAAGCGGTGGCGGAATCGCTTCAACTCGCGAAGAACTTATGTTAACCGCAACAAACGGACTGAACCAGTCTCCCATTACACAGATTCTCGTTGAAAAATGTGTATCAGGCTGGAAAGAAATTGAATTCGAAGTTATGCGTGACCACATCGGAAATGCAATTACCGTTTGTTCAATGGAAAACTTTGACCCTGTAGGTGTTCATACAGGTGACAGTATTGTAATCGCACCAACTGTAACACTTGCGGATAAAGAATATCAGATGCTTAGAAGCGCAGCCTTAAACATTATTGATGCACTTAACATTGAGGGCGGCTGCAACTGCCAGTTTGCGCTTAATCCTGATTCATTTGAATACGCGGTAATCGAGGTTAACCCAAGAGTTTCGCGCTCTTCTGCCCTTGCATCAAAGGCTACAGGTTATCCTATAGCAAAGGTCGCAACTAAGATAGCTCTCGGATATAATCTTGATGAAATAAAAAATGCCGTGACAGGTACTACTTATGCCGCATTTGAACCGGCAATCGATTATGTTGCAGTCAAATTCCCGAAGTGGCCTTTTGAAAAATTTGTATATGCAAGCAGAACTCTTGGTACACAGATGAAAGCAACAGGCGAAGTTATGTCAATCTCTGACAGCTTTGAATCTGCTATTATGAAAGCCGTAAGAGGCGCTGAACTTGGCTTTGATACACTACATGTACCATTTGTAACAGAACTTAGCGATGAAGAACTCGAACAGAAGTTATGTGAACCGACTGATATTCGTCTTTTCCTCGTATACGAAGCCCTTTACAGAGGAAAGTCAGTTGATGAACTCTTTGACATCACTAAAATCGACCGCTGGTTTTTGTATAAGCTGTTAAAGCTTGTAAGCTATGAAAAGCTTTTGATTTCATACCCTATTTCATTTGAAGAATATATTGAAGGAAAAAAACTTGGATTTACAGATTCGTCATTAATTAAGATTGCATCAAAAAATCCTGCAAATTCGTCAAAGCTTCTTAAATTCAGAAAACAGGATTTAATAAGCCCTACGTATAAGATGGTTGATACGTGCAGTGGTGAATTTGCCGCCACTACTCCGTATTTTTACGCAACATACAATACACCTGATGCCGGCGGTGAAAACGAAGTGCTGCCATTTTTGTGTAATGACACTGCAAAAACAAAAGGAACAATCATAGTACTGGGGTCCGGTCCAATTAGAATTGGTCAGGGAATAGAATTTGACTATGCAAGTGTTCACTGTGTCAAATCGTTAAGAGATTTAGGCTACACGGTTGTCACAATCAACAATAACCCTGAAACG
>SFNX01000011.1 GCA_004552595.1 Lachnospiraceae bacterium | reverse complement strand
TTGTAGGAAACGCAGTTTCAAAGACAGGCATTCTTGAAGTGCTTGATGGTTCTTCATCAGAGACAATTGTTGTAAGACTTTCAGGACTTATTTCACAGCATGGCGTATTGCCGGCAATCATCGCAGGTGTAATACTTGCAGGAGTTTTAGCTGCAACAATGTCAACAGCTGATTCTCAGATGCTTGCAGCTGCATCATCTGTTTCACAGAATATTACACAGGATTTCTTAAAGATTAAGATGGATGACAAGAAATCACTTAAGGTTGCAAGGGCAGCAATACTTGTTATTTCAATCATTGCAATTTTCCTTGCAAGAGACCCTAACTCTTCTGTATTCCAGATCGTAAGCTTTGCATGGGCAGGCTTTGGTGGTGCGTTCGGCGCACTTACACTCACAGCACTTTTCTGGAAAAGAACTACAAAGGAAGGCGCAATCGCAGGCGTTATTGCAGGCGGTGCAATGGTATTTATCTGGAAGTACCTTGTAAGACCTTTAGGCGGTGCATGGAACATTTATGAGCTTCTTCCGGCATTCTTAGTTTCTTTTGTATTTATAGTAGTAGTGTCACTTTGCACAAAAGAGCCATCTGAAGAAATCTATAAGGAATTCGAAGCTGCAAAATAAAATGCAAATTAACCAAATGGTATAGTAGTATGATTTATCTTGATAACAGTGCAACAACAAGGCCTTTTGATGAAGTAAGGGAAATTATGAATAAAGTGATGGATGTTGATTTTGGCAATCCATCAAGTATGCATAATCTTGGTGTTGTTTCAGAAAACTACATAAAGAAAGCTAAGGAACAAATAGCAAAGACCCTTAAATGTAAGGAATCAGAGATTTTATTTACATCAGGCGGCACTGAATCAGATAATATGGCAATTATCGGAGGATGTTATGCAAATGCCCGTATCGGTAAGCACATTATCACTACGGGCATAGAGCATCCTGCGGTTCTTGAAACCTGTGCCTATATTGAAAAGCAGGGCTATGAGGTAACATACCTCCCTGTTGATAGCTTAGGCAGAGTGAGAATAGAAGATTTTAAGAACGCACTCAGAAAAGATACTGTATTAGTATCTATCATGCATGTCAATAACGAAATCGGTTCAGTTATGCCAATTGAAGAGATTGGTAAAATTATTAAAGAAAACAATCCGAATACCCTTTTCCATGTTGACAGCGTCCAGGGGTACGGCAAATTCAAAATAAATCCAAAGAAGTCAGGCATTGATTTAATGTCAATAAGCGGTCATAAAATACATGGCCCGAAGGGTATAGGCGTTTTATATATCGCCGATAAAACAAAGATTTCCCCGATTATTTTTGGCGGAGGACAGCAGAAGGGCTTAAGGTCCGGAACAGAAAATGTAATAGGAATAGCCGGCATCGGACTTGCTGCTGAAATAATATACAGAGATTTTGATAAAAAAATTGATAAGCTTTACGAATTAAAAGATTACTTTGTTAAAGAGCTACTAAAAATAGAAGACGTAAGCGTTAACGCTATTACAGATAATATAAGAGAGACTGCGCCGCATATTGTAAGTGCTTCAATCAAAGGAGTAAGGGCAGAGGTAATGCTTCATACACTTGAAGATAAAGGAATTTATGTATCCTCAGGCTCTGCGTGTGCATCAAATAAGCCTTCAATAAGCGCAACACTTAAATCAATTGGACTTAAGCACGATTTACTCGACTCGACAATACGATTCTCAATGTCGGTTGAGACAACGCGTGAAGATATAGAACAGACACTTTCAGTACTTAATGAAGTGATTCCTATGCTTAGGAAATATTCAAGACACTAGGGGGACATTAAATGAAATACACATCGTTTCTCATTAAATATGCAGAAATTGCAATTAAGGGAAAGAACAGATATATGTTTGAGGATGCACTTGTAAGGCAGATTAAGATTGCACTTAACAAGTGTGAAGGAAAGTACGAAATATCAAAGGCAAGCGGACGTATTTATGTAGAATATTTATCGGATTATGATTTTGATGAGACTGTTGGTGCACTTACTAAAGTCTTTGGTATTACGGGAGTCTGTCCTGTAGTTCATGTTGAAGACAAAGGCTTTGAACAGTTAGCATCGGATGTTACTTCTTTTATCGATGAAGTATATCCTGATAAAAACAAAACATTTAAAGTTAATTCAAGACGTGCCCGTAAGAACTATCCGCTTGAATCAATGGAAATAAATGCAAAGCTTGGAGAAGTATTACTTAATGCATTTCCTGAGCTTTCTGTAGACGTGCATAATCCTGAAATTATGCTCAATGTCGAGATAAGAGAGAAGATTTACATCTATTCAGAGGTAATAAAGGGACCGGGCGGAATGCCGATTGGAACAAACGGCAAGGCTATGCTTTTATTATCGGGCGGAATTGATTCACCTGTTGCAGGCTACATGATTTCAAAGCGAGGAGTAAGAATCGATGCAGTGTATTTCCATGCACCGCCATACACCTCAGAGCGAGCTAAGCAGAAGGTCGTTGATTTGGCGAAAAAGATTGCTAAATATACGGGACCGATTTACCTTCACGTTGTTAATTTTACGGATATTCAGCTGTACATATATGACAAGTGTCCACATGATGAGTTAACAATCATAATGCGCCGTTATATGATGAGAATTGCTGAGCATATTGCAAAAGAAACCGAGTGCTTAAGCTTGATTACGGGTGAAAGTATCGGCCAGGTTGCATCACAGACAATGCAGTCATTAGTTGCAACAAATGAAGTATGTACACTTCCTGTTTTCAGACCGCTTATCGGATTTGATAAGCAGGAAATCATTGAGATTTCAGAGAAAATTGACACATATGAGACATCGATTCTTCCGTATGAAGACTGTTGCACGATTTTTGTTGCCAAGCATCCGGTTACAAAGCCAAATCTCAACATAATAAGAAGAGATGAGGGTAATTTATCAGAAAAGATTGACGAGTTATACAAAACTGCAATTGAGACAAAAGAACTTATTATTGTTGACTGATAAGCTTTATAAAAAGGGAACCGTTAGTTAAAGCCTTATTAATTGAATGAATTTTAATAAACCTGAAAAAAAAGAATTATTGTTTCTTATGTTCACAGGGTGCATGATCGGCATCCTGTGTTTTGCGCTTGTTTACGGATTTAAAATTGTTGATGTTACATATAACGGCTGGCTCTTTCATGGAGACATGGATTTACGGCAGCACTATGTCGGCTTCTGTCATTACAGACTAAGCCCATGGCGTTTTCCTGTCGGAATAATTGATACACTTTCTAAGCCTTATTCAATGTCGGTTGTATATACCGATTCAATTCCGTTATTTGCTGTATTTTTCAAGCTGTTTTCAGGTGTTCTTCCTGAGAGCTTTCAGTACTTTGGGCTGTTCGGACTTATATGCTTTTCATTAATGGGCGCATTGTCACCTGTCTTAATCAGAAGATTTTCAGGTAGTAAATTACTCTGCTTATTAGGAAGTCTTTTCTTTATTTTAAGCTTTCCGGTACTGCACAGAATGTTTTACCACACCGCACTTTCCGCTCAGTGGATAATAGTGCTTGCACTCATTATATGGCTATACACAGATATTACAGACAAATCGCAGCTTAAAAAGATATGCATATATTGGGCTTTAATCGGAGTACTGTCTGTCTCAATCCATTCATATTTTGTATTTATGACAGGCATCGTTCTTCTTTTACAGATTTGTGATGGAATATTAAGAACACACAAAAAAGGAACAAAGTTTTATAAAGATCTATGGATGGCATTTCCGCTTCTTAGCATGGGCGTATCGTCATTTATTCTTCTTTATATTTTAGGTGGATTTTACGGCTCGGGTTCTGTTAGCGGAGACGGCTTTGGAAGCTTCTATGCCAACTTAAGTGCATATGTAAATCCGCTGCATTTTAGCTCCTTGTTTAAAGGGTTTGAGAACAACGGAATGTTTGAATTTGAGGGTTTTTCGTATCTTGGAATTGGCATGATTATACTGTTAATCGTAATGACAATGTACGAAACAGCTGTTCATATCCGTGATAAACACTTAGGCAAAAATGCCACCGTTTCTTTATCAAACCCTGATGAAAATTCAGGCAATATATGCAAATTAACATATGCCGTAATAATTGCATTCATTATTATTGTTCTGTTATTTTCATGCTTTCCGAATTATTCGTTTGGAAGCGTTAAGCTGATAAGTATTCCTGTACCTAAATTTATTACACGTATTCTTGGAATATGCAGAACCAATGCAAGATTTGTATGGATAGGAATGTATCTTTTCTACGTAATTGCATTCTCATTAGTCGCTAAACATTTTAGTAAGATATGGGTTAAGCTGCTTGTTGCTTTTGCAATTATAATACAGCTTTTCGAGATGTCGGGAATCGTAAAACAATATCATCAGAAGTATAGTGAAGATAAGGTATTTGAGACTGTATGGACTCAACTTGAAGATGAAAATGTAATAGATGGCAAAGATGAATTTGTATTTATGTATGATTACAATGACATTATGATGGACACCGCATATTATGCATATTTACACAAAATGAGCCAGAACAGCTTCTACTACGCACGAACAATATATGATGAAATAGATGCAACAATTGAAGAGTGGTCAGGTGAATTCTTAAAAGGGAACCTTGACAGTAGTGTTGTATATGTATTCAGAAATGAAGATTACACGAAGGAATATGATGAAGTTGTTAAAAATAAAAATGCTAATAAATATGAACTTCCGGAACATATCGTGATTACGGTCGATAAATAAAAAACGGGCAGGTAAAACCTGCCCGCATAAACTCTATTGATTAAACAATATAAGGCTTGATAACGTTAAGAACATCTTCGATGCCGTCCTCTGCATGGATATTTAAGTCAATAGGCTTTGAAAGATCTAATGAAAAGATACCCATGATTGACTTAGCGTCGATCACGTATCTACCTGATACTAAATCAAAATCATAATCAAATTTTGTAATGTCATTAACAAAAGTCTTAACCTTATCAATTGAGTTTAATGAAATCTGTACTGTCTTCATACCTTTATTCTCCTTTCTCGTCGTTACAATATAATAATAATGGAGAGGTGTAAGGAAGTCAACCTATAAATATTACAAAAAATGAGGTATAAAATGTCCAAAAAAGTAGCATTTCATAACCTTGGATGCAAAGTAAATTCATATGAGTTGGAATTTGTGCAACAAAGATTTACGGAAAACGATTTCCGAATTGTACCTTTTGACCAAAAAGCGGACATTTACGTGGTAAATACGTGCACTGTAACAAATATTGCCGACAGAAAATCAAGACAAATGCTTCACAGGGCAAAGACATTAAACCCTGATGCAATTGTAGTTGCAATGGGCTGCTATGTTGAAACGAGTAAGGCTGAGGCCGGTAAAGACTTGGGAATTGATGTATTAATCGGCAATTCTGATAAAGGTCATGCATACGAGAAGATTGTTGAGTTTCTGAATAATAAAGAGAATAACAGACTCTTATCAGTTAACGACATTAGTGAGACAAAGGAATATGACGAATTTAAGCTCTCATTTACGACAGAGCATACAAGAGTACATGTGAAGATACAGGACGGCTGCAATCAGTTTTGCAGCTACTGTGCAATTCCTCTTGCAAGAGGAAGAGTACGCTCAAGGAAAATAGAAGATATCGTCAGTGAAATAGAAGGACTCTGTAAAAACAATTACAAAGAATTTGTTCTTACAGGTATTCATCTAAGCTCATACGGAATGGAAAATTACAATATCGAAATGTCAAATGAGAATCCTGTAGGCTATAGTGAATACGAAAATGCAAAGTTAATTGATGCAATAGAGGCTGTTGCTAAAATTAAAGGAGTTAAGAGAATAAGACTTGGCTCACTTGAACCAAGAATAATTACAGAAGATTTCCTTAAAAGACTTGTCGCTACAGGTAAAATATGTCCTCACTTTCACCTTTCATTACAAAGTGGCTCCGATTCAGTGCTAAAAAGAATGAACAGGCGATACAGTACAGATGAATTTTTAGAAAAAACAAAGCTTATAAGAGAGTACTTTATACATGCGGGAATTACGACAGATGTTATTGCGGGGTTTCCGGGCGAGACTAATGAAGAATTTACTGAGACTAGAGAGTATATGAATAAAGTCGACTTTTATGAGGCGCATATATTTAAGTACTCAAGGCGAAGAGGAACTCTTGCTGATAAGATGGATAATCAGCTTACCGATAAGGAAAAATCAGTAAGAAGTGAGATTCTTATTAAAGATGCCAATGAAAGAAGCAGAAAATTCAGGGAATATTATATCGGAAAAAGAGCTGAGGTGCTTTTTGAAGAGATAATCATAATGGGTGGAGAAGATTATCTCATCGGCTATACGAGAGAGTATGTTAAGGTTGCGCTAAAGTCAGGCGACGAAAAATTAATAAACGAAATAAGAGATGTGCACATTGAAGGCTTTATTAATGATGAAGTAATGAGCGCAATACTATGTTAATGATGAAGTAATGAATACAGGGCTTTAAGTATTGCTATAGGAATTTGCAGTGGTCGTAATATTTGTAATTTAGCCTTTATTGGAGTAAAATATAATAGATTATGCTTAAAATTGCGATAACTGTATTGTTTAATAAGTAAGCCTAAGTTGCATGCATAAAGACATAATATGTATGCATGAATCAGAGCATGATTTGAAAGGGCTACAACATAAAGGGGGTAAATATGGATTTAGGTAATACTCAGCATTTCAGAGTGCAGACAGAACAGGATACAGGAGTTAAGATTGTACTCTCTACAGTTTATGAGGCACTTACTGAAAAAGGATACAATCCTGTAAATCAGATTGTAGGATATATTATGTCGGGAGACCCTACATATATCACAAGCCATAACAATGCAAGAAGCCTTATTATGAAGGTTGAAAGAGATGAGCTTGTGGAAGAATTATTAATTCAGTACATCAGGTCGAACGGTTGGAGATAATATGAGAATATTAGGACTTGATTACGGCTCGAAGACAGTAGGAGTTGCAATAAGTGATCCTATGCTTATCACGGCTCAGGGGCTTGAGATAATAAGGCGTGAGTCGGAAGGTAAGATTCGTAAGACATATCAGAGAATTGAAGAGATATGTAAAGAGTATAACGTCGAAAAAATAGTACTTGGTCATCCTAAGAATATGGACGGAACTGACGGGGAACGCGCCTTTAAGACTTTTGAATTTAAAGAGGCTTTAGAGAGAAGGACCGGACTTCCTGTTATTTTGTGGGATGAGAGACTTACAAGTGTATCTGCAGAAAATATTATGATTGAATCGAAAATACGCAGAGAAAACCGCAAGCAATATGTCGACGAGATTGCGGCAATGGTAATTCTTCAGAATTATTTAGAATCATTACATAACTGACACGATTAAATTAGCGAGGTAAATATGAGCGAATACGAAAAGATAATTTTTGAAACCGATGAAGGCGAAGAGGAATTTTATATAATTGACGATACAAAGATTAACGAAGTTAATTATATTTTAGTTACTGATGCAGCCGACCCTGACGCAGAAGAAATAGAAGTAATGATACTTAAGGATGTTTCTACTGAAGATGATGAGGAAAGTGTATATGAGGCTGTTACCGACGAAAATGAAATAAAGGCAGTAGCTCCGCTTTTTGAAGAATCAATAGGGGATGTAGATATTTCTTAATAAGGGGAATGAATGGATAATAATAAAAAGGTCAGGATAATTCCACTTGGCGGCCTTGAAATAATCGGGATGAACATTACCGCTTTTGAGTATGAGGATACGATTATCGTAGTCGACTGCGGTCTTGCTTTTCCTGAGGATGATATGCTTGGAATTGATTTGGTAATTCCTGACGTAACATATTTAAAAAGAAATATTGATAAGGTTAAAGCCTTTGTTATTACGCACGGACATGAGGATCATATCGGTGCGTTACCTTATATTCTCAAGGAATTAAATGTTCCTGTATACGGAACAAGACTTACAATTGCACTCATTGAGAATAAGCTTAGAGAGCATGAGCTTTTGGATATTACTAAAAGACATACGGTGCAGTTTTCTGACGTAATTGACTTTGGTGATATCAGTGTTGAATTTATTAGGACAAATCATTCAATTGCCGATGCTGCAGCTCTTGCAATACATACACCTGCAGGATGCATAGTTCATACAGGAGATTTTAAGGTTGATTATACTCCGGTATACGGAGACCCGATAGATTTAACAAGATTTGCAGAGCTTGGAAAAGAAGGAGTGCTTGCACTGCTATGCGATTCCACGAATGCGGAGAGGCCGGGTATTACGAATTCTGAGAGGACGGTCGGCAAAACCTTCGACAGCATTTTTGCAGACAATAAGGATAGCAGAATTATTGTCGCAACGTTTGCGTCAAATGTCGACAGAGTTCAGCAGATAATTAACAGCGCATATACATATGGGAGAAAAGTAATAGTTGAAGGCCGCAGCATGGTAAGTGTTATCAATACCGCAGCTGAGCTTGGAATAATAAATATTCCCGATAATACATTAATAGATATTGAGCAGATTAATGATTATCCTGAGGAAAAGACAGTAATAGTTACGACCGGCTCCCAGGGTGAGACGATGGCAGCGTTAAGCAGAATTGCAACAAATACGCACAGAAAAGTTTCGCTTAATCAGGGCGATGTCGTAATATTCAGTTCGAATCCGATTCCCGGAAATGAAAAGGCTGTATCAAAAGTTATTAATGAACTATCAATGAAGGGTGCCGATGTAATATTCCAGGATGCACATGTTTCGGGACATGCATGTGAAGAAGAGATAAAGCTGATTTATTCTTTAGTAAAGCCTAAGTATTCAATTCCCGTGCATGGTGAGTACAGACACTTAAAGGCACAGGCAAGAATAGCCAGGTCGCTTGGAATCGAAATAGAAAACATATTTATTCTTAAGACAGGACAGGTTCTTGAGATTGACAGTGAAAGCGCCATTATTACCGAAGAAGTAGAAAACGGAAGCGTGTTTGTTGACGGGCTTTTGGTAGGAGATGTAGGTAACGTCGTAATAAGAGACAGACAGAGGCTTTCGGAAGACGGAATAATCATAATAATGCTTGCAATGGATGAAAGCGGCGAATATGTTATTTCAGGACCGGTAATTGATTCAAGAGGCTTTGTATATATTAAGGAATCGGATGAGCTTATCGAAGAGGCAAGGCAGCTTGCATGTGATGAGCTTTATGACTGTCTTGACAGGGGTGTTACAGGCAGAAACAAAATTAAAAATGTATTGAGAGATGCACTTGGTTCATTTGTATGGAAAAAGACAAAACGTAAGCCAATCATTCTTGTTGAAATACTATAAATTCAGGGGAAATTAAGGGGAAGAATATGAACAAAAGCTTTGATGAAATCGTTGCTTCGTTAATCGAAGTAATAAAGCAATCCGAATCGTATCAGGAATACGTAAGTGCAAGGGAAAAGGTTGAGCATGATAGTGACCTGTTATGGAAAATAGATGAAATACGAAAGCTCAATATGCGTATTCGTTCAATTCAGAATTCAGATGAAGCGTATGATGAGATGGACAAACTTGAGAAAAGATGCGATGAGCTTTCTGAAGATCAGAGAGTATATGATTTTATCGAAGCGGAAAATCAGTTTATGGGAATGTACCAGGAAATATCAAGGCGTATATTAGAAGAAATTAAGCTGATATAGGTAATATATTATGAACAACATTAAAAACATCACTCTGGCATTTGCCGGAACTGTAGTCAGGGTTGCGCTCATTATTATTGCAATAGTGTGCATATCTAACTACGCAAAAAAAGCATATGATTTTGGATACAGAGTTTTTGCAGAGGAGCCAATGAGTGCGCCTCCGGGAAGAGATATAAGCTTTGTTGTAGGAAACGATGATGCACAGAGCGATATCTATCAGATGCTTGAGGATAAGGGAATAATAAGAGACCATATGCTTTTCTCAATACAGAAGAAATTATCGGTTTATAAGGATGACATTAAGCCGGGTTCATATACTCTTAATACGAGTATGAATTCGGATGAAATTCTAGAGGTTCTTGTTGGAAAAGAAAATCCGGACGATGAGGCAGAAGGCGAAGAAGATTATTCAGAGGAAGTCAATCCGTTAAGCGATGATGTTACGGGAATTGATTCAGCCGGTGTACTCGGTGAAGAAGGACAGTATGACGAGGCCGCTGCCTTTGAAGATACTGAAGAAACACAAGATGAATCAGCAGGTAATGAATTCGAAGGTGAAGGCGACGAGGAATCTGCAATAGAGGAACAATAATGTCAGGCTTTGAGAGAACGGAAATATTTATTGAATCACTTAACGAAGGCAATACTGAGTTTCTTGACAATCTTGAGGCAGAAGCCAACAGAGATAACGTTCCGATAATACGAAAAAGCATGCAGAGATTTTTAAAACTCATGCTTGAACTCAAAAAACCAAAAAACATTCTTGAAGTCGGAACAGCAGTCGGGTTTTCCGCAATACTTATGGCACAGTATTCACAAAGTGACTGTCATATTACAACAATTGAGAAATATGAGAAGAGAATACCTGTTGCAAAGGAAAATTTCTTAAAGTCAGGCTTTAATGATAAAATCACGCTTATTGAAGGAGATGCAAAGGACATCCTTAATGAGCTTTTAGAAAATGAAAATGGCGATGACAAATTTGCAGGCAGATACGACATGATTTTCATGGATGCCGCAAAAGGTCAGTATATAAATTTTTTGCCTAATGCAGTAAAGCTTCTAAAAAAAGGCGGAGTTCTGATTACTGATAATGTGCTGCAGGATGACACTGTAATACAGTCAAAATTCACAGTAGTAAGACGAGACAGGACAATCCATAAAAGGATGAGGGAATACATAAGAGCGCTTATGCAAAGTGACGAGCTTACGACAGATATACTGCAGCTTGGTGACGGAATTTCTGTGAGTGTAAAAAAATAATCGTAACCGATTTCGGAGATACAGATGCAAAAAAATAAAAAGCCTGAGCTTCTCATTCCGGCGGGGAGCTTAGAAGTATTAAAAACAGCGGTAACATATGGTGCAGATGCCGTTTATATTGGCGGAGAGGCATTTGGACTTAGGGCCAAGGCTAAGAATTTTGATTTAAGCGAAATGAAAAAGGGCATTGATTTTGCCCATGATAATAATGTAAGAGTTCATGTGACGGCTAATATTTTAGCGCATAATTACGACCTTGAGGGCGCATATAAGTACTTTGAAGAATTAAAGGAGCTTAAGCCGGATGCGTTGATTATTGCAGACCCCGGAATGTTCATGATTGCCAAGGAAGTGTGTCCTGAAATTGACATACACGTAAGTACCCAGGCTAACAACACAAATTACATGACATATAAATTCTGGTATAACCAGGGTGCAAAAAGAGTAGTATCAGCGAGAGAATTATCCCTTAAGGAAATAGGGGAAATAAGGGCAAATATTCCTGATGATATGGAGATTGAGAGCTTTATTCACGGTGCGATGTGTATTTCGTATTCGGGAAGATGTCTGCTATCAAGCTTCTTCACGGGAAGAGATGCCAATAAAGGTGCATGTACTCACCCTTGCAGATGGAAGTATTCTGTAGTTGAAGAGAAGAGACCTAATGAGTATTTCCCGGTTTATGAAAATGAGAGAGGGACTTATATTTTCAATTCAAAGGATTTGTGCATGATCGAGCATATTCCTGAGATGGTTGATGCAGGAATTGACAGCTTCAAAATAGAAGGCAGAATGAAGACCGCATTGTATGTTGCAAGTGTTGCAAGAACATACAGAAAAGCGATTGATGATTTATTTGAATCGGAAGAAAAGTACAGAGCCAATATGGACTGGTACAAGTCAGAAATCGCAAAGTGTACATATAGGCAGTTTACTACAGGTTTTTATTTCGGTAAGCCTGATGAAAACACCCAGATTTATGACAGTAATACATACATAAATGAATATACTTATCTTGGATCAATACTTGAGGTTACAGCTGATAAAGAGATAATTCTTGAGCAGAAAAATAAATTCAAGGTTAATGATGAAATAGAAATAATGAAGCCTGATGGCAGAAATATTTCAGCCAAGGTTTTATCAATTAAGGATAACGAAAAAGGAACCGAAATGGACAGCTGTCCGCACCCTCAGCAGATAATAAGAGTCAGACTTAATGAAGCGGATGTTTGTGTAAATGATATTATCAGAGTCAAAGGAGATTCAAAGCAAAAATGAGTTTACTTACAGTAGTAGTGCCATGCTACAACGAGGAAGAAGCCATTCCGTTTTTCTATGAGGAAATGCTAAAAACGATAGAAGTATTTAATAAGGACTTTCCGTCAGTAGAATTCGAAATGCTCTTTATTGATGATGGCTCTAAGGACAAAACACTTAAGGTGCTTAGAGAATATAACGAAAAGGATAAAAGAGTAAGATACGTTTCATTTTCGAGAAACTTCGGGAAGGAAGCGGGAATATATGCAGGACTTGATAATGCAAAGGGTGATTACGTAGTAATTATGGACGCAGATTTGCAGGACCCACCGTCACTTTTGCCTGAAATGTTTAAAGCGGTTACCGAAGAAGGATTTGACTCCGCCGCAACAAGACGCGTTACGAGAAAAGGTGAGCCTGTCATCAGGTCGTTTTTTGCAAGAATGTTCTACAAATTAATGGCCAGGATTTCAAAAACCGAAATCGTTGACGGAGCCAGAGATTACAGAATCATGACACGCCAGATGGTTAATGCGATTCTCTCAATGGGAGAATACAACAGATTCACAAAGGGAATTTACGGCTGGGTCGGATTTGAGACTAAGTGGTTCGAATATGAAAACGTCGAGAGAGTGGCCGGCGAGACAAAGTGGTCGTTCTGGAAGTTATTTATGTATTCGATTGAAGGTGTCATCGGATTTTCAACGGCACCACTTGTTATTTCTTCATTCTTCGGAATACTTTGTATGCTTTTAGCATTTGTCATGATTGTATTTATTATTATAAGAAAGCTTATATACGGGGATCCGACAAGCGGATGGCCTTCACTTGTATGTATAATTATGCTTATCGGCGGAATGCAGCTTTCATGCATTGGAATTGTTGGAGAATACCTTGCCAAGACTTATCTTGAGACTAAACATAGGCCGATTTATATTGCAAAAGAAATCAGATGAGGAACGTATAAATGAAATTAATAATTCAGATTCCGTGCTTAAACGAGGCAGAGACTCTTGAGATAGCACTTAATGATCTGCCTAAGCATATAGACGGAATAGACGAAATTGAATATTTGATAATTAATGACGGAAGTGTTGATAACACAGTTGAAGTCGCGAGAAACTGGGGCGTACACTACATTGTAAGCTTTAAGAGAAATAAAGGACTCGCTAAAGGTTTTATGGCTGGAATTGATGCATGCCTTAAGCATGGAGCAGATATCATTGTTAACACAGATGCAGATAATCAGTATTGCGGTGAGGACATTGAAAAGCTTGTAAGGCCTATTCTTGATGGTAAGGCTGATATTGTTATCGGTGAGAGACCGATAGATGAAACCGAGTATTTTTCTCCGCTTAAGAAAAAACTGCAGCATTTTGGAAGCTACATTGTAAGAAAGGCTTCCAAAACTGATATTCCTGATGCGCCAAGTGGATTCAGAGCCTTTTCCAGAGAGGCTGCGATGCATATCAATGTAATGAACAATTACACATATACGCTTGAAACAATCGTTCAGGCGGGAAGGTCATCATGGGCAATTACATCAGTACCTGTCCGCACAAACGGTGAGCTTAGAAAATCAAGACTGTTCCATTCAATGGGGGCATACGTTAAGAGATCCATGATTACAATAATAAGAGCGTATATGATGTACAGACCTCTTACATTTTTCTCGGTACTCGGGCTTATTCCGTTTACAGGCGGATTCCTTATCGGACTCAGATTTTTAATATACTGGCTTAAGGGTTCAGGCTCAGGACACATACAGTCTCTTATTTTTGCGTCAACTCTTATGCTGCTTGGATTTATGACTTTTATTGTCGGACTTCAGGCAGATGTAATAGCAAATAACAGGAAAATTCTTGAAGATATTCAATATAGAATACGTAAGTCAGAGTACGACGGAGTGCAGATTTTTGACGAAAAAGATAATTTGTGATATTATGTAGACTAAGTGAGATTTTTTATAATTTGGAACTATCGAGAACTAAGGTGAATTTACCTTAAGGAAATGGTGAAAATATGACTACGAAAAACAGGATGCATGCTTTGGCAGCCATGCTATTATCATTAGCAATTGTGGTTGTCAGCACTTTGGGGAGTGTGCAGTGTGTTTTCGCAAGAACCATCGAGTTCAGAATTAATACGGGGAAAGCGAGTGCCTCAAAGGACACCGCTACGGTAAAAAAAGATACTGTTACGAAAAAGGGAAGCGTAGCGGGTATCTCATATGATAAGCTTGTTATGGCTAATGTTGAGGAAGCTGTTAACGTAAGAAGTGAAGCCTCTGAGACAAGTAATCTTATCGGCAAGTTCTATAAGGAATGCGGAGGAGAAATACTTGAGAGGAAGAACGGCTGGACAAAGGTTAAAACCGGCACACTTACAGGCTGGATTAAGGACACATATCTTCTGTTTGGAGATGAAGCTGTAAAGCTTGCTGAGACTGCAGTAACAAAGACGGCAACTTCTAAGACGTCTTCACTTAGAATCCGCGAGGATAAGAGTACCGATTCAGATGTATTGGAACTCATGGCTGAGGGTGATAAAATCGAAGCCATCAATGATGACGGAGAATGGGTACAGGTTGAGTTTTCAGACGGTGAGATAGGCTACGTTAAATCTGAGTATGTGACCGTTAAAGAAGCTCTTGACTGTGGTGAGTCTATAGAGCAGATTAAAGAGCGAGAAGATGCCCTTAAAAAAGAAAAGGAAGAAGCCGACAAAGCAGCATCTTCCGGAACAAGTGGCCAGAAAGCATCAAGCGGTGCTGCTACAAATAACGGAGCTATTGCAGGTGATGTTAACGATACGCTTTTACTTGCAGCATTAATTCAGTCAGAGAGCGGATACGAACCGTATCAGGGACAGGTTGCTGTTGGTACTGTTGTAATGAACAGACTTCGTACCGGCAAGTATGGTACATCAATATACAGCGTAATATATGCTAAGGGACAGTTTGGCCCGGCAGGAACCGGAAAAGTTGCCAGTATTTATGCTCAGGGACCGAAGCAGTCATGTATTCAGGCTGCACAGGAAGCAATGAGTGGCGTTTCGTATATCGGAACCGCAACGCATTTTAGAAGTATCAAGAGTGGAATACCGGGAATTGTAATCGGAAATCATGTATTCTGGTAATACATTTCATTCAGTATATAGTATTGATAACACAATGGGCAGGACGATTAATTTGTCTCTGCCCGTGTTCTTTTAGGAGGTTATTATGAGTTTAAAGGGTCGTCATTTTTTAACACTTAAGGATTTTACTAAGGAAGAGATTAATGAATTCCTAGACCTTGCCGCAAAGCTTAAAGCGGATAAGAAGGCCGGAATTTATGATGTTAAATTTGAAGGTAAGAATGTTGCGCTTATTTTCGAAAAGACAAGTACGCGTACACGTTGTGCTTTTGAAGTGGCAGCAGCTGATATGGGAATACATCCTGTATACCTTGACTCTAAGAGCTCACAGATAGGAAATAAGGAAAGCATAGCTGATACGGCAAGAGTATTAGGACGTATGTTTGATGGTATTGAATACAGAGGATACGGTCAGGAAATCGTTGAAGAGCTTGCAAAATATGCAGGTGTTCCTGTGTGGAATGGTCTTACTAACGAATACCATCCGACACAGATGCTCGCAGATTTATTAACAATAAGGGAGCATCTTGGAAGTGTTGAAGGCAAGAAGCTTGTGTACATGGGCGATGCCCGTTACAATATGGGAAATTCTCTTATGGTTATGTGTTCTAAGATGGGAATGCACTTTACTGCTGCGGCACCGGGAAGAAAATATTATCCTAACCAGAAGCTTGTTGATGAATGTATGGAATTTGCTAAAAAGAGCGGTGCGACAATTACTTTTGAAGAGGATCCATATAAGGCAGTTGAAGGTGCCGATGTAATATATACTGATGTATGGGTTTCAATGGGTGAGCCTGATGAAGTATGGGAAGAGCGTATCCGTGACTTATCTCCTTACAGAGTTACAATGGATATTATGAACCATGCCAATAAGGATGCTATTTTCTTACATTGTCTTCCTGCATTCCACGATCTAAAGACTAAGATCGGAAAAGACATGTGCGAAAGATTCGGACTTCGTGAGATGGAAGTCACTGATGAAGTATTTGAAAAGTATGCAGACGTTGTATTTGATGAGGCAGAAAACAGAATGCATACGATTAAGGCAGTAATGGCTGCAACGCTTTAATTTGACTGATTTGAATGGTGTTAATAAATGAAAAAGGAAACGATTTCTTATGTAAGACATATAATGGGAAGTGATTTCGTACAGCTTGACTTTTTTAATGCATGTCTTGCTGTTGCCATTATTGTTACATGTTTTATTGCTTTTATCAGCGGCAGAATCGTAGTGTTTGGCGTTTCATTCATTCTCGGTGATGTGCTTGTTTTCTTTAACACAATTAAATGTGTAATGAAAAGGTCTTTAGTAGGCGTAGCGACATTTGGGACAATATTCTTAGTCCTTTTGGGAATTGTTTTTTTCATTTTCAAATATCTTGTGTAAGAGGTTATTATGGATAAAAGAGTTGTGCTTTGCGGAGCAAATTCGTATGAGCAGAAATACTATTTCAACAAAGACTTTTCACTGATGCCTGAGGATATTCAGAAGGAGATACATATTATTTCTGTTATGTTTACAGAAGAAATAGGCGGTATTTTCACGATGGTGTTTGACGAGGACGGCTCGCTTAAGTTTGAAACTCAGGCAGCAGACAGTGATTACCTTTATGATGAAATAGGCGCACGTCTTTACATTGATAAAATAACAAGAACCAGACAGGAGCTTTTTAAATCACTTGAAATGTTCTACAGAGCTTTCATTCTTAATGAGAGCCTTGAAGAAATAGAAGAGAAAATGACAAGGGAGGAGTAGGGATGTTTTTTGCAATAGATGTTGGAAATACTAATATTAAAATAGGTATTTTTGATGGAAAAAACCTTATTACTACTTTCAGAATGAACTCGCAGATTGTCCACACTACCGATGAATACGGGCTTATGCTTAAGCAGATTCCTGAGGTTCAGGGCATAGACTTAACCAAAATCGAGGGAGCTATTATTTCCAGTGTAGTTCCAAAGGTTATGGAGTCGCTTCATAACGCGATTGTTAAGTATTTTGGAATTAAGCCAATAATCGTCGGACCGGGAATTAAGACAGGAATCAAGCTTACTTCATCTAATCCTAAGGAAGTCGGCGCTGACAGACTTGTAGATGTTGTATCGGGATATGAAAAATACGGCGGTCCGCTTCTTGTTATCGACTTTGGTACTGCAACAACGTATAACCTTGTAACTGCTGATGGCTCGTTCTCAGTAGGTATTACAGCTCCGGGCGTGAAAATTTCTGCCAAGGCACTCTGGGAAGATGCCGCAAAGCTTCCTGAAATTGAGATTAAGAAGCCTTCATCAATACTTGCAACGGAGACTGTTACAAGTATGCAGGCAGGACTTATTTATGGCCAGATTGGCGCAACGAAGTATATTATTGAGCAGGTCAAAAAAGAGATGGGCTACGATAATCTAAAGGTTGTCGCTACCGGCGGAATGGGTTCAATTATTTCGCCTGAGGTTGAGGAAATAGATTACTACGATATTAATCTTACAATCGACGGATTAAGAATCTTATACGAGAAGAATACAAAGTAATATATTTATGAATAAACTTAAAATCGGAAGTGTTGAATTAAATAATCCGTTTATTTTAGCGCCAATGGCAGGTGTATGCGACCTGCCATTTCGCTTGTTATGCAAAGAAAAGGGTGCTGCAATGGTATGCACCGAAATGGTATCCGCAAAGGCAATATATTACAACAATAAAAACACTAAGGAACTTCTTACAATCGATAAAAATGAAGGTCCTGTGTCCTTACAGCTCTTTGGTTCAGAGCCTAAGCTTATGGCTGAAATGGCTAAGCGTATCGAAGAAATACCTTTTGATATTCTTGACTTTAATATGGGATGTCCTGTGCCAAAAGTTGTTAATAATGGCGAGGGTTCCGCACTTATGAAAAATCCGGTCCTCGCAGGCCACATTATTGAGGCTATGGCGAATGCAATAAGTAAGCCTGTAACAGTAAAAATCCGGGCAGGATTTGATGCAGAGCATATTAATGCAGTTGAAATAGCAAAGATTGCAGAGAACTCAGGTGCTGCTGCAATTACAGTTCATGCAAGAACAAGAGAACAATATTACTCAGGAAAAGCCGACAGGGAAATAATCCGACTTGTTAAGGAAGCAGTTAATATTCCTGTAATAGGAAACGGAGACATTGATTGCTATGAATCGGCTAAGCATATGCTTGAATATACCGGGTGTGACGGTGTTGCAATCGGAAGAGGCGCAGAAGGTAATCCGTGGATTTTTGAAGAGCTTAACGCTAAATATGCCGGCCTTGATTACAATAAACCTTCATTAGAAGAAGTAAAGGAAATGATTATGCGCCACGCAAGAATGCTTATCGATTACAAAGGTGAGTACATAGGTATAAGGGAAATGAGAAAGCATGCCGCCTGGTATACCGCCGGATTCAAGGGCGCATCAAAGCTCAGAGGCCGTCTTAATGAAGCTTCAAGCATAGAAAGTCTTGAAGAAATAATTATGGGATTTGAGTAAAAAAAGGTTGCAATTTAGGGCATACTCTTGTATAATACCAACGTTGACAACAAATAGGGCTATCGCCAAACGGTAAGGCAACGGACTCTGACTCCGTCATTGTGAAGGTTCGAATCCTTCTAGCCCTGCTAGATACCTCAGTAGATAATGGTTTCTACTGGGGTTTTTTATTGTATTTACGTGGTTTTTAGGACATTTCAGTAAAGTTATACTGACAGGTCGTATCAGTCCGATTCAGGACAAAAATTCTCAAAAATACTCATTTTTACATCAAATTACTAATGGATAGTGATGTCTATAGTGATGTCTGTACCTGTAAAAAATATTGCAGGTACAGGTACTTATAGTCGGTAAGCGAGGTGAGTTTATGGCTATATTAAAAAACAAAACACAGGGGAATTATGTAATGATTTCTCAAAGTGTTATGCATGACCAGGAACTGGGGTTAACAGAGCGAGGATTGCTGATTACCCTTTTATCGCTTCCAGATGGCTGGAATTTGAGTGTGAAGGGTCTAACCAGTATTTTACCTGACGGTAAAGACAAAGTGGCTAAATCGTTAAATACTCTTATAAATAAGGGCTATGTTACAAGGGAACAGGGAAGAGGTAAAAGAGGTGTATTTGACACAAATGTATTAGAGGTACATCAGGAGCCTGTAAAAGTTGATGAAACATCGGATGAAGAGACTCCAGAATGTACATTAAATGAATCTGATTCACCGTGTCCGGAAAATCCGGTAACGGTAAAACCGGAGACGGATAAACCGTCGGCGGAAAAGCCGGCACAATTAAATAATAAAGATATTAATAATAAAAATAAAAAGAATAAAGAATTAAATAAACAAGAGTGTGAGGACACACTCGCAGGTTCAGATTATGAAATTCTGGTGAAAGAGTTTGGTAAGGATCTGGTTGATTGTCAGATAAAGCGTATTAAAGACAATCATTACACAGGTTGTATGAACTACAAAACTATAAACGAATGGTGTCAGGAGAGAGTAAATCGTAAGGATAATAACCTGGTTCCATTTAAAAAACAAAAAATAGATCATAGCTTTAAGGAAAGAGATTATGACTGGGATGAATTGGATAAAAAATTATTTGGAGGAAACTGATTATGGTAGATAAGAATTTAATGGCATCAATGGATGCAGTAATTGTAGCAGTAGACAATGGTAATGGTAACACTAAGACAGAGCACTGTGTATTCAGAACAGGACTTGACGAATATGATGGTGAACCAACAGTTACAAAAGATTATTTCAAGATTAATGGACGTTATTATGTAGCTGGTGAGAATCATATGACATACCAGGGTAATAAGACAGAGAATGATGATTGCTATATTCTCACAATGATAGCAGTTGTGAAAGAGCTTAAGTATCGTCATATAACATCTGCAAAGGTTATTCTTGCACTTGGTCTACCTCTTGCATGGTGTGGAGCAGATGATAAAGCAGCATTTAAGGCTTACATGAATAGGGAGTCTGAGATCAATGTTGAACATGGCGGTGATATGTATCATATCGAAATTGAAGATGTGCTTGTATATCCTCAGGGTTTCTCAGCAGTTGTAGGAAGGTATGATATGTCAGGCTTCAACATGATTGTAGATATTGGTGACGGCACGCTAGACATTATGCAAATTAATAACGGGAAGCCAATAGAGAGCTCTCTTCATACTGAGAAAAAGGGAATCGGTACCTGCATGAAGGAAATAAGACAGGAGCTATCAAGGTTATACAAGGATGACTATCCAGAAGAGGTTATTGATCCATTCTTAAGGAATGGCTGTGGTAATGATAATTCTGATGTTGCCAGTATAACAAGACGTATAGCTTCAGAATATGCAGAAGACATCATAAAGACTATAAAAGCGGTTGGTTATAAAGATAGCTTTATGAATCTCTACATAATTGGCGGAGGCGGATGTATCCTTAAAAACTTTTCAGATATTACAAATAATAGCAATGTTCACGTAATTGGAGATGTCTGCGCTAATGCAAAAGGATATGCATATCTGGCAAAGCAAAAGTATGGAAAATAATATGAAGACTGAATATAAAAATACAAATGTGAAATTTAATATGACTGATCCAATGCAGGCAAAGGCATGGAACTATTTGCAAGAACATAAAGGAACTGATTCCTATGCAAAAATTATAGCTTGGGCAATTTCGGAAGCAAATAGAGTTAATGATGGATGTTCACAAGATATACGTATAACACCTGTCACAATAAAGGAATCTGATGTTGATAGGATAGCAGAAAAGGTAGCAGATAGACTTCTTGATAAAGGTATTGCTGTAAAAGTAAGTGATAGTACCGATTTAGTAGAAGATAGTGGTGTTATACAAATTGCCCAGCATAAATCTTTCAAAGATAAGCCGAGTGAACCTGAGCAGAAAGAGGAATCAGAATACAATTCGGCTTATCTTAATCAAGATTTATTAGACTTTGCTTCTGGTTGATATCGGTTCCAGATGGGTACCGGTTACGGTTGCAATACGGTACCACGGTGCCAAGATGGTACCCACTGGAAATAAGTCTAGTGAAGCAAAGTCTAAAGACACTTAGTCCAGACTCCGACCGCCTAAGCTTCTAAATCGGAATCAGGACTAAGGCAAGTTTCGCAAAGTGGCAAGCCACATTCGCACCAGATATGCCCTTTTCGGACATATCTTAAACTTGCAAGGGAACGCTGCTCCCTTTGATCCTACGGCAAGAGTTTCACTCTTTGCATACTGGAGCCCGATAAGACTGATTTTGCACTAAAAGGTTCACAGGACCTTTTAGCACTTCAATAAGCCTTATCTAAAGGTTTCACCTTTGCAAACTGACCAACAGGCTTAGCCTTTTGGATTACCAAAATAATAGATGTATTAACAAGGAGATGATGCTGTATGCGTAATAGAAGTAACTGTGTAAGCATCAGGTATTCGGATGAAGAATATAAGGTGCTTCAAGAAAGAATAAAAGAATCAGGTCAGACAAAATCTGCTTATATCATAAATGCTACATTGAATGGGAAAGTTTCATCAGCTGATGATGTACAGGAAATGAAGGAGCAATCAAAATTGCTTTTAGATATAGATAAGCAGCTAAGAGGAATGGGAACCAACCTAAATCAGATAGCTCATGTAGCTAATGGTAAAGGCATTATACCAAGTGCTGATAAGTTAAAAGAAATAGAAAGAGAGGTTGTGGATGTTAAAAGGGAGGTTGATGACATTTGGCAATCAACAAGACAATCAATAGGTCGTCAAAATCTAAAGCGGGTATGAGGAACTGTATAGAGTATGTACTAAAGCCTAGTAAGACAGAAGAGATACTTACATATATGACAGGGCCTGCTCCAGATGAACTTAACTGGAATAATGCTTATAACGCTTTTATGGAAGAAAAAAGGATATGGAATAAGCTCGGTGGAAGACTTTATAACCACAATGTTATTTCATTTCATAAGGATGAAAATATAACACCAGAGGAAGCTTTGGAGTTTGGTAAGGAATTTGCAGAAAAGTGGTTTCCTGATCATCAGTCTGTAATAGCAGTGCATAAGGATAGAGAGCATGTTCATATTCATATAGTAACAAATACTGTGAGCTATGTTGATGGCAGAAAACTGCACAACAGTAGAAAAGACCTTCAGAGAATGAAAGATCTTACTAATCAGATTTGTAAGGATAGAGAACTGTCTATTGCGGAAAAAGGAAGACATTTTAATGGTGAAAGTATAGAACAGGGTGAGCTTATTGCCTGGTCTAAAGATAAGTACAACCTATTAAATGATGGCAGTAGAAAAAGCTATGTTACTGACTGTGCTGTAGCAATACTAGAGGTACTTGAAGATATTTGTGAAAGTATTTCAGATTTTATTAATGCAATGCAGGATAGGGGCTGGAAGGTGAACTGGACTGATAAAAGAAAGAACATAACATTTGAAAATGAAAAAGGTGAAAAAGTAAGAGATACGAATATATCAAAAACCTTCAATATGAACATAGGAAAGGAGGCGCTTATACATGAATTTGAACGACAGAAGGCAATCAGAGAAGAAAGAGCCAGAGCAGAGCAAGAAGAAAATAGAAGAAACGCAGAACTCGAACAGTACTTCTCAGAGCTTGACTATTATATCAAAGCAGAAGGAAGTAATAGAGAACCAGCAAAAGAAGATAGCAGAGCTTTCATCGATAATCTCAATGCTAAAGAGCGAGCTTCAGCAAAAGAGCGAGTTGATAGAGAAGCTGAACAGCGCAGACTTGATACTGAAAGACAACGAGAGGCTGAAAGAAGAGATCGAGAAATCGAAGAAAAGCGAAGAAAGAACAAAAAGAGACTGCGAGATAAAACTATCGTCTTATGGAGCTGAACTCATTGACAAAAAGAACCAGGCTGTTGATTTGATAATTCATCTAAAAGAGGAAGAATCTGTATTCAAAGAACGAGAATTGAATATGGATAACGAAATCCTTATTAAGGCAACAGAGCTTACAGATGTTGCGGAACTGGGGATGCAAAAAGAATATGATATAAAAGTTGCTAGTATAAAAGATGAATATGAGCAAAAGAAAAGTGCGATATATGGTGTGACATTAGCTGCTATTATATATGGTTTTGTAGTAACAGTGCTAAAGCTATTAAGCTCAGATCGAATGAGAAATGATATAGCTGTAATCTTTAATAATGTATATACATTTTTTAGAGAAGTAGTCGAGGCTAATTCTGAAATTATCGGTGATGCATGGAGCTTAACAAATCATCAGGACAATCGTGCATGCTGGATATTACTAGCTGTGTTTCTTATCATATTAGTAATAGTTATTCAGCTTGCAATTGCAGCAGTTGTTTCAGGAGCGGTTCTTGTGTTTATATTCTGGGCATATAGTGATGGAAAGTTTGATTTTCCAATGGTAATTACAATGCTAGTTTCAATGATATTGATTGTATGGGTGGCGGATAGGTTGACATTTGTAGGATGGAATCTGGTAGTAGTATGGATTTTATTTCAGGTTAGTATGATTATGGCAAGAGGCATATATGAAGGTTTGTTATATAGTTGAACTGGTCATAGGCGTTCCAGGAGAACTGGAACGTCTATTTTTATTAATAATACATTTATGATATTATTATATAAGTTATAAATACAATTAAATCATATGTTGGGCAGTATAGTTTGAAGTATTTGTATAAAACAATTTATTAGGAGTCGTGAGTTATGGAGTACATAAAGGTTTCAGGAAAAACAGTAAACGAGGCGATTAAAAAGGCATGTCGAGAATTTGATATAAAGCAGGATGAATTATCATATGAGGTTATTGACAAAGGTTCAAACGGTTTTCTAGGAATTGGAGCAAGGGAAGCTATAATCAATGCAAAAATTAATGATGTACTCAAAACGGCTGAAGACGCCAAAAGAAACGCAGAAAAATTTAGATTAGATGTAATAAAAACAAAAGGTAGAGAAGCAGAATATCAAGAATTATTAAGGAAATACAATAATGCGAAAGCATTATATGGAATGAGTCATATTATGAGTAATGTCAGTGCCGATAAAACACGAAACCTTGAAAATTCTCTTGTCGATCCATATATTGCTGGAGGTATAGCAAATGGGCTAACTGGGTCTGGTATATTTGGTGCAGCTACGGTTATTCAGAAGGAATTAAATAACCAGAAGACAATAAGTGAATTAAAGGATGCTTATCATGATAATTTTAATAAGCAGGCTGATGAGATGTCAAAGAAAAATGAGTATGAAAGAGCATTAGCGGATTTAAACAAATTATTGATAGAATGTGGTTTGACGCCGTTTCTTAATTAACATATAAACATAATAAAGAAGAGTATACGAAAAATATGACAGGATGGTAAATGAGTATGAAACCAAGAAAAGATCATATGAGAGAACCATTAGACAGATAGGGGAAAGGAAGCTAAAGGTAGCAAGTTAAGGCAATACAAAGAAATGCTTGAGAATAACAATATAGAAGTTATATCGGAATTTGATGCAGACCTTTGGGTTGGGACAATAAGCTGCTTTATGGTCTATAGTAAGAAGAATATAGTGGTAAGCTTCAAAGATGAAACTGAGATAATAGAAACAATTTAATTATGTAGTAATGGTAGCACCCAAGTGTTAAAGCTTGGGTGTTTTTATGTTATTATTATTTTAATGGTAGATAGTGGAGAAATAGAGAATGAGGGAACAAGATAGAAGAGCCGTGGAAGGCATGGCAAGGTGTGGAATCGATTTAGAAGGATTAGTTTCGGCATTTGCACAATTTCCTAAGGAAGAGATAGAAAGCGTTTATTATGATATTCATAAGGATGAATTAAAAGGTGACACCATTGTAATAAGTAGAAACTGTTCATAAGCATGTAATAGTAATTTATATGATTGCTGACTTCAGAATATGAATAAATGCGAAAGATGGGGTGGAAATTATGAGAGCATGCAATTATACAGAGCTTGTTAGTATTACTATGAATGGGAAGGCTAAAGAGTTTTCAAAGGAGAGGTTTTATCATTATTCAAATGTTACCAAAATAAAATCTATTTTAGAAAATAATGAAATATGGCTTACGAGACTGGACTCTACAAATCTGAATGACTTGGATGAAAAGGATTTGAAATATAATGATCCTAAAAAAATATATTCAGTATCATTTTGCAATTCAAATATTGATGTATTACCAATGTGGCTGTTGTATGGAGGGCTTGAGCAACAAGGTTGTGCACTTGCTATAACCCAGGGGGGATTTAGGGATTGGATTAGTAGTATTAATGTGATTAGGGCATTTAATTTCGATAGTGAGTCCAAATCTTATGATAAAGGTGTAGAACTTTCTAATGATTATTTTAGTGTAGAATACGGTTGGATAAGGTATAAAAAAGGAAATAGATATAGATGCCGAGGTAAGTACGCCATACAGCAAACAGATGAATCAATTTTACAAACAGATGAGATATTTATAAAGAGGGAACAGTGGCACTATGAAAAGGAGTTTAGACTTGTAATTATTATGAATGATATTATGGATTATAATAGAGTTGCAATCCCAATAACTAACTTGAAAAATAACAAGAAAAGAATTTTGTTATCTCCAGAGATAACAGATAAGGAGGCCTATCGGACTGAGTTTGAATTATATGGGATAAGTAAGGTTGACCAAAGTGATTTGCGTTGCAATTTTCATCTTAAAGATAGATGAAAACAGAATAAATTAAGATAAGGTAAAATATGGGATTTACAACAATAGATATAGATAGATTACGTAATGATTTGATGAGCGAAAACTTAGCAGGCTACTTCGGCGCTGGATTAGGTGGAATGCTAATTGAGGCTATTGATATTCAGAAAATGGAACCAGAGGATTTGGTTCAGCTAGCACAGAATCAAGGTATAGATTTAAGAAGATATCTAGTGTAAATATAACTGTTTTTTGGGTGAATTTTGCATAAAGAGGTGACGAATATGAAGATTACAACAGGATTTGATTTTCAAGGATATGTTATAACAGAATACATTGATGTCGTATTTGATGAGATAATTGTGGGTATTGGCTTAGGAAAAGCCATTACATCAACTATAGATAATGCTTTTTCACGTATTACTGGCTCTGAGGCTACAGAGATAACAGATAGATTGAATGATATAAAAACAAAACTGAGAAAACGAGTTGAACAGAACGCTCAAAAGGCAGGGGCTAACGCACTTATTGGTGTGGATTTCGAAAGCAGCAAGTTAGGTGACTTAATTATGGTTTCAATGACAGCAACCGCTGTTAGAATAGAACAATTAGCAGATTTCAACCCCAACACAGTTGAAAGAAAATTGCGGGATGATAAAGAAGAGGAAATCAAAAAGAAGGAAGAAGAAAGACAACGTAGAATAGAAGAACAAATTGCTTTAATGGGAGATGATGTTGCATCGCAATATAGAATATTTATAGTTAAATGTCAGGAATGTCAAAGATTTTCAGAAATAAAAGCTATATGGAATGAGCTTACTTTGGTTGAAGATGATACTTATATAAAAATAACAGAGGAATTGAATAAATACGTAATGTTAGAGAAAATGTATGGTGGAACAACCCAAGAGAAGATAGAAGGATTTGTAAGCTATGTAAGCTCTAATTTATAATATGTAGGTATTGATTATGGGGGTATATATTATTAATTACATGTATAAATCTAAATAATTGAATTATATATAGTTGTGATAAAATAGCGGATAAAAGAAAATATCAATAGGAATAGTAAGCTGGAGGAGGATATAATGGCACTAATTAAATGCCCAGAGTGTGGCAGAGAAAATGTATCAAGTAATGCAGCGGCATGTCCAGGATGTGGATTCAATATTAAAGATTCATTTATTAATAATTTAGAATCAACAGATGGAACAGTAAACGAAGACAATGATGAGAGCGCTGGTGGTGTAACATCCATAAAAGCAGAGGCAAATGGTGATATTCACATTAAAAAATCAGATTCTATCAAGATTGGAAAGAAACAACTTATAATTTGCTTAGGTGTCGTAGCAGCTATAATTATTTTAATATTGGGAATAAAAATAGTGATCCCAGAAATTAGGATGGGAGTTACATACAATAAAGCAAATAAGTTATTAGCGGATGAAAAGTATGATGAAGCCAGTGCTATGTTTGTAGAATTGGGGGATTATAAAGATGCCTATGAGAAAAATCAAGAAGCATTTTATGGGAAAGCCAATAAATATTTTGAAAATGGTGAATATGATAAGGCATTAAAGTTATATTCTTCAATCATATCTTACGCAGACTGTAAAGATAAATATGATTTAGTTTGTATAGAAAAGGCCAACAGTTTAGCTGCAGATGGTTTATGTGATGATGCTATACAGTCATTAGGCGCTGTTTCAGAGAATTCGAATTTATCTGAGGAAATTAAAGATTGTTGGTATACTATAGCAAATGCTTATATTACGGGTGGTGATTATGAAGCCGCTATAAGTATATATGAAGCGAATGATGATTTAGATACAATAGATTCTCTTAAAGCTGAGTGGTTGGAAAACCAGCGAAAAGTTGTAAAAGACAAGATAAACAGTGAAACGGAACTGGATAAATATAGAGAGGAACAACAAGAACAGATTAAGGTTTTACTATCTGAATATGTGGCAAAAATAGATTCAAGTGAAGATATTGATGATATCAATAAAAGTGGAGAGGAATATTTAGCTACTCTAGGAGATGTAAAAACAGATGAGCAACTAAAAAAAGAGGAAGAATTGGCTGAAAGGTCAAAGTTGACAAAGGACAATATAGATCAGTATATAAAACTTTCGATATCAAATAGTGCTGTAACATATGATCCGCAATACTTTGATGGTGTATTCTATGGAAGTGGAGCATGGACTTATTGCACAATAACGGCATCATCATTACAAGATGTACAATACGAAGATGTTGTTATAAGCTTTAATATTATTGCACATGGAGGTGATTGGAACGATAGAGCTCCAGAGCCATGTCAAATAAAACTTTCAGAGAATGGTACAGGTTCTGCTAAAGATAAACTCACGACAGCAAGTATAGGTGCATATCCACCATCAAATCCTAGTTTTAGTATTGTTATCACAAATGTAACAGGTAGATTAAAGCTAGTAGAATAGGCTAAGAAATATATAAATAATAATCACCGGATATAGAAAATAGAACGTATTGAACTATAACAAAAAATGAAGGTAGCAGAATCAAATCCTCTGCTTCCTTCGTTTTTGGCAAGTTCTTGCGTTTGTTATAGAGAAAACTGCTTGCGTTTAGTGTAACCGCTTTATTTCGGGGTATAAAAAAGCCCCAGTTGTCATTATGACTACTGAGACTCTTTAGAATCGATAAATGTTTGTATTCGTTCTTGGATTCC
>SFNX01000194.1 GCA_004552595.1 Lachnospiraceae bacterium | reverse complement strand
GAACAAAGTTCTAATCTTCTGCAAGATGAACCAAGCGGTCTTTTGAACCTCAATATCTCTTGCCAACTGATGTGAACTGATACCCTTCTTATGGGTAGAGATAAGGTACATTGCCATAAACCACTTACGGAGTCCAATCTTGGTATTCTCGAAGATAGTTCCTACCTTCTCACTAAAGTTCTTGTTGCACTGTGAGCAACACCTTCTACCATCTGTTCATTTATGACAATGGTGCTTACCACAATAAGGACATACAACATCATCACCCCAACGAGATTCAACAATTGCTTGCTGACACTTTGATTCGGTATTGAAATACAAAGCAACCGAATACAATGAATTAAATTTGCTGAAATTAATCATAGTCCTAATATTTTTATCCAATGCAAAGACACTAAAAATATTAAAAAAACAAAATTTTTCAGCAAGAAAATCAGCATTTTATCTAATTTTTATAGTCAACAAGTATATCATTGCCAATTTTTGTATTCAATTATATTGACATTAAGTTTATTCATATCTATAAAATTATGTAAGCTTTCATTGTCCCAGAAATAATACAACGAATAATTTCCATCAGCCAATTCGAATTCTTTTTCATATCTGCTATCTCCAACGACCTTTTGTGCTGGTTCGTATGACATCTCTACGCCTGTTCTGATATATGGGAAAATCGTACTAAATTTAGCAAAAGGCATCTTACCACCATTCTGATGTTCATAATCAGAGAGTACTTTTTCTACAATGTCATAAACAAGTTCTTGTTCCAATGTATAGTATTTCCCTTCGAAGACATACACATATTTACGATACAGCATATTATTCCATTTTTTTAAGCCATCCCAATCAGGAGTACCTTTTACATAATTCAACCATTTTTGCTGTAAATTAGAATCTACCCCATGTTCTTTCGAAATAAATACACTTATGAAACCCTCATATCCAAAGTTTTCCATCAACACACCAAGGGCATATTCTGCTGGTTGTGATTTCATAAATCGTGTGGCATAGTCATAGAAATCTTTATTACCATAATCTCTTATTATCTTAAGAGTCAAAGCATTCGCCATTGATTCCTCACGCCATCTGCCAAATTCGGAAAAATAATGTATTTTTTCTATTACACTATTGTTTCCTTCCAAATTAAAAATGTCCAACGCAGCATGCGCCAATTCGTGTATTAAGACTTTTGTAAAGAGCCATTTGAAATGATTTTCATCGTTATTAATTGAATTATCAATAGCAGACAAAAACAACTCAATATATGGACTATCTCCATTCCTATTAGAATAATATGCTCCCAACAGGTCTATAATGCTATTCTCATCACGAATCTCTTCCGGTTTAGAATCACGAAGATAAATAGGAATCGTATGTATAAGAGTTGCTATGTTTTTATACTCCGGTTTCCTAAACTTCCAAATTGGTGAAAGTGGAAGGGTTGTATTATGTGAAGAATGAACTCCGCATATAATCTCATGATGAACGAAGCGAACATAGTAATCCCTCTCTAAATGTCGAATAACTTCAATAATGAAATTCGGAATTTTTAATTCTACAACTTTTTCTGCAAGATGCCAGGGGGCATCCAAATTAACTATTTTCATATCTATACTAATTTAATAACGAAACTACATAATATTAATAAATTCAATTTTCGCAAGTTAACATACCAAACCCTATAGCCCTAAGGACATTGCTCTTGCCATAACCGTTGGGCGCAATAAGCGCATTCAAACTTACTACATCAAGCCTTAAGCTACCGATATTGGATATACCTTCTATAACAAAGCTACTAACTGTCATAATTGCATAAATATTTGCGTGGAGATTATCTAATTGTTATACAAAGGTATTGTTTTGATTTGTTTGGAGGGTATGGGTTTAGAAGGTAAAGTAGTTGCCTCGGTCGAGGGAGCGGTAGCCGATGGCTTCCATGATGTGGGATGCTCTCACGCTCACGCTGGCTTCCAGGTCGGCGATGGTGCGAGCCACCTTGAGGATGCGGTCGTAGGCGCGTGCGCTCATATTCATGCGCTCGATGGCGTTGCGCAGCAA
>SFNX01000193.1 GCA_004552595.1 Lachnospiraceae bacterium | reverse complement strand
AACAGCCCCGCGGCAAAGGAAATAGATATGAGTGATATATTATATGTAGTAATGCCTGCATACAATGAAGAAGAGAATATAGAAAGTGTTGTTAAGGGCTGGTATACAGTGCTTGATGGGAAGGATGAGGCCTCAAGGCTTGTAATTGCCGATTCCGGCAGTACAGACAGAACACATGAATATCTGCTTAAGCTTAAGGAGACATATCCTAAGCTTGAGATTTTTACTGATTGTGAAAAACAGCATGGGCCAAAGGTTATTGCACTTTATGATTACGCGATAAAGCAGGGGGCAGATTTCATTTTCCAGACGGATTCAGACGGGCAGACTGACCCGGCAGAATTCGATGCTTTCTGGCAGATTCGAAACGATTACACAGGAATTTTTGGAGAGCGTCCTGTAAGGGGCGACGGCAAAGGCATTTGTTGAAAAGGTTGTTTGCCTTCTTCTTAGGATTTTCTTTGGAGTTAAAGTTCCTGATGCAAATGCTCCGTTCAGACTTATGAGAACCGATTCGGTTAAAAAGTATTTATACAAGCTTCCAAAGAACTACAACATTCCTAATATAATGATCACAACATATTTTGCTCATTACAGAGAAAAGCTTACATTTAAGGAAATAAGCTTCAAGCCTCGTCAGGCAGGAACCAATTCCATCAATGTTGTAAAAATCGTAAAAATCGGCTGGCAGGCTTTAAGCGATTTTGCAAGATTTAAAAAAGATATGAAATATACTAAAATATCCAAATAATACAAAAGCTCCCGGATAACCGGGAGCTTTATTTTGTAAAACTTATGCTGTGAGCTTTTTGATTAGTTCAATAATACTTTCCTTATTTGCAAAGTACTCTTCATCTGCATACATTGCATCAATTTCAATATCAAATTCATTTTCAAGCTCAGATATGATTTCGATGACATCGATTGAGGAGATGACGCCCTCGTCATACATATTTTCTCCATCATATGTAATAATGTCTTCGTTTATCTCTTCAAGAATCTTTAATACTCTCTCTTCCATTTTCTAACTCCTCTTTCTTTGCCGGTTTCACACCACAACACACTAATGAGTCTGTATGCAGTTTCGCACCACAACACACTAATGAATCTGTATACAGTTTCACACCACAACACACTAATGAATACGTATGCAGCTTCATATTAATATAATATTATATATAATCTCTAAGCTTTACTCTGTCAATCTTCCCGTTAACGTTCATCGGCATTTTTTCAACAGAAACAAATTTATTAGGAACCATGTACTCAGGCACCATAGCTTCCAGTTTCTTCATTACAGTTTCCTTGTCGACTTCACCTTCTGTAATAAGTACAATCTTTGAATGCTTTTCACTGTATAGCACACATCCTACCGGCATTCCTTCAATTGATGAATAGGCTGTTTCGATTTCCCCAAGCTCAATTCTGTGGCCCATATGCTTAACCTGGAAATCTTTTCTGCATACATAGGTGAGCTCGCCTCGTGCGTTATATCTTACAAGATCGCCTGTTCTGTATATTTTTTCCTCATAAGCAGTTACGAGAGGATTCTGAACTAAAGCCTCTTTTGTTTTTTCTTCATTGGCATAATATCCGACAGTAACACCGCTACCACGTATACACAGTTCACCTACAGTCTCTGTGTCACTGACTTGTACTTCCTTATCATTTTCATCAAGAATGATGATGTCACTGTTCGGCATTGCCTCGCCTATCGGAAGGCTTTCGCTGTCATCAATTTCCCTGTTAACAATGAAATATGTTGATGCAACTGTCGCCTCGGTAGGTCCGTAGAGATTACAGTACATTGCATTAGGAATATATTTCTTCCATATATTAAGCTGCTTAGACTGCATTACCTCTCCACAGAAAAGAACCTTCTTAAGAATTCCGGAAACATCAACATTTCTGAATGCCTTGAGCCTTGACACGATCATAAGTGCGGATGGCACCCAGTAAATAGTGTTAATATTGTGTTCCTTAATAAATTCAAGAAGCTTTACAGGCTGACCAAACAGCTTATGCGGTATTATTGTGAGTCTTGCCCCGGACTTCATTGCAGGATATATATCTCCTACTGATAAGTCAAAGTAAAACTGCGCCTGGTTACCAATATTGTCATTTTCATTGTAGTCAAATAAACTAACGTGCGCATCAGCGTAATCAATAACTCCACCATGAGTAATTCCAACGCCCTTAGGAACGCCTGTTGACCCCGATGTAAAAAGAACATAGAGAAGATCAGTATCAATAATCTTACTTTGCACGTTAATAACTGCTGCCTCATTTTCCGGACCATCAGCAATATCATCATATAGAAGAACCGGTCCGCTATACCCAAAGCCTGAAAGCCTATCCGTCAAATCTGATGTAGTGATCACAAGAGCCGGATTAAGCGTTTCAAAAATCTTATCTACACGTGACTCAGGCATTTCAACATCAATCGGTGAGTAAAAGTTCCTGCTGTAGCCGACTCCCGCAAATGCAATAAGTACCTTTGCACT
>SFNX01000192.1 GCA_004552595.1 Lachnospiraceae bacterium | reverse complement strand
ATTGCCTCAGAAATTGATGCAAATGTGGCATCAAGCCCGCTAATTATTCTGCCTACGTCACCATCATTATCTAAATAATCATATTTATTGTAATTTGTACTATTTGTCCCTATGTCTTTTACACTGGCAGAACTGTCTGCTTCTATAATAATTTCAGAACATTCATTTCCAGTAGTTCCTTTATAATTAATTCTTTCATCAAGTTCTTGTACACACTTTGCAACTTTATAAATCACCTCAAGATACTGTTCAAGAAACTTTACTGTGTTGCAATCCTCGCCCTTGATGCTCTCTATCAGAGTTCCAAAGCTTACAATATTATTCTGAAGCTCACTAAGATAAGTAATAATATCTTCATATGATAAGCCGCTATCTTTATTTAATAAAATCTCATGAATTATCTCAACACTGTCGGCTAAATACTCTTTCATTTCAGCAGCAATCACTTTAAGCGAAGCTGAATAGTCCTTCTCATTACTTAATAAGTCGCTTTCTGAAAACTTATATATTGCCGGGTAGTCAAAATCCTCTTTTAATGCCTTTTTCTGCCCAATATAATATGGATAATTATGACCGCCACCGCCAAATACAATATTCATGAAATTGCCATACTTTGACGAGAGTATTTTATTAAAGCATAGCGGAACCGGAACGCTTGTCATCTCAAACGGAACTCTGACAGCGTTTATAAAGTCACTTTTGTCATATGTTCTGTTATGATAAACACCCCACGGAACCTTCTGCACAACGCGTTCTGTGTCATGTTCATTTTCAAGCTGCAAAAGCTTCTCAGCCTCATCATAAAGGGCACGCATTTTATTCAATTTATCAGGCTCTGACTGTTCTGACAGCGATATTTTATCCGCTTCATTTAACAATCGCTTAACCTGCTCGTTTCGGGATTGCTCTATTGAATCATCATCAGAAATATTATCAATAATAAAAATATCTATAGCGACAATATACGGAAAAGAATAATGCGACTTAAGGTATTCAGGTGTGAAACACATATGGTCGTTTGGAACGATATTATATATGAACTTCCAGCTGTAATCATTATTATGAAAAGACATAACCGAATAGCCCTCAGGAAGTTCTTCTTTGGCAACAGCAAGGAATTTATTTAGTTCGTTTCTATGCATGCATATATCCAAATCGTCGTCCCACGGAACGAATCCTTTGTGCCTTATTGCGCCAAGATATGTACCCCAGTCGGCAAAATAAGTGATGTTATGTTTTGAACAAATCGAATCAATCAAATCAAGGACCGTAAGCTCCATAGCCCAGGTCCTTTTCGTCATTGAAGGTATATAAAACCCATCCCGTATTTCGTCTTCTAAGTATGAATCATCAATCTTAATCATTCTGTTATGAAAAAATGCCCATGACTTTAATGTATGGTTCAGATTTATCTCTCATCAGCTCAAAGCCACTCATCATCTCGTCAAATGAAAATCTGTGCGAAATCATCTGCTCAGGATGAATTGAGCCTGACTTAAGCTTATTTAATACATAGTGCCAGTCATCACTATTTTCATGGGTGAACGAAGAATTCCACGTTCCGACAAGCGTCAGCTGCTTCCTTAATATCTGCCAGTAAGAATTCCTGTTAACAGCCATGTCTGATGCCGGATTTCCCACAAGAACTACAGTCCCTGAAGGTCTCACACTGTTAAGCGCAATATCAACAACCTCATTCGTGCCAACGCAGTCAAAGAACACATCAAAATCCTTATCCATAGCGGCAAATTCATTAATATCAACATAAAAATCATGTGCCACATTAAGCTTAAATGCAGTCTGTTTCTGAAGCTCCTTATTGCCGCATACGTATACGTATTTGTAGCCTTCAGAAATAAGCATCATTGCAAGCGACATTCCAATCGCCCCAAGTCCCATGATCATAATCCTTAAATTGCGGTCTGACTTATCATTATTAAGAAGCCCTGCTCTCCTTAAAGCATGAACCGAAACTGACATAGGCTCAAGCATTGCTGCCTGTTCAAAGGACACATTGTCAGGAAGCTCAATCAGATTCCACAAAGGCACCTTAACATATTCTGCATATCCGCCATCAGTCCTTGAGCCAAGATAG
>SFNX01000191.1 GCA_004552595.1 Lachnospiraceae bacterium | reverse complement strand
TTATGAGGTGTTTAAAAACGGCGACAGGAAGTGGCTTGTTGCTTATGCCGATGTGGCTTTGAATGGTTCAAATCGTACACTTTCTGATTACAGCCCGGAGATTGGCAAAAATCTTACCATCTACTGCTATCAGCCACAACCCGGATTTTGCGCCTGTGTGCTTGTGCCAAATTAGGAATTTGCTTACCATTCCGAACCCTCTTCCAAGAAATTAATACGTTCATCTATATCTTTTCTGCTAACTCAGGAATTGTCTTTAGAAAATCAATCACTGTATTATCAACTGTTCCGCCACCTACGTCACCATGAAATTTCCTTTTTCTGTTATCTTTATACGTGATTGTAAGCTCATAACTTGAGCCATCAGAAACCATGCATTTTTCAATTACAGTCCAGGGGCGGTACAGCCAGATTATCTCATTATAGAAATCTGTCACCTTTTCCTTTGGTACAATTACCTTCATTTTATCAAGAACTCTTCTTCCGATACTCGGATATGAATAATACTTTATTGTTCCATCCGGTAATATCTCAAATGCCCACTGACCTTCTTCAGTAAAATCATCCTGATAAATTCTAAAATTATTCCAGTACCGGAATCTGACTTTAACAATATCCTCAGCCACAAAATGGTCCATGCTCCATTCATACTTGCAATCTTTACAGTATTTATCAGGCATTTTGCATCCATCTATATTCATATATGGGCTTCCCCGTTTGATTTTGCCATTTATTACTGCTTCATTGCTGACTTCTCCGTATCTTACCGGTATTACATTTTCAGATTTGCATTTCGGGCATACTGTTTTTTTCATATACATATTTTCTAATGATAGTTATTAGTCCTTAAATATCTCATCACCAACGAAATGAACATGATCGCCTGTATTTATATTCTTTGAATACAGTTCTTCATCATCAATAAATACGTCCATTTCATTACCACTGAAGTCACGAAGAATAACCTTACATTTAGGTTTCTGTCCGTCAGGACGACCTTCGCAACCAAAATCTTCTTCAATTATGTTTTTAACAATTAAACTAACCATATGGTTATTATACACTTTTATTCAACTTTTCGTAAGCAAGTCTTGGATAGTCATCTTCTTCAACATAAATTGTGCCGCAATGAATAAACCCAAGTTTTGTAAGAAGATTCTGCATGACTTTGTTG
This sequence comes from Lachnospiraceae bacterium, assembly GCA_004552595.1. Lineage (GTDB taxonomy): Bacteria > Bacillota > Clostridia > Lachnospirales > Lachnospiraceae > UBA2868. The sequence goes on along the minus strand of SFNX01000191.1, from coordinate 3,540 downwards.
TCTCCATGCGTATCCATACGAAGATGACCACACTGCTCAAATGCCCAGTTTATACAGAAGGCACCGATACCTTTTTTAGAGCCATCACCAGCGATTCTATGTACGACTCCATATGAACTGTCACCTAACCAGTCACCATCAGTTATATCAAAATACGTAGGTTCAATATTATTACCCTGAGTATAGAAGAAAACACCTATAACTTTATCATCATCATTTACGCAGACATAGCTGTTTCCTTCTTTAATATCATTATGAATAAGCTCTTCAGGTGGCCAGTTTGTAGGACCCCACTGATTTGGATTACCATTCTTTGCCATAAAGTCTCTGGCATAAGCATATATTTGCATGATTCTATTAAAATCAGATTCTGTAGATTTTCTTACTTTCACCGCTCTACCCCCAAAACTTTATGCCGCACTTTGGACAGAATTCAAAGTCTTCATTTGTCTCATAACCGCAGTTACTGCATCTTTTATATGTATTAGAATACCCTGGAATATTAACCTTCGTTAGATCATCAGGCCGTATTTCAAGACTTTCACCCTTTGCTATTCGTTTACCAATTTCTGGATCAAGCTCATATAAGGTATTACAGCAGCTAGTCTGTACGTAAAACCGCTTATTCCACTTAAAGCAAGGAATAAAAAATAAAGATAGTACTGTATACGTCATAAAGACCTGATACCTGCCATATTTACCGCAAATATTGCAGATGACAGTCTGTGTAAAGTCAAATACCTTTCTGCCATCAGTTATACCCATCATAAAAAACATATCTACACCTGTTTCATTTTAATTACATCAATTACTTCATCGAGTATTTTTTCTGGATCGTTGCCGGCTATATCAAGCATTTCAGCGTAGATAAGCTCAGTATCCTTAATACCAAAAGCGCCTAAAGCAAGGTCTTTTATGTAGTCATAGCTATATGTACCCTCATAAGGACCACCTGCAGTTGTAACATAGTAAAGTTTAGATGCTTTGCAAAGCCCAACTGGTCTACCGTCTTCACCATACTTTGATACAAGACCTGTTATATAAATATTTTCAATATAAGTTTTTAATATTGCTGGAAAAGACATGTCCCAGAATGGAGCTGATATCACAATGACGTCTGCATCCGCAAACTGACGGGCATATTTAAATATATCATTGTCAAACTGACCTTTAGCTATAAGCTCTGAACGATATTCAAGCGATTCTTTATAAAGTGGTTTAAGGACTTCTTCAGAAAGCTTTAGTTCTGTGTAATTACCCATTTTATCTAATAGAACTCTCGCAAGTCTGTCAGTTCTTGATTCATCTCTTACACAAGCATTAATATATAAAACCATATTTAAGACCTTTCCATATTACATGAAGATTTTGCCAGTTCCCCATGCTGTACCAACCTTTTCACCAAGAACATTATAGGAATTAGTAAGGCTTTGCGCCTAAATTAATTCTACTCGTAACAATTACGCTCCTTCTTTATTTTGCCCTAATTATTCTTTTCAACACTATTCTATATATTCAAGACGGTTCTCATATACCCTGCATTTTATAAATACAATGTTTACACCTGCTTTTTTAGCATCATCTATAGCAACACCAAACTCAGGATGTGTTTCAATATTTGGAAGCACTTCATTAACCCCCTCAATCTGAATCACAAATGCAAGTTGCAAGTGATACCTCATAACCATCTTCTTTTGCTTTTATTAGTTCATAGATATGCTTAACACCACGTTCTGTAGGTGCGTCTGGAAAATATCCGATACCGTCTCTTTCAAGAGTACAACCCTTAACTTCCATAAGATACTTTCTATCATCTTTTTCCATATAGAAGTCAATTCGTGAGTTGCCATATGTATATTCTGGCTTTATATACGTATAATCTTTACTTTCAAGCCATTCTTTTGCAACCTTATTAGGAGCCTGAGAATCAATATTTATAAGTCCGAAGTTTTCTTTATATACCGCGATCAGATCATACTTTGTCTTTCTTGACTCATTATCAGATTCTTCTAGTATTACAGTAACTCCTTTAATAAGAAGCTCCTTGCAGCGACCTGTATTTTTTACATGAACTGTTTCTACTATACCATTTAGATCTACATGCGCAATAAATCGGTTAGGTCTATCTATGAACTTTGCCTGCAAAGTCTTTAAATATTTCATGTTTTATTTAACCGTGCCATATGGCCAGTCAATAATACCTCCAAACTACTTAATATCTGTATACCCCATACTTACAAGTTTTCCTGCAGCTTCTTTTGATCTTCTGCCACTTCTGCAGTAAACAAGGATAAGTTTATTCTTAATCAGGCCTTCTTACATCAAGTATGATAGCACCGCTTTCCTTATTATCCATTAATTCTTTTGCTTCTAAACTGCTTTATTTCTTATTATATTGTGTACCCTGAAACAAGATACAAATTCAAATTTTAGCGTTCCTTTAATTTCGCTCATACAACATAATATTCTATCATAATAACTGTTATTTTCTAGCGAAAAAGCCCCCAGGCATTTCTGCCCTAGTGCCACAAATCCCATTTCTATACTCTCACTTCAAATCCGTTCTTGAATATGAATCTTATAACGACCACAAATTGCATAATATCTCAGATTTCAAAAGTTAATTTAGCTCCTAATCACTTTGAATTTCAGGTTTGCAATTTTGCTAATCTGAATCTTATAATAGCAGTTAGCTCTCTAATTCTTTAAAACGCCCCTCAATATATGAAAGATAAACCGTTTGTTATTATTAGAAGGAGGGTGATGTATGAAAAACTGCACCGCTTCACTTTATATAATGATTGTACTTTATCTATCTGTCAAAAAATGGGACTCGCAAGTGTATTTTCATTCATGTAAAAATTTATAAAAGAATACCAAACAAACATCCCGTACCTTTTATTGGATTTAGCTAATTACTGAACAGTAACTATAAACATTGGCATATAATAAAATCCACCTTGTTAATTCAATTTTTGTATGTTACGATGAATCAAAGCAAATTGATTCATACAATTATTCGTTTCTAAAACAAATCTGATTAATCTATTGTTGAATCCTGCTTAAAACTTCATCAACTGTACGGCAGGAGCAAGAGATAGTCAGACGCTCCTGCGGATTATTCACCAAAGGAGAGAAAATATGGAAAAATTTTTACAAGAAAAATGGTTAGAAACAGGCATTGATAATGATTTCATGTTTCATTGCGTCATGAGTAAACACCCAGAATTATGTCTGGAATTATTGCAGATGATATTTCCCGAACTTGGTATCACAAATGTCACTATCACTGAAACGCAGAAAGAGTATGAAGAAAGTCCGAACGTACACGGTGTAAGACTGGATGTATATTCTGAAGACAGTAATAATAGAGCCTATGACATTGAGATGCAGGCAATGAATAAAGGCAATCTAAGAAAGAGAAGCAGATATAATCAGTCAATGATGGACAGGCAGCAACTAATAAAGTCCATGGATTACAGCGAGCTTAAAGACAGCTTTGTGATATTCATATGTAACTTCGATTTATTCGGACAGAAC
>SFNX01000075.1 GCA_004552595.1 Lachnospiraceae bacterium | reverse complement strand
AACTCCCGTCTTGACGCTTATGCCGAGAGATTCAAGGAGTCTGGCGCATGGCAGCGTGAGTATGACAAGTGGAACAACAATCCCGTCCCCCTCGACCTCGACGAGGAGTTGGAATATGTAAAGCAATGGTATGTTGACAATATTTCAGCACTGAATAAGATATTGGGTGTCGTTTCGTACGTACCTTCCATGATTTTGCAAAAAGAAAATGGAGACGGGAAAATATACAGCCTTGACGGAAAGAGAACTGTATCTATCCCTGGTGGCAAAAGAGTATACATTGAAAATGGCAGAAAAGTAATCCGATGATAATATGATACACACATTACAGTCACTAAGATTCATTTTCATCATGCTTGTGGTGTTGTCACACTACATAGGTTCAAGTTTTGACTTTGGAGGAGAATGTGGTGTCTCGTTCTTCTTCATGTTAAGTGGATTCGTGCTTTCATTAGCATACAGCGAAAGAATATCAAAAGGATTATTCAGCACAAAGCCATTCTGTGTGAAACAATGGATAAAGATATATCCATTGCATATTATTACGTTCATCATAATGTTTGCCCTTGACTTAAGACTTGAGAAATATTGTGAACCTGAAGCAGCAATAGCAAACTTACTTTTGCTGCAAAGTTGGGTTCCTGCCGACAGTTTCTACTTCGTGGCCAACAGTCCGTCATGGTTTCTTTGTGACATCATGTTTTTCTACGTGGTGTTTTCCTCGTTAAACAAACTCATTTTACGTGTCGACAACATAAGACTATACTCAATAAGCCTCTTCGTGTTTTTGTTGTATATATGCCTAATGGTTGTGTTACCCTCCAGTCTGGTGAATCCCGTACTGTATGCCAATCCGTTAACGAGACTATTGGATTTCATTATTGGTATTATATTATTCAAACTATACATCTCTGACAAAGGCATCGCACTGAAGGATAAGCTTGTCAAAAAGTCTTCTTTTGTAGTGTCGTCAATGGAATTTTCTTTGATATTGCTCATAGTAGTCACAGCCATAGTATATCCTCACCTTCAACCGAGAGTAAGGACAGTATTCATCTTTTGGCTATCCATACCCTTGACCATATTCTTCTTTGCATTGTCAGACCAAAGCAAAGGCGTTGTTTCCAGGTTTTTGCAAGGAAAAACAATGCTATGGTTGGGAAACATATCATTTTGCTTGTATATCATACATGCACCAGTGCTAAGGATATTCAACAGTATATCTGTTCAAGTTGGTATATCTGACTTGACAACAATTCATTTTATACTGTTTACCACCATACTAATACTGTTCTCTCATCTTACAAATAAATTCAACATGGCGTTTTTGTCGAAGATAAGGAACACAAATTTCTTTAAATAGAATATGAGGATATTACTTTTAGGTGAGGCAAGCTTTGTACATAGCACATTACGTAAGGCGTTTGAGGCTCTTGGGCACGATGTGACACTTGTGTCCGCGGGTTGTATATGGGATTGTCCTCGTGATATTGATGTGGGCAGGGATATGCGTTGGGGCAAATTAAGTGGCTTGAAGGTTATTTGGAAGATACTTACAAATCTGCCTGTGTTCATTGGCAACGACATTGTTCAGATGAACGACTTCCACACCATACCGTTGAAGTTAGGATGGAACAAGCTTTTCTTCAAGTTCATAAAGCGCTTTAACAAGAAAGTGGTGAGAGGATGTTGGGGAGACGACATTGTTGTCTTTAACGCCCAAGCCCAAGGCGTACTTGCCTATTCCGACACTCATATAGGAACTAAAGCCATAAATGTAGAGGAAAACAAATGGAGAATAGAAGAACAGCATCTGCCGGAGTTTTTGAGTTGTTGTCGGTATGTAAATAAGCATGCAGACGCTTTTGCCGCCTGTCTTTATGAGTACTATATGTACTATAATAAGGATAAATATCGCCCAAGACTGCATTATCTGCCCCTACCCATCGAGATACCCGATGAGAAGAATATCAGTGTGAAAGGCATGCATTGGCCCATAAAGGTGCTTGTAGGCATACAGAAGCGCAGGGACTTTATAAAGGGAGCAAGCATAATAGGTGAGCTTGTTGAAAAGATAGCAGCAGAGCATCCCGACAAGGTTGTTGTAAACAAGGTATATGATGTACCATATATAGAATATTGCAAAATACTTGAAGAAGCCGATGTATTGGTAGACCAGTTATATTCTTATACTCCCGCCATGAACTCGCTTGCCGCCATGGCTCGTGGAACAGTTGTCATTGGCGGTGGCGAGGAGGAATATTACGACTTTATTGGAGAGAAAGAATTACGTCCAATAATTAATGTTCGTCCTCATGATGATGAATACAACCTAAATGTTCTGCGTGAAGCTTTGCTCACTCCAGGCAGGATAAGCAAAATGTCGCGCGAGAGTGCCGCTTTTGTGCGCAAGCATCACGACTATATTAAAGTTAGTAGGCAGTATATAGAAGTGTATGATAGACTGTTATCATAGTTAATTGCCATTAATGAGGGTTTTCGACGATATCCATTATAATAAACCATATATGGAGTATGGAATCTGTTTCCTAACCTCTGCGTTTTCCGTCAGAAGCCTTCTGATGTACATCAGAAACCTTCTGATATACGTCCGAAGCCTTCGGACACACATCCAAAGGCTTCGGACGAAGAATTCAAAGGTAGGATAACAAAATGTTCGTTACTTCCCCTTTTTTACATGATAGAAAAACATTTTAAACAACTTGCAGGAACATTTCAGTCCTAACAGGTCCAACGCCAAAGACTTTACCAGCCCTTGAAATCCTCCGTAAGTATTTGGTACCACCTTAAGCGATGGTATCAAGATTTCGCTCGACTGTATATAAACATAGAGTTGTATGTTATACATGTCCATATAAAGCTTATGCCATCGTCTGTCGCGGATGTTGATTCCATGCTTTTGGACAATATCCATCTGAGCCTTAATCAGCTCCGAATAGCTGTCCATCGAAGCCATCAGGCCGTTTGGATTCCAGTAATACTTGTATGCTCCCTGCGACGTTGTGGCTATCACCGGATTTCTTCTTAATATCTCACCAATCATCCACATGTCTTCAAACCTTCTCTTTTGTATAGGAAAGCGAAGATTCACAAACAGTTCATTCTTGAATATCTTGTTCCACATCCAGCAATGGTTACAACCATTATCTGCCAGCCAGTCCATGCATTTGTGATAAACATGATTGCCTACGTTGAGGAAACATTCATCATAGAATCCCGCGTGTTGCAGGACTGAATACTCCACGATGTCGAAATCTGCATGAATTTCGAGCATTTCGATAAGTGGCTTCAATGTGTCTGGCGCCAATTCGTCGTCGCTGTCAACAAATGTAACATACTCGCCTTTCACCACATCCAATCCATAGTTTTTTGCCTCAGAAGGACCGCCGTTTTGCTTGTGTATCACGGAGATTCTTTTGTCATTTCTTTCCCATTCATCCGCCAAGAGTCCACTGTTGTCGGTAGAACCGTCATCCACTATTATTATCTCGCAGTCGTCAATATCCTGCGAGAGAACACTCTCCAAGCAACGTCCGAGTGTGTTCTCATTGTTGTATAAAGGAATGATAATACTAAGTTTCATAATAATAATAGTGCAGTTTGGTATATACTATATTAAATATTTTATGATTTTTTGTAAAGAATGTACTATGATGTTGTCATATACGAGCGACGGGGCGAAAGTATGAAACGGGAATAACAGTATAGTAAAAATATAAACCCATGGGTTATTGAATACCGTATAAGAATTTAAGCTATTTATTATTTTGTCTGATGTATTACCTATAATATTTGTCACATATACCTTATATCCATTCATTTTTGACATGTGGAATATAAAAAAAGAAGTGTATAGGCTCATTGGGATGGTTCTTCCATAATCACATGAAAGAAACGTAAATATTGGCAGCTGTATGAAAAGTTGAACCAGTAATATTTTGCCAATTTCATATTTATCGAAATTCTCACATAATCTTTTGCCTTCTCTATATACAGATGGCACATAAGTACATAGGAAATAGGCAAGAGAGAAAACTATGATAAGTGTAATAATTGTCCATAATGGCATATTATCACGAAAAGTGCATTCATAATGAAGTGAAAACACTTCTTGGTTTGTCAATCCAAGAAATTGAATGGCAAACCCGATATTTTCATTTTGAATATCCACATATTGCGATAAATATGGCAACCATGATTGCCATATATCATTTACTTGATTGTCTGTTCCCCTGAATATGCAAGATAAAACCATACATAGTATAGGTATCAAAAATATGAACAAAGTATTTATAATATTCTTCTTTTTGTTCCAATATTGCAAAACTAATACAGGAACCATTACAAAGAATATTGGTTCGTAAATGGTAATGCTGACAGACATTATCATTATCGATATTATAAGGCTATTGATTCCATTGTCCTTTAAGTATCTGAAAAATAACTTATATGAAAGATAACAAAGACAAAGCATCATGAAATCTCTTCTGTAAACAGTCAGTGAAGTTGTACTGCAAACTATTGGAAACATAGCTCCAAGTAGACTCCATTTATACTTGTTGAATATTTTAAAAATAAGATAAAGAAATAATACATAAAAAAATGCCTCAATTAATACTATTGAATATCTTATGTCGAATGAATGAATATGGTTTGCCCATAATAAACATTGGCCTATGAGTCCTCGCCTCACAAAACCACCTTCATAGTTTATCATCCAATCACTTATCTCATATGTTTCATAATCCGGGATATAAACGAAGGAATATATGGCTACAAAGCAAATAATGGCAATAAAATATATTGTCAGAATATTGTTTACGTAATATGCTTTTTCGTCACTGATATTCATTCTCAAAATTATTTAGGTGGCAAAGATACAGTTTCTTTTTTATATAACCAAGAGAAATTGTAAAATATCCATTATTTTTTAATAGAAATGCTTTGACAACTGAAATAATCTTTGTACCTTTGTCTCGATAATAAAGAGAATGAATACTTTATTCACCAATATTGATAATTATGAACACTCAAAACAAAGCTGATAATATACAATGTTTAACGAGAGTTAGAAACTTTGGAAAAAATTTGTTATGTAACAATTCTTTTTCCACTAACAGTTTAAGGCTTATAAAATTCTGTTTGTATATTACATTCTTTTATGGTGTTACATTATTATTAGCTGAGTTTTATGACAATCCATTTTCAAGCATCGGCGATTTTGCCATTTTGGTGTCACACTGGTTAATGATTGAGGTTGTTGTCTTTGGACTCTTTTACATAATAAGTATCAATAAATACGTATTTAGCGTGTCATTTCCAATAATTATGGTATTATCCACCATAATAGCTTATTATCGCTACACTTTGCATTTGACATTAATGCCAGAGGTAATAGAACTATTGCTGGAGAATGACTTACGTACGAGTATCGACTTAGTCAGTTGGCAACTTATTTTGTGGATTATTATATCTTTCACTGTTTCTTTCTTTGTTACTATCCACAGATTTCGTATCAAGCAAATTCCATGCAAATGGTTTCACTGTATTATATCTTTTCTTATAATATTTGTGCCATTGAATATGGAAATGTCAATTAATGCTATTGCAAAAAGAATACCTTATTCCATATTTTTTACTGTAGCAGAATATATAGACAATCATAGAAGTGTAGCATCAGAAAGACCGGATTTTGACGGACTTATAAAATGTAACACTGATACTATGACTGTCGTTTTCATTATTGGAGAATCCTTGAGGGCTTCGAGTATGCAGATTAATGGATATGAAAGAGAAACCACTCCCTTACTATGTAAAGAAAAGAATGTTGTTTCAATGTCAAATATATATAGTGATTATAATTTAACCCATCTCAGCATACCTCATTTTATGACCCGATCTGACGAAAGACACCCTGACAGGGCTTATACCGAGCGTTCTTTCGTATCGTTGATGAAACATGCTGGTTTTTCTACTGCGTGGCTTGCAAATCAGGAGAGTATAAAGAGTTTCTTGTATTTTATGAAGGAGTGCGACAGACTCAAGTATGTTAGCAGTGGAAAGGTGTCATATATTTATGACAAATGGCTTGATACAGATTTGTTGCCTTACTTAGATGATGAACTAAGGCGTAAAGAACCACGCAAACTGATAATACTTCATACCGTTGGTTCTCATTGGTATTATAACACTCATTTCACTGATGAGTATCAAAAATTCATTCCTGTCACAAACAGCAAAATATTATCCTCAAACACATTCGAACAAATTCGCAATTCATATGATAACACAATATTGTTCTCTGATTATTTTTGGAATCAGGTAATAAAGAGATTGAAAAAAAGGAATGCTGTTTTGATTTATTTATCAGATCATGGTGAGTGCATGGGTGAAGACGGTCATTTTATTCATGGTAGTGTTGATAATGAACCTCAACATTTGCCTGGTTGTTTTGTATGGTATTCTGATATATTCGCCAGTAAATACCACGATAAGGTTGATGCTTTGCTATTTAACAAAGACAAAAGATATAAGTCTTATTTCTTGTTTCATAGCATTCTTGATGCCGCAGATATAAAGACTGAATATATTGACAATCACTTGAATATATTCACAAGATGACTTGTATCCATTTACCAAAAATATAATCCTTTGAATATTGTTTGCCTATAGTCAAGGCATGCGTGCCATATTCCTTTCTCTGTTCTTCTGATGCCATCATTTTAATAACTGCTTGAATATACTTTTTGTAGTTATCTTGTTCTACAATAAGGCCATTATATTCGTTGGTAATAATATCGCTCGCACCATAATGGAAGTTGAAAACCACAGACGGCAACCCGCAGGCTTGGGCTTCTATTAGAGTCATGGGAAGTCCCTCGTAGCGTGATGTCATAAGATGAAGACTATAATGCGGATAAATTTCCATAATATTGTTGTTTCTGCCACACAGCTTCACTTTGTCCTCAAGATTCAGGTTGAGTATCTGCTGCTGCAACGATTCCCTACACGACCCTTCGCCATAAATGTCGAGTTGCCAGTCAGGATACTGCCTTGATATTTCCTTCCAACAGTCGATAAGTATGTCAAAGCCTTTCTGTTTCTCCAGTCTGCCTACAGCTATAGCTTTCCTTATGGAATAATCCTTAGCGTATGAAGTAACTTCGTTTATGTAGTTGGGAATAATATCCACTCTCTTGGCATGTCTGAACTGCTTGGCATCTTCGCTTGTGAGACAAACAATTCTTTCTGCCTTTAATTCTGTGAGGAAAAACAACCGGTTAAAAGGATTGAAGTTTCTTGCCAGATGCGATTCATATATCTTCCTCGCATTAGTACGACAGAATGGCAACAAGATGGCTCCTAAGGTTGTGGCAAAGAATATGATGTCTGGGTTAAGTCGATTAATAGTATTGTTCAACCGTTTGATTGCAGTAAGCATTGTATTCATGCGACTTAATAGTCTTGACACAGCATTGTTAGTTTTCTTGGCAAATGGAACATCAAGATGTATCAAGTTTATTCCATCCATAAGATGATAGTGTTGCGGACGGATGTCATGATACACAGATATAAGTGTCACGTTATGGTGATATTGGGTGAATAGTGTGTTTGCCTTGTCACTTACAATACGTTCCACTCCACCGTTTTCAGAATAATCTTCTATAACGTATATGATGTTCATGTTTAGTGAAATTATTAATATAGATTAGCAATATTCTTAATTATACTCCATCTGAATTTCATCTGTTGCCATATAGAGTATTTGCTTCCTTTGCCATTACAAGAGATAGTCTCCTTATGTCTACGGAATAAAATGAGTTTGTCCGGTATGAACTTCACATTGTATTTATAAGCAGCAACATTGCCTATCCATATATCGTGCATAGGAATGTCTTTGGGGAATGGCAGTGATGCCTCAAGTATATTGCGCCTGAAAGCCATACAGCAGCCTGTATAACCGTTTTTCCATACAGTGTTGTATATGTGTCCTTGTCTTACTTGCATAATGGCATAGAGTGAAGGATATAATGGATTTAGATTACTGTCTGTCACTTCCGCATCGCTCACCACACAATCATACTTCTGCAACCATTTCATGCACACCTCTACCTTATTCGTTTTCCAAACGTCATCCTGGTCTGCAAGAAAAATATAGTCTCCTTTTGCTTCTTTCAAAGCGTTTTCAAAATTGAATGTTGGCGAATGTTTGCGCGGCCCTTCAATTATTCTTATCCTTTTGTCACCAATACAATTGATTATTACAATTGTCCCATCCGTTGATCCGTCGTCAGACACAATGATTTCGTCGTCAGAGGACAGTTGGCATAATATAGAGTCAATCTGTTCTCTGATGAATTTTTCACCATTATATGTGGCGACACATACTGAAATCATGGCAATCAGTTTACAATTACGACTTTACAAACAGTACCTTTTTTTCCATCATTTGTTGCTGTATTCACCATATACACACCTGAGGCCACACGCTTGCCTCTAAGGTCGTTGCCATCCCATTGGAATGATCCTCCTGTGCTTCGTCCTTGGGCAACGAGTGTACCATTAGAACTGGT
>SFNX01000190.1 GCA_004552595.1 Lachnospiraceae bacterium | reverse complement strand
CACTAATAGAAATGGAAACCTTCTTTAGCCTGCTCCATTCTTATTTCTCTACGTTTCTGTGCTCTACCCCACTCTTCTTTATCTTCATCTGAAATCAAGATAAGTTTTGGGATAGGTGAAGGTCTACCTGCCTCATCAAGTCCTACAAGAGGTGAACTACTCTGACTTATAGAAGTCGGAGCTTCCTGCTTCAACCACTATTGCGTTGGCTACGATGATACGTAACTCAATGTCTTACACAATGTCCACAGGCGTATGAGTTCGGGCTAATTCCATCCCTACTATATATTTAGTTTTGTTATGCCACTTCAGTCAGTAGTCGTAATCCTTCGTTTAGGATATTGATAGCAGCATTTTTGTCACGGCTAATTATAAGACCACAATCACATTTCATTGTACGGATTGCTAAATCTTTCATTTCAGGATGCAACGTACCGCAACAATGACATATTAGTGATGAAGGAAACCACTTATCTACCTTTACGAAATACTTATTCCTATCAAACAGTTTGTATTTAAGCATAGACAGGAACATACCATATCCGTTATCAAGAGTAGCTTTTCCGTTGCCAAAACCGTGATTTGCCATAGAACGCATATTTAAGGATTCCACGCATACAACATCATACTGATTGGCTATCTCAGTAGATATCTTATGCAGGTTATCCAAACGCTGATTAGCGATATGTCTATGGATTTTGTTTACTTTACGGAGTTGCTTAATATAATTATTAGATTTATCCTCACGCTTTTTAGACCCCTGCATACGGGATAATCTGCGTTGTGCTTTAGCAAGTTTTTTATGGCTTTCACGGTAATATTTGTGGTTAGTACCAACATTGCCATTGTTGTCTACGTATAAGCCGTCAGAAGCATAATCTAATCCGATAGCATTGGTTTTGTCTGCGATATAAGGATTTACAATATTATCAAACTTAAAAAGTACAGAAATATAAAACTTACCGTCTGATTCCTGTGATACAGTAGCAGATTTGATAATCCAACTGCTGTCAGGAATACGATGGATAACAGCTTTTACCTTACCAATCTTAGGAAGTTTGATATATTTGTTATCTATGATAGCAACTGTTCCCTTCTGATTGTTTGTAGTATACGCCTTACGACTATGTTTCGCAGATTTGAATTTAGGAAATCTGTTATTCTTCTTACGAGACTTGTTAAATCTGTTACGAAACGCCTCCTGTAAATCCATTTGTTTATTAGCAAGAGCAAGGCTATCCACTTCTCTAAGATATGGATATTCATCCTTATATTTGGCAGGCGTAACAGTAGGGAACTTGCCAGTTAGCTTATATTCTTCAATCTTATCGGAAAGCATAAGATTATAAACCTTACGGCAACAGCCAAAGGTTTTAGCAAACATAATACTTTGTTCAGTTGTAGGATATACTCTGTACTTAATTGCCTTGTTTGCCATCTTTCTTACCTTGAGATTGAATGTATTGTTTAATAATATCTACAGTAACTCCGCCTGTGGTCAGCAGACAAAAGCTCTGCGACCAGAACATCTCTTTCCAAAGAGATTTACGTATCTTAGGAAATTCTTTTTTTATGATACGGCTGCTTGCAGATTTATAAGCATTGATAAATTTACTGATTTCAGTATTCGGTTGCCCTCTAAACAGAATGTGGACATGGTCTATGTCGTGATTCCATTCTTCTAACGTAATGTTATACGCAGGAGCAATCTTTGCAAATATCTCTTTCAGGCGATCAGAGATAATATCATCTATTACTTTATTACGATATTTTATACACATGATAAGATGATAATGTAGCATAAACACTGAATGATTATTTGTGTCTAATTGCATAGTATTTATAACCTTTCTGACAAATACGACTGATTTGTAATTAGATTATAATATTATGAGATACTAAAGTCAAGAAAACGCCGTGTTTATCGCAATTCATCCCACCACTTATAGAAGTGGGGGATTTCTTGCTCACGGCGTGTTAAAAGGCGACACCCAAAAAGTGCCGCCCATTGAAAATTGATAGTTATTAGTCCTTAAATATCTCATCACCAACGAAATGAACATGATCGCCTGTATTTATATTCTTTGAATACAGTTCTTCATCATCAATAAATAC
>SFNX01000074.1 GCA_004552595.1 Lachnospiraceae bacterium | reverse complement strand
AAAAACACAGCACTTTAATGCAAAGAAAGTGTACGACTTTAAGCTTTCTGAAACTATGGATGAAGCAGTACTTTTACCTTCATTCTTACCTCATTTTGAGAAAAATGAGAGCGCAAGTATTGATGTAGAGGTATCAAGTATCAACAGAACCCTTGGCACAATTACCGGCTCCGAGATTACAAAACGGTTTGGTGACAGCTTAAGTGAAGATACTTATACAGTTAATTGTCATGGTGGCGGAGGCCAGAGCTTTGGAGCATTTATTCCAAAGGGAATGACAATGAGACTTACAGGTGATTCAAATGATTATTTCGGAAAGGGATTATCAGGCGGAAAGCTTGTTGTTAAGCCTGAAGAAAATGTTTCGTTTAAGGCAGAAGAAAATATAATTATCGGTAATGTAGCACTTTATGGTGCGACAAGCGGAAAGGCATTTATTAACGGTATTGCAGGAGAAAGATTCTGTGTAAGAAACTCAGGAGCAATAGCGGTTGTTGAAGGCTGTGGAGATCACGGCTGTGAATATATGACAGGCGGAAGAGCAGTTGTTCTTGGTGCTACAGGAAAGAACTTCGCTGCAGGAATGAGCGGCGGTATCGCATATGTTCTTGATATGAACCATGACTTCTACTTAAGAGTTAATAAGCAGATGGTTGAGATGTCTGAGGTTACGGAAAAAGACGATATCCGTGAACTTAAGAAGCTTATTAACGAGCATGTAAAGGAAACAGGCTCGAAGCTTGGAACGGTTATTCTTGAAGATTTTGATAAGTATTTACCATTCTTTAAAAAGATAATACCGACAGAGTACAAAAAGATAATCGAGTCTCTTAAATAAAGGAAGGAAGAAATATGGGTAAAGCTAGCGGTTTTTTGGAATATGAAAGAGAGGCTAACAAATGGATTGCTCCTCTTGAAAGAATAAAAAATTACGAGGAGTTTAAGACTCCTAAGACACTTGATGAAAGAAGGATACAAGCAGCCAGATGTATGAACTGCGGTGTTCCGTTCTGTCAGTCGGGAGAGCAGTTTGGCGGAATGTATTCAGGATGTCCTCTTCATAATCTCATCCCTGAGTGGAATGATGAAATATACAGAGGAGACATGGAGGAAGCTTATGAGCGTCTCAGTAAGACTAATAACTTCCCTGAATTTACAGGACGTGTATGTCCGGCACTTTGCGAAGCAGCATGTACATGCGGACTTAATGATGAGCCTGTTACATGTCATGATAACGAACTCTCAATTATTGAAGAGGCATTTAAAAAGGGCTACATTAAGCCTGTTGATATTAAAATAAGAAGCGGTAAAAAAGTAGCCATAATAGGTTCGGGTCCTGCAGGACTTGCTGCAGCAGACCAGCTTAATAAAAGAGGCCACAGCGTTACGGTTTATGAGCGTGATGAAAATCCGGGCGGGCTTTTGATGTATGGAATTCCGAATATGAAGCTTGACAAAAAAATAGTTAAACGTCGTATCGACTTAATGAAAGAAGAGGGCGTTTCATTTATTTGTTCTGTTAATGTAGGAGATAAAGATTCCGATGTAAGCTACAAGGAACTTAAGGAACAATACGACGCCGTTATCATATGTACAGGCGCAAAATTTGCGAGGGATTTAAATGTAAACGGCAGAGATGCAAAGGGTGTTTACTTTGCAGTTGACTTTTTATCTGATGCTACAAGGTCTGTAGTCGGAGGCAAGCCAAAATACCCGGTCACTTCAGGAAATAAAAAGCCTGCATTTGAAACAGCTAAAGGTAAAAATGTTGTAATTGTCGGTGGTGGAGACACCGGTAATGACTGCGTCGGAACATGTATCCGTCAGGGCGCCAAATCAGTCGTTCAGATTGAAATGATGCCAAAAATGCCTGACGAGAGGGCTATAGACAACCCGTGGCCGCAGTGGCCGAAAGTATGCAAAACAGACTACGGCCAGCAGGAGGCAATTGCAGTTTTTGGAAAAGACCCGAGAATCTATCAGACAACTGTTAAGGAAATTATCAAAGACAGGTCCGGAAATATTAAGGCAATTAAAACAGTTGCGCTTGAATTTACAAAAAATGAGAAGACAGGCCGAATGGACATGAGCGAGGTTAAGGGCTCCGAAAAGGAGCTTAAGTGTGAGCTTTTACTTATCGCTGCAGGATTTTTAGGCTGTGAGCAGTACGTAATTGATGCATTCAATGTTGAAAAGGGCGCAAGAGGAAATATTGCAACAAAAGAAGGCAGCTATGAGACTTCCGTAAGCGGAATTTATGCAGCAGGCGACTGCAGAAGAGGTCAGTCACTTGTTGTATGGGGAATAGCCGAAGGAAGAGGTGCCGCAAAGGAAGTTGAAAAGTTCCTTTTACAGTAATTATCCTTTAGTATTATTTAATATGTAATTAATAAATTCTGTTGCCGCATGCGAAAGTGTTTTATGCTTATTCCATACAAGAATGTATGAAACAGTCGGTGCAGGGTTATTAAATTCTTTAATAATGACATCGTCACTGTTTATGATGTTTTTAGATGAGGCAGGGAATATGGCTACGCCAATTCCCTGTCTTGTCAGTTCATAGGCACTCAATACATGTGCAACCTTACATATAACCTTAGGAGTTTTATTAGTTCCCGCAAACCAGCCTCCGATTTCCTGAAGACGGGATTCTCTTGAAGGAATAATCAAGTCATAATCTGCAATCTGACTCATTGATATTTTTTTATTTTTTATCTTAGCCAAAGGGTGATCTTTTGGAATAATTGCAACCCAGTTCTCCTTGAAAACGGGAATGGATTCAAGTCCGACACCGTTATGAGGCTCCATAATAAGCGCAACCTCACATAGCCCGTTCATTACTCTTGCTGCTACATCATCAGAATTGCCGTTCCACAAAGTATACTGCACGTTAGGATTAATTTCATGAAAGCCTTTTATCCACTCTGCAAGCATTCTTGGCGCATTACCTTCAACTGTACCAAGGCTGAGCATTCCATGTAGCCCCTTTTTAATCTCCTTGACCTCTGTTGCAGAATGTTCAACAAGGTCGATAACCTGTATTGCGTACTGCTTGAAAAGCTCACCCTCGCTTGTAAGCGAAAGAGCATGCTTTTTCCTGTTGAAAAGAGTTACGCCAAGCTCATCCTCTAAATCCTTAATCTGCCTTGAAAGCGGGGGCTGTGCAATCAAAAGCTTTTCAGCCGCCCTCGTAAAATTAAGCTCCTCAGCCACTGCCAAAAAATACCTGATATGTCTTAATTCCATAGTATAGTTCCTCTGCAACTAAATTGTATCAATAATTACAATACCTAATAGGTATTATAAATGTATTATAATATGTATTTCACATTATTACCAGTACGAGATATTATAATATCAACAAGAGAGATAAAGAAAAAATACTGAATTCATTTCTAAAAATCCATAGAATAAGGAGGTGGCAATTATGAAGATTAAAGAGTTTCTTAAAGAGTATTATATGACATTCTCACGCAGATAATTTTACAAAATGAAAAGAGATAATGAAATAAAAATTGTTGACATCATCACTTTAGCGTGGTAAATTAATAAAAACATATGAAACCGGTGAAGGAGAGGAAGTAGCATTTGAAACTGCTTAAGAGAGAGCTGCAGATGGTGTGATTGCAGCAGGTAAGCCACTTGTGAATGGGCTCCGGAGGGCGACCTGAACTTGTGTATATGACGAACTTTTGAATGAATAGTTTCATATATGTGAGTAGGGAAGACGGAGAGGCACTTCGTTAACAACAGCAGCATATAAATTGATTTGTCGAGAGTATGCATCATATTTGATTTGCTAAGTGATTTGTTCTCCGATTGCGGTTTGTATGCGTTGAGAGGACATTTTTTATGTCAAGCCGGGTGGCACCGCAGGAATATTTACCTGTCCCGACAGTAGGTTAATACTGTCGGGACAGTTTTTTTATTTAACAGTAAGTTAATTTAGTCGAGACAGTTTAGTTTTGGCGGTAAGTAAATATCGAAAGGGGAAAGATATGTATCCTACATTATTAGAAGTTAAGGAAATTGCTGAAAACAGAGAATACAAAATGATTCCTGTCTGCACGGAAATTTTTTCAGACATTCGTACTCCCGTAGAGACACTTAAAATTCTTATGGGTGTATCAAAGCACAGCTATCTGCTTGAATCTGCGGCGGATAACGAGCTTTGGGGAAGATATACATTTTTAGGATATGATCCGAAGCTTGAGATAACATGCCTAAACGGCAGAATGAAAATAAAGGATGAGGTGTTTTTCACTAATAATCCACAGGAAAAGATCAGAGAAGTATTGAACAGTTACCGCAGTCCGAAAATAAGCAATATGCCTCCGTTTACGGGAGGACTCGTCGGATATTTTGCATATGATTACATCAAGTATTCAGAGCCTGTATTAAATCTTGACGCTAATGATTCGGAAGGCTTTAATGATGTTGATCTTATGCTTTTTGACAAAGTCATCGCATTTGATAATTTCAGACAGAAGATTGTTCTTATTGTAAATATCGCTACAGATGATGTCGAGAAAAACTATGCTGAGGCTGAAAAGGAACTTGAAAAGCTGATTGATTTAATTAAAAACGGCGAAGTTAAGGAGCCTGAAAAAGGAGTACTTAAATCAGAAATCAAGCCATACTTTGACAAAGAGCAGTTTTGCAGCATGGTTGAAAAAGCAAAGTATCATATTAAGGAGGGCGACATTTTCCAGATAGTTCTCTCAAACAGACTTGAGGCGGATTTTGAAGGCTCACTCCTTAACACATACAGGGTTTTAAGAACAGTTAATCCATCACCTTACATGTTTTTCTTCACAAGCTCCGATATGGAAGTTGCAGGCGCATCACCTGAAACATTAGTAAAGCTTGAGGACGGCGTGCTTCATACATTCCCTCTTGCGGGAACAAGATGGAGAGGCAAAACAAAGGAAGAAGACGAGGCACTAGAAAAAGAGCTTTTACAAGATGAAAAGGAGCTTGCAGAGCACAACATGCTTGTAGACCTTGGAAGAAACGACCTTGGTAAAATCAGCAAATTTGGCTCGATTGAAGTTGAAAGATACATGGATGTTTTAAGATTTTCACATGTAATGCACATTGGCTCGACGGTGAGAGGCGAAATTGATGATAAGCACGATGCACTTGATGCGGTTGATGCAGTTTTGCCGGCAGGTACTTTGTCAGGTGCCCCAAAAATTCGTGCCTGTCAGCTTATTAATGATTTAGAAGGCAATAAAAGAGGAATATACGGTGGCGCAATCGGTTACATCGACTTCACCGGAAACCTTGATTTATGCATAGGAATAAGACTTGCATACAAGAAAAACAATCACGTATTCGTAAGAAGCGGAGGAGGAATCGTAGCCGATTCGGTTCCGGAAAATGAATATAATGAAAGTATAAATAAGGCCGCAGCAGTGGTAAAAGCAATAAAGGAGGCACAGACTGAGATATGATTTTACTTGTAGATAATTATGACAGCTTCTCATACAACTTGTATCAGCTGATTGGCTCCTTTGATGAAGATATTAAGGTAATAAGGAATGATGAGTTAAGCACTGATGAGGCTCTTAATCTAAATCCGGATGTTATCGTAATATCTCCGGGACCGGGTAAACCTGAAGACGCAGGAATATGTGTTGATCTTATAAAAAAAGCCGCAGGGAAAGTCCCAATCCTTGGAGTATGCTTAGGACATCAGGCGATTACAGTTGCATTTTCGGGAGTTGTATCATATGCCGACAAAATAATGCATGGTAAGCAGTCAGAAGCAATAATCGATACGACATGTCCTATATTTAAAGGCTTGGATGAGAGAATAAAAGTTGCCAGATACCATTCGCTCTCATCAGTAAAGGAAAAACTGCCGGAATGCCTTAAAGTAATCTGCGAAACAAAAGACAATGTAATTATGGGAGTCAAGCACAAGCAATATGACATATACGGATTACAGTTTCATCCGGAGTCAATACTAACACCTGATGGTGCAAAGATAATAGAGAATTTTCTTAACTTAAAGAAGGAGGTATTTTAAAAATGATAAAAGAAGCAATTGTAAAGGTAGTAAATAAAGGTGATTTAACATATGACGAAGCATATACAGTTATGAAGGAAATTATGACGGGTCAGACGACACAGACACAGAACGCAGCTTTTCTTGCAGCACTTTCAACTAAGAGCACAAAGGCAGAGACAACAGATGAAATTGCAGGCTGTGCAGCTGCAATGCGTGAGCAGGCAACACCTTGTGAAACAGGCATGGAAACAATGGAAATTGTCGGAACCGGAGGAGATGGAGCTAAGAGCTTTAACATTTCAACTACTGCCGCAATAGTCGTTGCATCAGCAGGCGTTAAGGTTTCAAAGCATGGTAACAGAGCTGCTTCTTCGCTTTGCGGAACGGCTGACTGCTTAGAGGCACTTGGAGTTAACATTGACATGGAACCTGAAAAATGTGTTGAAATGCTTAAAAATGCCGGAATGTGCTTCTTCTTTGCCCAGAAATATCACTCAGCAATGAAGTACGTAGGTGCAATCAGAAAAGAACTTGGAATAAGAACCGTATTCAATATTTTAGGACCTCTTACAAATCCGGGAAAGCCTACATACCAGCTCCTTGGCGTTTATGACGAGGCACTTGTTGAGCCGCTTGCAAGAGTTCTTTCTTCACTTGGAGTTAAGAGGGGAATGGTAGTTTACGGACTTGACAAGCTTGATGAAATTTCAATCAGCGCACCTACAAAGGTTTGTGAATTTGAAGGCGGAATATATAAAACATATGAAATCTGTCCGGAGGTATTTTCTCTTACAAGAGCTAAAAAAGAAGATATTGTGGGCGGAACAAAAGAAGAAAACGCTAAGATTTTACGTGGCATTTTATCATCAGAAAAAGGACCAAAGAGAGATGCCGTATTAATGAACGCCGGTGCTGCTTTGTATATTGCTAAAAAGGCTGATACAATAGGTGACGGAATTAAGCTTGCGGCTAAGCTAATTGATTCTGGAAAAGCAATGGAAACACTCGAACTTATCATTAAGGAAAGCAATAAGTAAGAAAAGAATGTAATCAGTAAGCATATGCAATTTAACATGACTTTATAAATAAAGGAATTTAATCATGACTATATTGGAAGAAATTGCCGAATATACAAAAGCAAGGATAGAAAAGGAAAAGAAGCAAATCAGCACAAATGAACTAAGAACCCTTGCGGAAAAAATGAATGAAAACGAAGGCTTTGTTTTTGAGGATGCAATAAGAAACAGCGACAATATGGCTTTTATATGTGAATGCAAAAAAGCCTCTCCGTCAAAGGGGATAATTGCAAACGAGTTTCCATACGTTGACATTGCGCTTGAATATGAGGCGGCAGGCGCAGATGCGATATCTGTGTTAACTGAGCCGAAGTGGTTTTTAGGAAGCAACAGCTACTTAGAGGAAATCTCAATGACAGTTAAAATCCCCTGCCTAAGAAAAGATTTTACGATTGACCCTTTTATGATTTATGAAGCCAAGGTCATAGGGGCAAAAGCAATACTTCTTATTTGTTCACTGCTAGATACAAAGACACTCAATGAATACATACAAATTGCCGACGAACTTTCACTGTCGCACATTGTTGAAGCGCATGATGAAAAGGAAATCGAATCTGCAATGAATGCAGGGGCAAGAATAATCGGAGTGAATAACAGAAATCTTAATGACTTTTCGGTTGACATAAATAATTCCGGACGATTGAGAAGCATGGTGCCAAAGTCAACAATGTTTGTTGCAGAAAGCGGCATTAAAACAAGAGAAGATATAACTAAGCTTGAAAAGATCGGAGTTAATGCTGTCTTAATCGGCGAAACGCTTATGAGAGCAGATAATAAAATGAAAATGCTTAACGAATTAAAAGGTATAGAAAGAGGACATAACAATGAGTAATTCAAAGGGACGATTTGGTAAACACGGCGGACAGTATATGCCGGAAACACTTATGAATGCCGTAATAGAGCTTGAAGAAGCATATAACCATTATAAGGATGACCCTGAATTCAACAGGGAATTAACAGAGCTTTTTAACGAATATGCCGGACGTCCGAGCAGACTATATTTTGCAAAGAAGCTTACAAATGAGCTTGGAGGAGCCAAAATATATCTTAAGAGAGAAGATTTGAATCATACAGGTTCCCACAAAATAAACAACGTACTGGGCCAGGCGCTTCTTGCCAAAAAGATGGGTAAGACAAGACTTATTGCCGAGACGGGAGCAGGCCAGCACGGTGTTGCAACTGCAACGGCAGCAGCGCTTCTTGGAATGGAATGTGTTGTGTTTATGGGCGAAGAGGACACAAAACGTCAGGCACTTAATGTATACAGAATGAAGCTTCTTGGTGCAACCGTAATTCCTGTAATGACAGGTACAAGAACACTTAAGGATGCTGTATCAGAAGCAATGAGAGAGTGGACAAACAGAATTGATGACACTCATTACTGCTTAGGTTCCGTAATGGGACCACATCCTTTTCCGACTATAGTCCGTGATTTCCAGGCAGTTATTTCAAGGGAAATCAAGCTTCAGATTATGGAAAAGGAAGGACGCTTACCTGATGTTGTAATGGCATGCGTTGGCGGTGGT
>SFNX01000189.1 GCA_004552595.1 Lachnospiraceae bacterium | reverse complement strand
GGGTTTTTCGCTTATTGAACTCATAGTGATAATCGCAATTATGGGCGTTTTGGTTGGCGGTGCAAGTCTTGGAATAGGTCTTGTGTTTAGTAAGGATGCGATGAAGTGCGCAACAAGACTTAACGATTCAATTTATGATGCAAGAGCTAACAGCATGTACAAGGCAGGTAAGTTTGAGCTAAGCATTGATAATTCTGGAAGTGCCAATGTCGCTACTGTTTCACAGACTGATTTAACGCCGGTAACGAGTGATACGGTATATCTTGATGGCGTTGATTCAAGTAAGAAAACTACGATAAGTGCCAGATTTGTAACCGAGGCTGTGCCTGCAGGAACGGCAATTAGCTTACCTGTAAGTGTCACTTTTGACAAAGCGAAAGGAAACGTATATTTCGATGTTGATGCTGACGGGACTTATGATGATGGAATTATCGTGTTTGATATAACGCCGCTCCGCGGGAACAAAGCATACAATTGGAGAATTTAAGTAAAGGTCTATAGATAACGATGTTATTTAAAAAATCGAAGTTAGGAAAAGATAATAAGGGATTCTCGCTTGTTGAATTGCTTGTGGCGATAACGATTTCTGCGATTGTTGCAGGTGGAATCGGTTATTTGCTGACGACTTCACTTCGCATGTATAACAAAGACACTGTCGATGTGACGCTTCAGCAGGAGCTTCAGATTACACTCAATCAGATTGTCGATTATGCGATGGAGTCAGAAACGATTGTTGCCGATTTTGACGACACTTACCCTAATTATCTGGCCCTTGGAACGTTTGAGTCGGTGTCAGGCACCGGCGTTCTTGATAAAACGAAGCTTAACGCTCAGATTATCTGGCAGGATGGAAATAAGCTCTACCTTAAGAAGACGACGGTTGATGATTTCTGCTTAAGCTCAAATCCGGCAGATGCTGATTTTCGTAAAATTGACAAGTCTAAAATAGAGTCGCTTATCCCTGCAGCAGGCGCATCAAGCGATGCAAATCTGCTGGCGCAATATGTGACTGCGTTTAAGGTAACAGGAATTGGCGAAATTGTAGAGATTAAGGATGAAACGGATGCTGTAACAGGGCATGCTTATAAGAACCCGCTTTCTGTTATTTTAGAACTTGAATTTGAGAAGAGTTATGCTACAGCTGACAGAAATAAGAAGGTTAAGGATACAGCATATTTACGAAATAAAGTTACAAATGATATTTATGTGAATGTGTCAGGCCAGTCATACCAGTATTGTTCATTATATGAAAAGAACAGCGTAAGCATTGAGACAACGACTGTTGATATGGAGAAAAAGGCGGGAATTCTGCAGATTCCGGGTTCAGAACACGGCGGAGTCAGCTATGACCTTAACATTCTTGAGATAGTACCGGACTATACGTACGATTATGTTCAGTACGTCCTTGGAGGGGAAAACGGTGCAATTCTTAACTCAGCTAATACATCTTACGGAAAAAGTGCTTCTATTGAGCCAATTTCGCCTTCTGAACTTGAGGGTTTTTTTATCAGATCTGCAGGCGGCAGATATAACAACAATTCAACTTATGGTCAGACATCATTTTATCCGAATAATAATGCTGACATACCGGCGATGTATATTACTCCGGCAAAATCAAGAGTAGGCTACTATGAATATGTTGGTGTGGATAATGGTGGAATATATGCAATCGATTCGGTTACTTCGAGCATGGGACTGGCAGTCAGTGGGGCAGGAACTGGAGATACGAAGCCTGTAATTGATTATTTTGTTCCGAACTCATATGGTGATACTACAAATTATACAGGACAATATTACAGACCGACATTTGAATATGTAGGAGAAAATGATGACCATAACGATGCCCGGTATTATCAGATAATTAGCGTATCGGAAGGCGGAGATTATGATAAAGTCAACAATGGTGAAAAAGAAATATATAAATATGTCGGTGCCGGCGGAAAGTATGATGTAGTATTCGGAAATTCTCAGGAATCATATAGTTCGGGTTCTCACTATTACAGATTATCAGGTGACATTAATGGTGCGTTTTCAGCTGAGAACGGCAGATACTATGCACATCTTACCGGCAATAAGTGGGAATACAGGAGTGACACGTCCTCAAACACCGTTGGCTTTGATTATTCAAGAAGAGTAGAAGACGTTATGATGTTCTCAAAATACCACAATCAGACCCCTTCAAAGAGTAAAGACTATGGCTGGATATGGCATGAAGAGGCAAGTGGAAAAGTTCACGATGAGATAGTTTCAGGTACAAGATTTACATCAGCGTCACTTATAGATACCGGGGGTTATGTAAACTATTCATCTCCAAGTGAAAAGAACAGAATTTACCTTAAAGACCATATAAGAAATACAGTAATCAACAACGAGACATTCAAATTGTTCACTATGCAGGATATACTTGAAGAGTATACACCAAACAGTATGCTTGATATTAAATGCGGCATTTGGGATACGACTAATGAGAAATACTGTGAAGTGAATAAAAATGCGCTTTCATCATGGGAAGGAAGCGGACATAAGGTGACTTTGAATGTAAGAATACCTAAAGATGTTACCGCAGATGATATCGAAAAATGT
>SFNX01000073.1 GCA_004552595.1 Lachnospiraceae bacterium | reverse complement strand
TCAGAATTTTTCACATCATCAAGCACTGCCTTTAAACGCTCTTCAAATTCGCCTCTGTACTTAGCGCCTGCAACAAGTGCACCCATATCAAGCGCGAAAATCGACTTATCCTTAAGGTTTTCAGGGACATCTCCCGCAACGATACGCTGTGCAAGTCCTTCTGCGACCGCAGTTTTACCAACACCGGGTTCACCGATTAAGACCGGATTATTCTTTGACTTCCTCGACAAAATCCTGATGATATTTCGAATTTCGCTGTCACGCCCAATAACCGGGTCAAGCTTCTGATTCCGTGCCTTTTCCACAAGGTCCTCGCCGTATTTATTAAGCGTATCATACGTCGCCTCCGGATTATCGGAAACGACCCTCTGGTTGCCTCTTACTGTCGAAAGCGCCTGAAGAAACCTCTCCCTTGTGATGCCATACTCATTAAACAGAGCCTTAAGCGCCTTATTAGGGTATTTAAGCAGCGTTAGGAAAAGATGCTCAACTGAAACATATTCATCACCCATAATCTTTAGCTCATCTTCAGCTGACACTAAAGCTTTATTTAAATCCTGGCTGTAATACAAATTGCCGCCTTTGACCTTTGAAATCCTGCCTACCGCATTGATAACGTTGTCCGTAAAGTGTTCAAGGTCAATCTCCATCTTTTCAATAAGCTTGGAAATGAGGCTGTCATCAAGCTGTAACAAAGCCAGAAGCAAATGCTCCTGATCCATCATCTGGTTGCCGTACTCATAAGCAAGTTTCTCGCAGTTTTGAACTGCTTCAATACTGTTTTTTGTGAATTTATTAATGTTCATAGTTCTCACCTCCTGACCTATGAACATATAATATCACTTTTATTAGCACTCGTCAACGGTGAGTGCTAATAAAAGTGTCCTGATACACCTCATACCTTATACTAGGGTTCTGAAAAAAATTCCTCTCTTACAGCTTCGTCAGCCTTATGGGTGTTTCCCGCTTCTTCTATTGCTTCCTCATGTCCTGTAAGTGCCGCAAACGGTGCAAATTGTGCCGCCCTATCTTCAATGCTTATGTTTGAGCCCCAGCTTGATTTAATTTTTTCATAATCGATATCGATTATATCTTTATATTTATTATCCATTTCTACATTATATAACATTTGCTTCTGCATTATGAATCATTTGTTTATATGTTTTAATTCCTTAAAATAACAGTATTTCAATGTATAATCGCCATCAATGCATATGGTATTTATCACAATTCAATGATAAAATGACATTAAGAGAGGTGGACACGCATGCTTAGGAATATGGATTTTAATATTGCTTCAGTTCTTGTTACAACATTTGTATTTGTGTACTTCATAACACGATATGATACAAAGAAAAAGAGCAGTCGGTGCTTTTTATCGCTGTTGCTTTGCGTATTCCTGACATCGGTTTTGAGTATAGTTTTTGATTACCTGCAGTATTCAACAGGTTCAAATTACCTTTCATATATTGTTAATGCTTTTTATATGCTACTGACGGTACTTTGTACATACATATTCTATGTGTATGCCAGTGTTACAGTTTTTCCTGACGGTAGGCGCCATGTCCTTGATTATGTAAATTTTGTTTTTCTTATATCTTATATAATTCTTTGTGTTCTCTCTATACATTTTCACTACTTTATCTCAATCACAGACGGCGTAATATCCCGTGGTGCAGCGTATCCTGTTGTTTACCTGTTATCGGCATACTATCTTCTGTGTGCATTTATACGTATGCTTATTCACATTAAGTCGTTAATGCTTCGTCAAACCCACAGTATTATTTTCTTCGTTGTGACTACTTCTACAGGAGCAATTGTGCAATATCTGTTCTTTTCCGAGCGAATCATCATCTATTTTGCTTATGCGCTTGCATGCCTGATTCTATTGTTCACTTTCGAAACGCCCGACTACCAGAAGATGATCAAAGTCACCAATGAACTTAAGCGCAACAACGAACAGCTTAACCTCTATAAGCAGCAGGCTGACGATCTCTCCAAAACGGTTCATAAGCTTATGAAGACATCTTCATGGTTCATGTATTTTGATGAAAACGGTAAAATTACTGATTCTTCATGGAGCGAGGAGTTCCTTCCGCTTCTTGGATATTCATTAGATGATAACGTCGACGTGGCAAATTTATGGACAGATTCGCTTCATCCTGAAGATAAGGATAAAACACTTGAAGCTTTTATGAATGGTCTTAAGGGCGCAGAGTACAAAACCGAGGCCAGGCTTCGCTACAAGGATGGCTCATACCACTGGTTCCTTTGCACCGGCTCGCTTCACACCGATTCAGCCGGAAATCCTGAAAGCTACAAGGGTGTTATCCAGAACATAGATGACGAAATTTACACACGTGAGCTTATCAACGAGCGACTAAAGGCTGTCGAAGATTTAGAGCGTTCGCAGACTGAACTTGAGCGTGCGCTTTTTGCTTCCGAAGAAGCAGGCAGAGCAAAAACAACATTTCTTTCGAATATGTCGCACGATATAAGAACGCCGATGAACGCTATCTTAGGATATGCACAGCTTGCCAAGGAGCACATTTCAGACAAAGATGAGGTATTAGGATGTATAAATACCATTCTCTCATCCGGCGATCATCTTCTGTCGCTTATAAACGATGTTCTTGACATGAGCCGAATCGAAAGCGGAAAAGTCAAGATTGAGAACGCCCCTGTGAGCCTTCTTGAGCTTATTAACGGAATTGAAGTCCTGACTAAATCAAACGTTAAGGAAAAACACCAGACATATGAGACAATTATCGAAAACCTCGACAACCCTTACGTTTTATGCGACAGGCTTAAGCTCAATCAGATTCTTATCAACTGTGTCGGAAACGCCGTAAAGTATACGCCTGACGGTGGTCATATTAAGCTTATGCTTACGCAAAAAGACGCCGAATTCGTTTTCAAAATCATTGATGACGGAATAGGAATGAGTACAGATCTTTTGGCACACGTTTTTGAGCCGTTTGTCAGAGCGGGTAACACAGATTCAATCCAGGGAACAGGACTTGGAATGGCTATTACATATAACCTCGTCAATATGATGGGTGGTACAATAAGCGCAGAAAGTAAGCTTAAGGCAGGCTCGACATTTACAATATCTCTTCCTCTTCAAATTATTTCCAAGGAAAAATACAGCTCCTTCAAGGAAGCACCGACTGATGAAATTTCAGTCGACGAAATGGTTACCACCTTATCCGGCAAAAGATTTTTGGTCGTTGATGACAATAAGATTAACCGAAGCGTCGTAAGAAGACTTCTTAGCGACAGAGGCATGTACGTTGATGAATGCGAAAGAGGCCGCGATGCAATAAATATTATTTCATCAGTTAAGGAAGACACCTATGATGCTGTTTTCATGGATATCATTATGCCTGAAATGACAGGATATGAAGCAACTACTGCAATACGAAATCTCGATAGTGCTTTCGCAAAAACAATACCGATTTTTGCGATGACTGCCAATGCCTTTGAAGAAGACATAAAAAAAGCAAATGAGTGCGGCATGAATGGACATATTACAAAACCATTCAAAATCGAAGACCTCATTCGCTTCTTATATCACAACTTGTCGTAGGGAGTTTACCTTTATTTCTTCCTTACAATATTGGCTCTGCATCTGCTTATCGCATAC
The DNA here is from genome assembly GCA_004552595.1 of Lachnospiraceae bacterium. Classification (GTDB taxonomy): domain Bacteria; phylum Bacillota; class Clostridia; order Lachnospirales; family Lachnospiraceae; genus UBA2868. Next base: position 10,498 of record SFNX01000073.1, on the reverse strand, counting down.
CAGCTACAGCCATCGCATATGTCTTTAAGCATTTCCTCGCTCATGTTTTCATCAATATATTCAGTGATTTGACGGTAATTGTATTCTTTCTCACACAGATTGAAATACTTTACCGTTTTTTCGTCAAAGCGCCTGACCTTCTCTTCCGTCCTGCATAGTTTCTTATCATCCATATTAGGACACCTGCTGCATAAATCGTCATCGCCAAATTTGAGCATTATCTTTGCATCTTCATTATTTCTTAAGTAATCAACGATTTTGTCCATATTTTCTACAAAATCATCGCTGTATCCTTTGCCCGAATACCCTTGCGTACACAAAAGATGATGTGGTCTTAATGTAATCATTTTTAAATCTCCTTCTTTTGCTTTAGTCTTTTGCTTCCAATATACTCATATGTTTCCAAATATTATTGGCACTTTATATATCACTAAGATGTAAACAACTTCAACTTTGCAATAAAGTCACCAAGAACATATCTTGAATCCACATCCGTATACATTCTTATTGATGGCTGTTTCTTTGCCCCGTCATTTTTCTTTGATGAAGTATCCTCACATATTATAGGCGCCTCAATTTCCTTAAAATGACCACAACCCGGATTAATTGCAATTGCTATTGCAGGAGAATCTCCAAGTGACCAGCTTTCTCCCTGTGTCCATCCCGCGAACTCTGAATTATTATACGAAATCATGTTCTCAAACAGATGTCTTCCAATTGCACCGCAAGGCAAAACATCATTCTGAATTTCTGCAATACCAATTGTAATTGTTGTATACACACAAGAAGGAACAAGCCAAAGATTTGTACCGCTTGATAACACCTTATTAGCAGATATAATATCATTTCCCGCGTTGAATTCTCTAAATGGTGCTACTGTCTGTTCGCCATGAGTTCCAATCCATATTACAGTAACTTTATCAATAATATCCGGGCATTTATTAAATGCCGCCGCAATATTCGTAATTGCCCCTTGACACAAAATATATAATGGATGTTCATCCTCTCTTAAAGCCTCACCGATAATAAAGTCAACCGCCTCACTTGTCCCTTTTTGCTCAGCACTTGACAGCGCACGCTCTTCGCCCATAAAAAACGGCGTATCCATTTGCATTAATTCAAGAATTGTCCTAATTTCCTCATAGCTTTTCTGTACAGAGCCTTCTTCATTATAATGCTCTGCTGTAATTCCCTTAACTATCAACTTAGGAGAAATAAGTGCATGGACAATCGCAAATGGGTCATCCGCTTCGCAAGCTGCATCCGTATCCACAATAACCCTTATCTTCTTATTATCCGGAACATCAAATAATGCTGCCATTTCTTCATTCCTTTCATTTTTGTATCAGACACTTTTCTTCAATATTCTAGCATAGCACATAAGAACACAAAATACATTTGTTCACAAAATTGCCCTATAACTTCTTGAGATAATCTCCTGCGTCAAGGACGGCCTCTTTTCAGAAGAAGTTGGAGCAAAAAGAGCCGGTCTTTCACTGGAAGAATTCAAGAAACACCTTGCAAATTAACTGTTCACGTAACAGTATTCACATACGCTTCAATATTCAGAGCAGAGACATAAGTCTCTGCTATTTATCGTCATCTGAGACGGTTCTTCTACCACGGTGTGAATACTAACTTTTCGCCCGGCGAGCCATCACCATATTTTCATCAAGATATGTATTATTAAGTTATTGTTAAAAATGCATAAATCAGTCTATGGCAAAAGTACTATTTACGTTTATTATCGTCTGTTTTTTGGTAGAATTGCTGATTTTCCATAACTTATAAAATCGGAATAGTAACTCTACCCAGGATTTGTTATAATGCTATGCAAGGCGGAGGACTGTGACCTCCGTTTATCATAGAAATCCTTCGGGAAATCTGAGAGAGGAGGGCCTTGCCTATGTTAACACTTGAAGGATTGATTGCAGTGATTGCTTTATGCTTGACCTGTTTCGCTTTGGGATATACATTCGGAAAAGACAGCACACAAAAACGCCGCTAGGACCTAGTAAGTTTAGCGACGTTTTTTGTTGATAAAATATTACCAGGCCACCGTTACCGGTAGCACCCTTTTATACTCAAATGATAACATTTGAGTCTGCTGTTGTAAATACTCTTTTTATTATTGATTTAGTTTTATGTTACGATGAACCAAACCTTAAGCTTGAAGATGGTATGACAAAGGTGTTCATAAAAGCCAAAGGAACAGTCGGAGATATCACTCCCGAATTAAAGAAATTCCTTAAGATGGTCTCAAAACATGAAGCCACAGACGACTTCACAAGGAAGCTACAGGAAATAATAGATTTCTTCCACATGGATAATAATACCATTATGCCTTATGACCACCAATTTGTGCGTTTCGCTCTATTGTCGTGCCGCCATCCTGAAGATTCATTCCTTTAAGAATGGCATTTTTACCATATTTATCCTTAATCTTAAGCGCAGCCTGCTGAACCTTCCTCTGGCGCTCTTCGTTCTCGCTTATCGGGTTCAGTCTTTTCGTATTATTTGTTCTAACACTATCGACCGATGAATCCTCCTCACTCGTAACGCCGAAGTCTTTAAATAAATCCATCTGCACATAGCGGTCTTTCTCCTTAGCTTCTGCTTCCGGAACCACTCCGGCTGCAACAACAGTAATTCTTCTTGATAAAAGCATTGGATTATATATTCTATCAAACAGTTCCACCATGGCTTCAGTGATTGTAACGCTTGAAGATGTGTAATTATTGAGATTTTTCGTACCGTGAGCGTGCTTCGGGACCTTTCGACCGTATCGGTCAATATTTACTTCTCCCTTGTATTCATACGCTCTTTGTGCATCCGTCAGATTTTCGATATCATATCCGATAGTTAGCACAAGCTGCTTAGTCATCACAGACTTATTTACAAGGGCAAGCGACAAAAGCTCAGACATTTCCTTGACAATCAATCTTGTCTCTTCGTATTCGTACGGTCTTTTGAGCACCTGTCCTAAACTAAGCGAATTTGACTGAGGTCTGTAATTTTTAACATGCTCAATTGTACACGGTTCATAGCCAAAGGCATGGTCAATAAGTAGCTCCGCATTGACACCCAAAAGCTTATGTAAAAGTGCTTTGTTGTAAAAGTCTGTTTCCTTTCCAAGTGCACAAAGCGCAACCTCTCCCATCGTATATATTCCGACTGAAGCAAGCCTTTTCTGGATTCCCTTACCAATACGCCAGAAATCCGACAGAGGCTGATGATCCCATAAAAGCCTTCGATAGCTCATCTCATCAAGACTGGCCATTCTTACTCCGTTTTCGTCAGGCATCGCATGTTTTGCAACAATGTCCATGGCGATTTTGGCAAGATACATATTCGTACCGATTCCGGCAGTTGCCGTAATTCCCGTAGTATCAAGGACATCATTTATCATTGTAATTGCCATCTCCTCAGCGGTTTTGTTATACGCATGAAGATAGCTTGTAATGTCAATAAACACTTCGTCAACCGAGTACACATGCATGTCTTCCTTTGATACATATTTAAGGTATATATCATAAATTCTTGTGGAATATTCCATGTAAAGTGCCATTCTCGGCTTTGCAACTATAAAGTCGACTCCTGCATCAGCTGCCTTTTTATTTACTTCAAAAAGACGAGCTCTTCCGGGAATCCCATACGCCTTTAATGCAGGCGAAACAGCAAGGCAAATTGTCTTAGAGGTTCTTGATTCATCTGCGACAACAAGCCTCGTTCTTAACGGGTCGAGCCCTCTCTCAACGCACTCAACCGACGCATAAAATGATTTTAAATCTATCGCAATATATTGTTTCATATAATAATTCCAAATCTATTGCACTTTATTTACTATGATATGCTTATCATCAAAACCTTCATGATAGCGTGTTAAAAACCAGCGAAACCCATGCTAAATGACAAAAAATGCGGCAATAATTTCTGTAATCATTGCCGCATAATATAAGCGTTTCCTATATGAATCCAACCTTCAACAGAGCTTAGATTTCAACAATCCATCCTTCCGGAGCTTTAATCTTGCCCATCTGGATTCCTGTGAGTGTGTCATAAAGCTTCTTGGTGATAGGTCCCATTTCGTCCATACCTGATGGGAAGCAGATTTCCTTGCCGTGGTCGTTAATCTTGCCTACCGGTGAGATAACTGCTGCTGTACCACAAAGTCCGCACTCGGCCATATCCTTAACTTCTTCAAGAGTGATTTCTCTCTCTTCTGCTTCAAGTCCTAAGTATTCCTTAGCAACATGAATAAGTGAACGGCGTGTGATTGAAGGTAAGATTGTATTTGACTTAGGAGTTACTACCTTGCCATCTCTTGTAACAAAGATGAAGTTAGCTCCGCCTGTTTCTTCAACCTTTGTGCGTGTAGCAGAATCAAGGTACATATTCTCTGCGAATCCCTGCTCATGAGCATCAACGATTGCATATAAGCTCATTGCGTAGTTAAGTCCTGCCTTGATATGTCCTGTTCCGTTAGGCGCTGCTCTGTCATAGTCTGATACTCTGATTGTAAGTGGCTTAGCGCCGCCCTTGAAGTAAGGACCTACAGGAGTAACAAGAATTCTGAACTGATATTCATCAGCCGGCTTAACACCGATAACTGCATTTGTACCCATTATGTATGGACGAACATATAACGATGCTCCGCTTCCAAAAGGTGGTACAAAGTCTTCATTAGCCTTTACAACCATCTTAACTGCCTCGATAAATCTTCCCTCCGGAAGAACAGGCATCTTAAGTCTTGCGGCAGACTGATTAATTCTCTCTGCGTTTAAGTCAGGACGGAATGTAACTGTACGTCCATCCTCTGTTGTGTAAGCCTTAAGTCCTTCAAATACTGTCTGAGCATACTGGAATACACATGCACACTCATTAAGTGTAACGTTAGGATCTGTAATAAGAGCTCCTTCATCCCATTTTCCATCTTTGAAAGATGAAAGATATCTGTAATCTGTTTCAATATAACCAAAGCCTAATGAGCCCCAGTCAATGTCTTTTTTTGCCATTGTTTTATCCTTCCTTTTTATTTATTTACTGAATTCATAATCATCGTTCCAATTATACAACCAGGAAAAATTTGATCAGGAATAGAACAGAAATAACGTATGTAAGTACAGATACTTCTTTTCCCTTTCCAAGTAAGAGCTTGATGATTGTATATGAAATCATTCCAAGTCCGATTGCATGCCCGATAGATGATGAAACAGGCATTGCAAGGAGCATTAGAATGACAGGAACCGCTACTGAAATATCATCAAAGTTAATTGATTTAAGCGCCTTAACCATAAGCACTCCGACATATACAAGTGCTGATGATGTAGCTGCTGCCGGGATAATCGCTGCAACCGGTGCCAGGAATATACATGCGACAAATAAAACTCCTGTAGTAAGTGCTGTAAGTCCTGTTCTTCCGCCTGCCTCAACTCCTGATGCCGACTCAATAAATGTTGTAATTGTAGAAGTTCCGGTAAGTGAACCTGTAACAGTTCCGATTGCATCTGATAGGAGGGCTTCCTTCATATTAGGCATGTTGCCGTCCTTATCAAGCATTCCGGCACGTGAGGCTGTTCCTACAAGTGTTCCGATTGTATCAAACATATCGATAAGGCAGAATGTAATAACAAGTGTAATTACCGTAAACACTCCAAGATTGGCAAGTCCTGCAAAGTTAAGCTTAAACAGTGTTGTTGCCGCCATGTCTGAAAATGCCGGAACAAATGTTGCGCTTTCAAGTGCTGCAAAAGGATTCGTACCAAGTGCAAAGTACTGTCCAATCCAGTAAACGATTGATGCAACAAACATTCCGATAATAACTGCCGCCTTAACGCCTTTATGTGCAAGTATTACTATTGTAAAGAACCCTACAAAAAGAGTAATAACCGACAAAATCATCACAGGATATGCAGAGCCCATAAGTTCTTTAGCTCTTCCTGCCGTTAGAGCACCAAAGAAATCTCTCATAACATAGAACTGATTGTAGTTCTCATCGGCAATGTAAATGTTAGAGCCAAATCCGATATTCATAAGCATCATTCCGATTGCAGGTGCAATTCCAAGTCTTACGCCAAGCGGAATTGCTTCGACAATCTTTTCCCTGATATTAAACAGCGAAAGAACGATAAATAAAACACCTTCAATAAATACAATACACATTACAGTCTGGAATGAGGTAACATAGTCCATTCCTGCCATTGTAATGAGATTGGCAACTACGACAGCAAAAAAGCTGTTAATTCCCATTCCCGGTCCTAAGCAAAATGGCTTATTGGCAAGAAATGCCATTGCAAACATTGCTATTGCGGATGCAATACATGTTGCTAAAAATACACCGTTCCACAGTGCCTGTCCACCCTGTCCGTAGCCTGTAAGAATGTTAGGATTAAGAGCAATGATATACGCCATCGTCAGAAATGTAGTAACACCGGCGATTATCTCTGTCCTTACAGTGGTGCCATTTTCCTTGAGTTTAAAAATTTTTTCCATAATATCTTCTCACACTTTCAAAAATCCGGATTATTACTTTCCTTCGTACTTAAGTACTGTATCAACTCTGTAGCCATCAAGCTTCTTTCTTCCTTCAAGTCCGCAAAGCTCCATAAGTGCTACTATAGATACAACCTCACCGCCAAGCTTTTCAACAAGCTCGCACGTTGCCTTAAGTGTGCCACCTGTAGCAATAAGATCATCAACTACGACAACTCTTTGTCCCTTCTTAATCGAGTCAGTATGCATCTCAAGTGTTGCAGTTCCGTACTCAAGCTCATATTCCTGCTCAATCGTCTCACACGGGAGCTTGCCTTTTTTTCTGACAAGAGCAATCGGCTTACTTAGCTTATACGCCATTGCGCTTCCGAATATGAATCCTCTTGATTCAGCTAACGCAAAAACATCAAAATCAACGTCTTTGATTGCATCAAGCATTGAATCAACCGCAAGTGCAAATCCTTCTGCATCCTGTAGTACTGTCGTAATATCTCTGAACATAATCCCTTCTTCCGGGAAATCAGGAATTGTTCTGACATAATCTTTTAATTCATTCATCTGATTACCTTTCGTAAAATACAAAGTACCTACTTAATCGATTTAGATTCTATTTCTAATTTTACCACTAAATTTGTATTTGAAAAGCATTTTTTCTCATTGCCCGCGCAAATATTCCTCGGCTGAATACACCGCATTTGCGCCATCGGCAACAGCTGTAACTACCTGTCTTAACTTTTTCCTTCTGATGTCGCCGGCCGCAAATACCCCTTTCACATTTGTAACACATGTTTCATCAGCGATAACATATCCTTTTTCGTCCGTTTCAATTTCATCAGGAATACACTCTGCATTCGGAGTGTTACCAACTGCAATGAATACGCCGTTAACGTCGAGTGTCTTAGATTCACCCGATTTGACGTTTTTTATTGTAATCGATTCAACCTTATCATGGCCGTTAATCTCTTCTACAACATTATCTGTAATAACTTCTATATTGTCAGCCCTAAAAAGCTCTTCTCTTAATACAGCCTGCGCCCTGAATTCATCACGCCTGTGGATAAGATACACCTTCTCACAGCCTCTTGATAAAAACAGCGCATCCTCAAATGCGACATCTCCGCCTCCGACAACGGCAGTAATCTTATTCTTAAAAAATGCCCCATCACACGTTGCACAATATGAAACGCCCATGCCGGTAAGTCTCTCTTCTCCATCGACATTTAATTTAGAAGGCGAATTTCCGGTCGCAATAATTAATGCCTTGGCCTCAAACGTGCCTTCATCGGTTGTGACTTTCTTGACATCACCTGTTACATCAAGAGAAATCACATCAGTACACACCTTTTCAATCTCGAATTTATCTGCATGCTCTGACATCTTAAGCCCTAAGTCAAAGCCGTTAATCGATGGAAGTCCCGGGTAATTGTCTACTTCATATGTGTTGACAATTTGCCCTCCGCCCATGTAATTCTTCTCGATTAGAAGTGTATTCAGCATTGCTCTTTTTGCATATATTGAAGCGCTAAGACCTGCAGGACCTGCACCGATAATAATTAAATCGTACATAAAAGTTACCTGTTCTTTCTATATATAATGATTTAAAATAATGTTCTACAAAAAATGTTGTATAATTGGCGGCGAAATAAAGTACAGTGCCAGCATATGCAGCGGATAAAACGCATATCCCATCCATTTAAGAGCCTTTCCGCCTTTCCTTTCTCCATTATCAAGATACATTATGAAAAAAGCAACCACTGCATATATCTCAATCTCGCAATAGTTTATCGTCGCATCAAGACTCCTTGTTAATAATAAGGTAACAAAGAAAATGTCCGCTATGAACAAAACCGGTGCCAACGTTATAAGCTTTGATTTCTCATTTCTTGCATAATATAATATCGCAATAAGAATGATTCCCTTTGCCGTGTAATCACACTTGATAATAACTGCGGCGCATGAAAAAGCCACAATAATAAATGCCCGAATGCTGTAGCCTAATATGCGTCCTTTCTTATCGTCCTTATCATTAAATAAATCTGATGCATTCACCAAATCAAGCGCACACATCATAATTGTTCCAAGTAATAACGTGAACAATACATTCTGATATGTAAAGTTTATAATCTCATTAGCGTTAAACAAATCAAACGGCACTTCCGTAATAAGCGCAAATACAAGAAGCGTCAGCACATGCTTCATTCTGTTCCTCGTGTAGAAAAAACCTCTCATCAGCTGATATGCAAAAAGTGGAAAAGCCACTCTTCCAAAAGCCGTGAAGATAAGACGAAGATAATAAAATGTCACAACCGTATTGTAATCTGTTGACGTCAAATAAATCGGTTCAAAGATGGCCAGACCAATGTGGTCAATAACCATCAGAACCATTGCAAGTATTTTAATTGTGTCAGAACGAAGAGTTTTTTTCATTTATCCTTACTCACGAAACAATCGTATTGTTCCAGGTACCACTCTTTAATATGAGCCAGCCAATAAACGCCTTAATAATTCCTGTTGCCTCAACAAAGAAGAATGCCGCAAATATCGACATGCCCGTCATATATACAAGTACATATGCAAGCGGAACCGAAATAACCCATAAAAACACACTGTCAAATAAAAACGTAATGATTGTCTTTCCGCCTGAACGGATTGTGAAGTATGTTGAGTGCAAAAAGCCATTAACCGGCATCATAATTGCGGATATCCTGATAATTCCTGCTGCAATTTCCTTAACCTCATCAGTAGTATTGTAAATCTCAGGGAATAATGGTGCAAGGAAATATAATACCGCACCTATTCCAATACACATAACTGTCGAAAACGAAATAATTTTATATGCAGTGTCTGTTGCCTCTTCGTTTTTGCCGGCGCCAAGAAGCTGTCCGACAATAATTGCCACCGCATCACCCATTGCAATAAATGCAATGTTGAAAACATTGTAAATTGTTGAGTTAATGTTAAGTCCTGCAACTACAGAAAGCCCTCTTGCAGAGTAAATCTGTGTCTGAACCGCGATTCCTGCTGCCCACAAAGTCTCATTTAATATAAGAGGCGTCGCCATGAACATCATCTTCTTAATAAGGTCAAACGGAACCTTAACCGACTTGTACATTCCCGTAATATAACCAAATTTATTAGCATGCGTGTGCGTATAAATCACAACTATTCCGGCCTGTAAAAATCGCGATATATTCGTTGCGACTGCCGCACCAACTATACCTAGGGCCGGTGCTCCAAAGTTACCAAAAATAAGTACATAATTAAAGAACAGATTCACAAACACCGCAACAACACTTGCAATCATCGGTACAACCGTTTCGCCGCACTCTCTCATTGTCGATGAATATACCTGTTCAAGTATTACAGGAATAAGCCCAATAAGCATTACCGCCATGTACTGCTTTCCACACGATAAGGTAAGCGCCAAATCGCCCTCCTTACTTCCCTCATGAAGGTAGAGTGAAATAAGCTCTGTGTCCTTTAATATGAAAATCGCACAGAATAATGCAAGTATAATAAATCCAAGAAACAGCTTGAATCTGAATGTCTGCCTTATTCCCTCATCATTCTTCTGCCCTGCATACTGGGCTGTGAAAATTCCTATTCCGCCAACTGCCCCAAAAAGGCATAAGAAGAATATAAAAATCAGCTGGTTAACGATTGAAACACCACTCATCTGTTCTGTTCCGAGTCGTCCAACCATTATGTTATCAAGTAAATTCACGAAATTGGATATTCCGTTCTGAAGCATTATCGGAATTGCTACCGCAAATACTTTTTTATAAAATGCTTTATCTCCTATTAATTTTCTCATAATCTTTCTCCAAATTTATTTCTTTAAAAAAAGCCTGCATTCTGTAATGCAGGCCTTAACACACAAATTAATCATCTCCCATTATCTGAAGCTCTTAACCCAGTTGATGAGCGAACCTATGTGTGTATTCTCCCTTACGGTCTTAAGCATATAATCCGTAACCGGTCCGTTATTTCTCATCTTCTCAAGTAT
>SFNX01000072.1 GCA_004552595.1 Lachnospiraceae bacterium | reverse complement strand
TCTCCGAACAAATTGATCAATCCGTTTCCAAAGTATATAACGACCTTATCTATCTCATATTCGGCAAGATACTCACCCATTTTTTCAAGCGTGTTCTCTCCGACCTTTAAAATTGTAGGAATACCGATTTCTGTACGAAGCATTTACTTATCTTCCCATCCTGAAATTTACAATGAATAATATATATAAAACACTACAGTACCTTGCTTAAGAAATCCTTAGTTCTCTCTTCGCTTGGATTAAGAATAACCTCTTCAGGTGTACCCTCTTCTACGATATAACCGCCTTCCATGAAGATTACTCTGTCAGCTACTTCTCTTGCAAATCCTATTTCATGAGTAACAACAACCATTGTCATTCCCTCTCTTGCAAGCTGCTTCATAACTGCAAGTACTTCTCCGACCATTTCAGGGTCAAGAGCTGATGTAGGCTCATCGAATAAAAGGATGTCAGGGTTCATGGCAAGCGCTCTTGCAATCGCAACTCTCTGCTTCTGACCGCCTGAGAGCTGTGCAGGGAATGCATTTACTTTGTCCTGCAGTCCGACTCTCTCAAGAAGTTTAAGAGCGTTTTCCTTTGCCTCTGCTTTCTTAGCCTTCTTAGTCTCAACAGGGGCTAATATCATATTGCCCATGACATCAAGATTATTGAAAAGGTTAAAATGCTGGAATACCATTCCGACATTTTCCCTAACTTTATTAATATCTGTTTTCTTATCAGATACGTTAATTCCATCAACAATTACATCACCTGATGTGATATCCTCAAGTCTGTTGATGCATCGTAAAAATGTTGATTTTCCGGAGCCCGAAGGACCAAGTACTACAACAACCTCGCCTTCATAAATATCTGTATTAATGTCCTTTAAAACCTCAAGAGAACCGAAACTCTTCTTAAGGTGAGAAACATGAATTTTAACTTTTCTATTCTCTTCCACGGTTAAGTCTCCTCTCAAGTGCTTTTGCGGTACGTGATAAAATAGTGATTACTATCAGGTACATAATAGCTACAATAGTCCATGTCTGGAACGACATGAATGTGTTGGCAACAACATTCTTGGCAGTATTGACAAGTTCCGGGAATCCGATAACCGAAAGAATCGATGTATCCTTAAGTGTGATGATGAACTGGTTAATAATACTTGGAATCATTGTTCTGATTGCCTGAGGAAGTACAACCTTCTGCATAGCCTTCCAATATGGAAGTCCAAGGCTTCTGGCAGCCTCCATCTGTCCTTTATCAACCGACTGGATACCTGCACGGATAATCTCTGCCATGTAAGCACCGCAGTTAAGAGAAAGACATATCGTACCGGCTTGCAGCGCCGATAAGTTCATTCCCCCGAATCCAAGTATGTTATTCCATAAATACGGAATACCAAAATATACAAAGTAGGCAAGGACAATCATCGGAACGCCTCTTATGACGTCTACAAAAATCGTTGCTATTACATTACATGCTCTGTTTTTTAATACACTCAGAAGACCAAATATAAGACCTAAAATACACGCAAAGAACAGACCGCAGAGTGCTAACAGAAGTGTCTGTCCCATAGCCCTTAATAATAGTCCACCGTATGCTGAAATGATACGTACCACTTAACTTCTCCTTTCAAAAACCGTTAACCATTGTATTATAATAAAGCAACGGACAAATTTCAACAAAACAGGCGCCAGGACTATTGTCCGAGCGCCCGGTTAATTCTAATAATTAATTCAATAATTATTATCCAAGATACTTAGCAATAATCTCGTCATACTTACCGTTAGACTTAATATTTGCAAGACCTGCATTGAAAAGGTCTACAAGTTCCTGCTTGTCAGCTGAGAATACTGCAAAACCGTATGGTGAACCTTCGTTCTGCGTATCATCAAGAACCTTGAGTGCAAGTGAACCTTCCTGGATTGAAGCCTTCATGATAGGTGTATCCTCAAAGCATGCTACAACCTGTCCGCCAAGAACTGCCTGATACATTGTAGGTGAATCCTCATAATATGTGATTTCAAATCCATATTCATCCTTAAGGCTTTCTGCATATGCTGCACCCTGTGTACCTGTCTTAACACCAACCATTAAGCCCTTAAGATCAGCAAATCCTGTGATTTCTGAATCTTCAGCAACAGTCATACACTGTGTAGCATCATAGTAACCGTCTGAGAAAATCCAACCTGATTCTTTTCTCTCATCTGTGATTGATGCACCGGCGATCATACCGTCTGCCTGGCCTGCCTGGCAAGCTGCAATAGCTGAATCCCATCCAAGGCTCTGAAGCTCATATTCAAATCCCTGATCCTCAGCGATAGCTGCAAGAATGTCTACGTCGATTCCTACAAAAGCACCACTCTCATCTGTGTACTCAAAAGGCTTGAATACTGTATCTGTTGCGATAACATACTTCTTACCTGCTGAAGGTGCTGCTTCTTCTGTTGCTTCTGCTGCAGGTGCTTCTTCTGCTGCAGGTGCCTCTTCCTTAACTTCCTCTGTTGCCTGAGGTGCCTCTGCTGCCGGAGCCTCTTCCTTAGCGCCACATCCTACGAGCATTGAAAGTGCCATTGCACCAACAAGTGCTACTGAAACAAATTTTTTCATAATTCTTCCTCTCTTTCTAAAGTGAAAACCACTTTTATTGAATTTATATTAATTCTTAAACAGCATCAACCGTATTAAGAATTAATTCCACTGCCTTATCAAACGAAAGCTTTCCTGTGTTAATCGATAAATCATAGTTGTGTGCATCACCGTATACCTTGCCTGTAAGCTTAGAACAGTAATTCTTCCTTGCCTTATCGGCCTGATTCATCTTAGCTTCGATTTCTGAATCGGTTCCGTCCATAAGAGTTTTTAAATGTCTGACTCTCCATTCCTTATCTGCATATACAAATACTCTTAACAGATGGTCAAACTCTCTTAATATGTAATCTGCATTTCTTCCGACTATTACGCAGCTTTCCTTTTCCGCAAGATTTCTGATTGCCTTAATCTGCGCATCCCAGATTTTCTCATCAATCGGTCTTGAATAATAATCGAAGAGACTCTGCGTGAATCCGACATTAATATGAGTCTTCTCCTCGAATCGCCTTATCTCATCAGGTGTAAGATCTGTTGTCTCCTGGGCTGTCTTAAGAATTATGTCCCTGTCGTAAAAAGCAATCCCAAGCTTACCTGCCACCTCGCGGCCGATTGACCTGCCGCCTGCTCCAAATTCTCTGCTTATCGTAATAATCTTCTTCATATTAATTCTCCTTAGCACAGAATCTAAAAATAAAAGGCGCATCACCACTTTGATGAAACGCCCTTGTTTCGAATACTATAATAACACATTTTATTAAATAATGAAAGTATCGTTATTTTCTTATAATAAATGAGCTATAAGCTCTCTTTCATCCTTATCCGAAAGATACTTCGGTGCAATGTCAAATACAGTCTTGCAGCCTGTATCCCCTTCCTTATTAAGTCTGTATACAGCTCTTGCATAGGCTGCGATTACAGAACCTGTGAACTCAGGATTTGAATCAAGTGTGAGCTTGTACTCGATAATATGTGTATGCTCATCATTCATTCCTGTTTTGCCTGTACGGATTACATTTCCGCCATGAGGAAGCCCTGAATGATCTCTTGCCATTTCCTCTTCTGTAATAAAATGAACGGTTGTATCATAGTCTGCAAAGTAGTTAGGCATTGTCTTAATCTCATTCTCGATGCGACTTAAGTCTGCGCCTTCTTTCGCAACTACATAGCACACTCTTGTATGTTTATCTCTTGTAGTAAGTGAAGGATTGCTTCCTGAACGTACTGCGTCAAGTGCTGCTTCAACCGGGCAGGTATACTGTCTGCAGTCTTTAACTCCTTCAATTCTTCTTACTGCATCTGAGTGTCCCTGGCTTACTCCCTTTCCCCAGAACGTATAGTCAACGCCATCAGGAAGGATGCAGTTAGCGTACAACCTGTTTAATGAAAACATTCCCGGGTCCCAGCCACAGGAAATTACACATGTTTTGCCTGCTGCCCTGGCATTCTTATCAACATTATCAAAGTGCTTAGGGATGTTGGCATGTGTATCAAAGCTATCCACAACATTGAAAAGTGATGCATACTTAGGTGTCTGCTCAGGAAGGTCAGTAGCCGAGCCGCCACAAAGAATTAAAACATCAATCTCATCCTTCATTTCAGGAAGCTTTTCTTCCTTGTAAACGCTCACCCCTTCTGTCATAATCTTAACAGTTTCAGGGTCTCTTCTTGTAAAAACCGCCTTAAGCTCCATGTCCTTATTTTTCTTAACGGCACATTCAACACCCTTTCCAAGGTTTCCGTATCCAAATATTCCAATTCTGATCATTTTAAAATCTCCCTTAAAATTTTTCAAAAAGAATTAACACCCATTACAGCGAGCCCTTAGTTGAAAGCACACCCTCTATCCTTGTGTCAACTGTTGTTGCAATGTCAAGTGCCTTTGCAAATGCCTTGAATGTTGCTTCTGCAATGTGGTGATTGTTGAAGCCATCAAGCTTTTTAATGTGAAGATTCATTTCTGCCGAATATGAAACAGCGTAGAAGAAGTCCTTAACCATCTCTGTATCCATATCACCAATTGAAGGCATTGAATATTCGCAATCATATACAAAATAAGGACGCCCCGACAAATCAATCGCGCAGAGCATAAGTGTGTCATCCATCGGTAGCATCATTGAGCCGTATCTTGTAAGAGACTTCTTATCGCCGATTGCTTCTTTAATTGCCTGTCCGAGCACAATTCCCACATCCTCGATTGTATGATGGCAGTCAACATTTAAGTCTCCCTTACATGTAAGCTCTAAATCAAAAAGCCCATGTCTTGCAAAGCCATCAAGCATATGATCAAAAAATCCGATTCCGGTATCAATATTGCTCTTTCCTGTTCCATCAAGGTTTAAGGTAAGCTTGATATCTGTTTCTTTTGTCTTTCTCTCAATTGTAGAAACCCTCATTTGTATCTGTTTCCTCGCTTTCTTTATTAGCCGCACGTAAATTGTTGGCACTGTGTGGTCCTTCACCCCATACGGCCTTTGGATCTACAGTCTTTGATACTGTATCGATTGTCTGTCCTTCTTCTAAGCTCTCAAGCCATACACCATAAGGTGTCTGATATGAGTGTGCATTTGTTGAAACCTTCTTATGAAGATTAACAGCTGCAGTTGACTTAGCAATAGGCTGAACCGTTCCTGCTCCTGCGACACATCCTCCCGGACACGCCATTCCCTCAAGGAGATACCCGTTATATAAGCCTGCCTTTGCTTTTTGCAAAAGTCTCTTACAGTTATCAAGACCGTCTGCTGACTCAACCTTAACTTCCATATCAGGAATCATATCCTTAAGACAGTTAACTACTGCATTTGCAACTCCGCCACTTACGGCAAAAGCACGTCCGTCTCCTGTTCCGCCATGCATGCAGTCTATCTCTTCAAGAGCGTCAAAATCTATATCCTTCGCTCTTACCATTCCAAGCACTTCTTCAAACGTGAGCACAAAGTCGACATCTGAACGAATTGTTCTTCTGCTCGCTTCAAGCTTCTTAGCAGAGCATGGACCAACGAAGCATACTTTACAGCCCGGGAACTGTCTCTTAATAAGTCTTGCAGTAAGTACCATAGGCGTAAGTGCCATCGAAATATTCTGTGCCTGGTCAGGGAATAATTTCTTAGCCATTGCAGCCCATGCAGGACAGCACGATGTCGCCATATACGGTATCTTCTCCGGAACTTCATTAAGGAAGTCTTTGGCTTCTTCTATTGCACAAAGGTCGGCTCCGATTGCAACTTCAAATGAATCTGCAAAGCCAAGCGCTTTGAATAATGACCTTATTTTACCCGGAACCACCGAAGTTCCAAACTGACCTGCAACAGCAGGTGCAACTACCGCATATACAGGAGTATCTGTTTTCATAGCCTGTATACACTGGAAAATCTGTGCTTTATCGGCAATTGCTCCAAACGGACAGTTCGCAAGACACTGACCGCACGATACGCATAAATCCTGATTGATTTCTGCTCTTCCATGCTCATCAGAATGAATGGCATTCATTCCGCAAGCCTTAGAACAAGGTCTTTCCTGCTTAACAACAGCCGAATACGGACATACATTTACGCAGGAACCGCACTTTACACACTTTTCTTCATCAATGTGTGCCTTGCCCTCAACAAAAGAAATTGCATTCTTCGGACACACCTCCATGCAAGGATGTGCGAGACAGCCCTGGCACATCTCAGTAACCTTGATTCGCTTTTCAGGACACTTATGGCATGCAAACTTGATGATGTTGATAAGCGGTGGCTGATAGTACTTTTCAGGCTGTACAGCCTCCTCTGCTCCCTGGGATACAGGTGCCATCTCGTCAGCGTTTCTAGCCGGAAGCCCCATTGCGAGTCTCATACGTTCTCTTACAATAGCTCTTTCAACAAAAACGCTGTCTCTATATACGGTCTCTTCACCGGGAATGATCAGATATGGTACTTTTTCCATATATGACAGATCATTCTCATCCCGATATTCATAAGAAAGTCTTGCAACCTCTGCATAGACCTTCTGCCTTATGTCATTAATTGAAGTATAAATTCCTCTGATATTACCGGCCATGTTGCTCCTTTACCAATACACTCAGTTCAGTTTTCACAGTCACAGACATTGTACTACATTTGTTGCTTTTGTGGTATACTTTTCAAGATGCGGTTTTAAGTTCGCTTATATGATACCGCACAATCCTAATACTGAATAACCCGAAAGGATACATTATGAACATTAATAAAATTATCGCTGATGAGCTTTCAATTAAGCTTTCACAGGTCGACGCCGCAGTAAAGCTTATTGATGAGGGAAACACAATTCCTTTTATTTCAAGATATAGAAAAGAAGCAACCGGAGCGCTTAATGACGAGCAGCTTCGTAACCTCTATGACCGCCTTACCTACTTAAGAAACCTTGATGAGAAAAAAGCGACAGTATTATCTTCTATTGAAGAGCAGGGTTTACTTACCGATGAATTAAAGGCGCAAATTAACGACGCCATGACAATGGTCGTTCTTGAAGACTTATATCGTCCATACAGACCAAAGCGAAGAACGAAAGCCTCTATCGCTAAAGAAAAGGGCTTGGAAGGTCTTGCTAACATCATCTTACTTCAGATGACTAAAAAGCCTTTAAATGAGGAAGCAAAAGCATATCTTAATCCTGAAAAGGAAGTCAATACTATAGAAGATGCAATTAATGGTGCTAAAGACATTATCGCCGAAAATATAAGCGATGACGCCGACTACAGAATGTGGATAAGAAAGTATACATTCAATAACGGAAGCATCGTTTCCAAAGCTAAGGATGAAAAGGCCGAATCAGTTTATGAAATGTACTATGATTATTCTGAAGCAGTAAAAAAAGTACCCGGCCACAGAGTGTTAGCCATTAACAGAGGCGAAGCTGAGAAAGTGCTGACGGTCAAGATAAGTGTCGACGAGGAGCAAATTATCAAATACCTTGAATCCAAGGTAATAGTTAACAATAACGAAAACACTGTTTCCCAACTTAAGGAAGCTATAACAGATGCATTTTCACGACTTATTTTCCCATCAATTGAGAGGGAAATCAGAAATGAGCTTACAGAGAAGGCAGAGGACAGCGCCATAAATGTTTTTGGCAAAAACTTGGAACAGCTTCTTTTACAGCCGCCTGTATCAGGTCATGTAGTTCTTGGCTGGGATCCGGCATTCAGAACAGGCTGTAAGCTTGCAGTTGTAGATGCAACAGGTAAGGTTCTTGATACAACTGTAATATATCCTACAGCACCTCAGAATAAGGTTGAAGAATCCAAGAAAACAGTTAAGGCTCTTATTAATAAGTATGGCATTTCTCTTATTTCTCTTGGAAACGGCACAGCTTCAAGAGAATCAGAGGTAATAATCGCAGATATAATCAAGGAAGCGGATTCACACGTAGAATACGCTATAGTTAACGAAGCAGGTGCTTCTGTATATTCTGCAAGTAAATTAGCTACAGAAGAATTTCCTAATTTTGACGTAGGTCAAAGAAGTGCCGCTTCAATTGCAAGAAGAATCCAGGACCCGCTTGCAGAGCTTGTTAAGATCGACCCTAAATCAATCGGAGTCGGTCAGTATCAGCATGACATGAACCAGAAAAAGCTCTCTGATGCATTAACAGGTGTTGTTGAAGACTGCGTTAATAAAGTCGGCGTCGACTTAAATACAGCAAGTGCCGCACTTCTTGAATACATTTCAGGAATCAATAAAACACTTGCCAAAAATATAGTTGAATACCGTGAAACCAACGGAAGATTTAAGAATAGAAAGCAGCTTTTAAAAGTTCCTAAACTAGGGCCAAAGGCTTATGAGCAATGCGCCGGCTTTTTACGGATACTCAACGGCGAAAATCCGCTTGATGCTACAAGCGTACATCCTGAAAGCTATGAAATTACAAATAAACTTCTTGATAAGCTTGGATTTAGTGTAAGTGATATTAAGACCGGTCTTAAGCTTTCTGATATGATTAAAGATAAAAAGAAATTATCATCAGAACTCTCAGTAGGTGAGCTCACATTATCAGATATTTTAAAAGAGCTTGAAAAACCGGGAAGAGATCCAAGAGAAGATTCTCCTAAGCCTGCACTTCGCTCAGATGTATTATCACTTGAAGACTTAAGGGAAGGAATGATACTCAAAGGAACAATACGTAATGTAATCGACTTTGGTGCCTTTGTTGATATAGG
>SFNX01000188.1 GCA_004552595.1 Lachnospiraceae bacterium | reverse complement strand
CAGTAACCTCTGACATGAATAAGCCGTACTTTATTAGCGAATATAATGGCCACATGTTCCCGACAAAGACATTTGACTGGGAGGAAAAGCGCGCAGAGCATGCAATAAGACACGCTAAGGTAATCAATGATGTTGCGCTTGAAAAGGACATCGCCGGCAGCTTTGGCTGGTGTATGTTTGACTATAATACGCATAAGGAATTCGGAAGTGGTGACAGAATCTGCTATCACGGCGTAATGGACATGTTCAGAAATCCGAAGCTGGCGGCTTACGTATACGCCACGCAGCAGGAAAAAACAACGGTTCTTGAGCTTAGTTCAACAATGGACATTGGCGAACATCCGGGCTGCAACAGACATGACATTTACATTTTTACAAATGCAGACAGCGTCAAGATGTATAAAAACGACAGATTTGTCAAGGAATACTCAAGTAAAGACTCTAAGTTTACAGGCTTAAAGCACGGTCCGATTTTAATTGATGATTACATTGGCGATGCGATAATTGAGAATGAGAATATGAGCTTAGGTCAGGCAAAAGCGCTAACTGAGCTTTTGAATGAAGCTGCAAGGGTAGGACTTTACGGACTCTCAAAGCCTATGTACTTAAAGGCAGCAGTCCTCGTTGCAAAGTACCATATGAAGATGTCAGACGCAGTTACTTTATTTAATAAATATGTTGGCGACTGGGGCGATGCTTCAACCGTATACAGATTTGAAGCATTTAAGAATGGAAGCATTGTAAAAACACTTGTTATTAAGCCTATGGAGAAGGCACACTTAGTCGCAGACATTGACCACAGTGTCCTGACAGAAAAGCATAGTTATGATGTCGCCTCCGTAAGAATTAAGATGGTTGACGAAGAGAATAATCTGCTCCCATTTTATTCAGATCCAATAAGGTTGACAGCAGATGGTGCAATTAAGCTTATCGGACCTGATGTGATTTCACTTCAGGGCGGCATGGGAGGAACATACATCAAGACAATCGGAATAAAGGGCAATGGCAGCCTTACAATTGAAGCACCAGATCGCGACAAGCTTACAATTGATGTTACTGTGTCGTAGAGGCCTAAGCAAAGAACTAATGTAAATGAGGGAACGCTATGACTGAATGGGAAAGAGGATTAAGCGACATTCAGGTAAATGAGAGAATTGAACAGGGACTTACAAATAAGCCGGTGGAAAGCTCTGAAAAGAGCAACGCCCGTATTGTTAAGGAAAATGTTTTTACATATTTTAACTTTGTATTTCTTGTCATTGCGATTCTGCTTGTAATTGCGGGCTCGTATAGAAATCTTACGTTTTTACCTATAATAATAGCAAATACTTTAATAGGAATTGCACAGCAGATTAGGGCGAAAAACGTCCTTACGAAAATGAATATGCTGAATGCTCCGTATGCGCATGTCATACGTAATTCCTGTAAGACAAAAGTGCCGGCAGAAGATCTTGTCAAAGACGATATTGTTGTCTTTCGCTCCGGGGAGCAAATTTGCGCGGATGCGGTAGTTGTCAACGGAAACCTACGTGTAAATGAGGCACTTTTGACCGGAGAATCTGACGAAATCGAGAAAGAAGTCGGTGATTTCCTTATGTCAGGCAGCATTGTGACATCAGGAGAATGCCATGCAAGGCTTACAAACGTAGGCGCAGATTCATATATTTCAAAGCTCACGCTTGAAGCAAAGAAAATCAACAACAAAGAGCAGTCGGAGATGATTGCATCCATAAATAAGCTCGTGCTTTTCGTTGGAATCGCTATTATTCCGATTGGAATTGCGCTTTTTGTCCAGGGCTATGTAATCAACAGACTCGACTTTTCTGAAAGCATTGTTGCAATGATTGCAGCAATTATCGGCATGATTCCTGAGGGACTCTACCTTTTAACGACCGTTGCGATGGCTGTTAGCGCCATAAGGCTTGCAGAAAACAAGGTACTCCTTCACGACATGAAAAGCATCGAGACGCTTGCAAGAGTCAATGTTCTGTGCGTTGATAAGACCGGCACGATTACGAAAAATGAGATGGAAGTTTCCGGTGTCAAAAACGTAAGCAGCGAGCTTTCAGACGAGGAGCTTCATGGACTTTTGGGCGACTTTGTCCTCGCGCTTGATGCCGATAACATTACTATGAAAGCGCTTAAGGAATACTTTGACAAAAATACAGGCCGTGTATGCAAAAACA
>SFNX01000071.1 GCA_004552595.1 Lachnospiraceae bacterium | reverse complement strand
GCTGCCTGTGCCTTAGCAAGACCTGCTGCCTGCTGTGCTGCTGTTGTTGCCTGTGCTGGTGCAATTACTGCGTAAGCTGCATCAAGTGCTGCCTGTGCTGACTTAAGACCTGCTGCCTGCTGTGCTGCTGTTGTTGCCTGTGCTGGTGCAATTACTGCGTAAGCTGCATCAAGTGCTGCCTTTCCTGACTTAATACCTGCTTCAGCCTGTGCCTGTACCCATGCTGCATCTGAAGCTAAATCAGCCTTAACAGGTACTGCTACTACTGTAGCAACCATAGCTGTAGCTAATACGCCAGCTAATAACTTTGTAATACGTGACATGTTAATTCCTCCTTAAATGAATATTCATTATATAATTACGCATTTTCTTTATTTTACTATAACGCTTTATCTTAGTCAATTAAAAAGAGACCAATAAAAACCGGTCCCTTTATAATAATTTTGTGTAAATTTTATAATTATTAACTGATTAGTGCATTCCTGCCAAAGCCTGTGCCTGTACCCATGCTGCATCAGCTGCTGTCTTAGCTGCGATAGCCTGAAGGTAAGCCTGGCCTGAAGCCATTCCTGCTGCTGCCTGGTTAGCGATGTCCTGCTGATGTGCAAGTCCTGCTGCCATTCCTGCTGCCTGCTGTGCCTTAACCCATGCTGCATCCTTAACTCCTGTAGCGTAAGCTGCATCAAGTGCTGCCTGTGCTGACTTAAGTCCTGCTGCTGCCTTAGCCTCTCTGTCTGCTGCTGCAGGAGCGATTGCTGCGTAAGCTGCATCAAGTGCTGCCTGTGCTGACTTAAGACCCGCTGCTGCCTGGTTAGCGATGTCCTGCTGATGTGCAAGTCCTGCTGCCATTCCTGCTGCCTGCTGTGCCTGTACCCATGCTGCATCCTTAACTCCTGTAGCGTAAGCTGCATCAAGTGCTGCCTGTGCTGACTTAAGTCCTGCCTGTGCCTGAGCCTGTACCCATGCTGCATCTGATGCTAAATCAGCCTTAACAGGAGCTGCTAAAATAATCATGAAAAGAGCAGCTGTACAAAGACCTGTAAATAACTTTGAAATACGTGACATTTTGTTTCCTCCTAAAATTAAATTACATAATAATCAATATAAATTCAATTATAAATGGCTTATTATTTATAAGTCAATAAAAACCGACGAAAAATCGTACAAATTCGTGAATTTTACATACATTTACTCTATTTGAGAAGTACAGTGCGGGCATCTTGTCGCCTTAATGGAAATCATCGATTTGCAGTAAGGGCACTCTTTTTCCGTAGGCTCCTTAGCCGGCTCTTCCTTATGGAATTTGTTAAGTGCCTTAATAAGACAGAAAATAACAAATGCAATGATTAAGAAGTTTACTATCGCAGAAATAAATGAACCATAATTTATTGCAGCCGCCTCTTCCCCTTCTCCAAGCTTAATGCAGAGACCGGAAAAATCTATGCCGCCTGTCAAAATCGAAACAGCAGGCATTATTACATCATTTACAAGCGAGTTAACAATTGCAGTGAATGCACCGCCGATAATTATACCTACTGCCATATCCATCACGTTACCGCGTGAAATAAACTTCTTGAATTCTTCAAAAAACTTTTTCATAAGTGTCTCCTTATTTTCCTGTTGAATACTTTTAATATAATATGTTAGAAATAATACAGGAAATTTGTTATTTTATCCATATAAATATTGATTTTCCGAATAATAATTTTTTCTTTATCAAATGAAAGGAACAAACATGAGAAAATTCGAAGGATTTGAAAAAGGTATTAACTTAGGCGGATGGTTATCCCAGAACACTCTTACAAAGGAGCATATGGATTCATTTATAAAAGAATCCGACATTGAAAAAATTGCTTCAATGGGTGTTGATCACGTTCGTCTTCCGATAGATTATTCGGTAATAGAAACCGAAGACTGTGAAGACATTGAAAGCGGATATACTTATATTGACAACTGCTACTCATGGTGCAAAAAATACGGTCTTAATATGATTTTAGATCTTCACAAGGCCGCCGGCTATATTTTTGATGATTCCGACAACTGTAAGGACTTTTTCCTTGATGCAAAATTAAAACAGAGGTTTATCAATTTATGGATTAAGCTTGCAAAGCGCTACGGCAAATTGTCAGACAGTATGGCATTTGAGATTCTTAACGAGGTTGTAGATCCTTCTGTTAAGGAAATATGGAATGATATAGCTGAAGAAACAATAAAGGAAATCAGGAAATATGCCAAGAAACAACAGCGTTATCTCTATAAAAGAATTAAGAGCACCTGTTGATAAAAAAATCGTATTCAACTTCCACTGCTATGAGCCACTAATTTTCACTCATCAGGCAGCATACTGGGTTGATGGAATGACTGATGATTTCAGAATTTCTTATCCAAAGGATTTGGGTGAATACTATAAGGTTGCCCTTAATACAATCGGAGCATTTTATGCTGACTTAACAAAAGGCTATGACGGTGTTATGTGCGATAAGGAATTT
Source organism: Lachnospiraceae bacterium (assembly GCA_004552595.1). Classification (GTDB taxonomy): domain Bacteria; phylum Bacillota; class Clostridia; order Lachnospirales; family Lachnospiraceae; genus UBA2868. Next base: position 8,692 of record SFNX01000071.1, on the reverse strand, counting down.
TTCAAAAGATACTTTAAAGAGGCAGTTGATGTGGCCGAAAAATATGATGTACCTCTTTACTGCGGTGAATATGGTGTAATTGACAGAGCGGCAACGGATGGTGTACTTAACTGGTTTAAAGACATAAACGCCGCCTTTAATGAATACGGTATTCACAGGGCGGCGTGGTCTTACAAGCAGATGGATTTCGGTATTACCGATGACCATTACAAAGATATTTATGATGAACTGATTAAATTCTTATAAGTTCATAATCCATGGTACCTATACCAAGCTTCATACAATGCTCAAGGCAGCTTCTCCATTCAGTGTCAGGATGAGTCATTTCAAAATGGTCATGCTTTTCATGGTCATGATGTCCGCACTCATTAAATACATCTGCCTCAATATTGTCTGAAAGTACACTTCCAGGATTAGCAGGCATTTTGTTGACTAAATCTGCACAAGCCATATCAAGTGCAACCGGGTCAAAGCTTGCAAGCATACCGATGTCAGGTACTATCGGAATATCGTTTTCTGCATGGCAGTCACAGTTTGGTGATACGTCACAGATTAATGAAATGTGGAAATGCGGTCTGTCTTTAAGAACCGCATATGCATATTCTGCCATTCTGTAATTAAGCATTTTAATTGAATCGTCAAAATTCGCCTTAATTGTATCTTTTGGACATACGGCAAGACATCTACCGCAGCCGACACATTTATCCTGATCAATTGAGGCCTTACCGTCTTTAACTATAGGAGCCGAGTGTGCACATATTTTTGTGCATGCTCCGCACCCTACACATCCTTCAGTAATTACGTGTGGCTTTCCGTCACAATGCTGTTCCATCTTACCTGCTCTTGAACCGCATCCCATTCCGATATTTTTAATGGCACCTCCGAATCCTGCCATCTCGTGTCCCTTAAAGTGATTTAGGGAAATAAACACGTCTGCATCCATAATTGCATGGCCGATTTTGGCTTCCTTAACGTACTCACCGTCAATTTTTACTAAAGTCTCATCGGTACCCTTAAGTCCGTCGGCAATCAATACATGACACCCTGTCTGAAGAGGTGAAAAGCCGTTAAGATAAGCTGTCTCAATATGGTCAAGTGCATTTTTTCTTGAGCCGACATATAGTGTATTGCAATCGGTAAGGAAAGGCTTTCCGCCCTTTTCCTTAATAAAGTCTGCAACGACCTTTGCATAGTTAGGACGTAAAAATGCTAAATTTCCGTATTCTCCAAAATGGATTTTAATTGCTGTAAACTTATCGTCAAAATCAATGTCACCCATCCCTGCTGTCTTAAGAAGTCTGTTTAACTTCATAAGAAGATTTTCGTTTTCCGTTGCCTTAAATGTTGTAAAATAAACCTTTGATGCCATAATTAATCTTTCTCCCGTATCTGACTTAATATATATTCCTTAACTCTATCAAGCTTTGATTTTTGCCACATTTCATTATCGGCTTGAAGAGACAGCGGATACACTATCTGCATATCAAGAATTTTACCCGGTACTCTTCCGCTTCTTAACGGCTCGTAGAAGTTTTCAACAAAATCTTCATCGGTCGCATTTACAAATTTGTCGGGCTTTAAATACCTAAGCTGTCGTTTTGTATTCTCAATAAATGCTTTTGCTGCGAGTGGTAAAAGCTTTTCATATTCTTCCTTTGTTACATTTGTGAAAATGTCAGGAATTTCACTCTCAACTATTCTTCCTGCATCTCTGTCAATGCTTATTCCAAAAGGCGTGAACGAAAAGCAGCTGTCTGTAAATATAAGCTTTAACAAAACACCCTTTTCTGTATTAAACTGACTTCTCTGATAATCCGTATCAAATATAAAATTGCCGAGTGAATAAAATATCGCTTTATTGTTGTCAAAAAGCTCATAATTCATAGGCACATGCGGATGATGTGCAACGACAATATCGGCGCCGAATTCAAGATATTTTATATATCTGTCTCTTGTGTATGGCATGGGAAGTGACGTGAATTCTTCACCGTCATGTGCGATTACTACACACCATCGGTTGTTTGCTTTAGCCTGTTTGATTGCTGACTCAATGATGTCCATCCTTGAAAAATTAAGGCATCCCGGCGTATCAAAAGTCGCGATTCTGCATGCTCTCTCATAACCCGTGCCAATAAGAGCTATTCCTCCGCATTCATTAATCACTAAAGGCTCAGCCGCTTCTTTAATATTCATGCCGGCACCAAGTGTTTTAACATTTTTTTCCTTTGCAATTAAGATAGTGTCTTTAATCCCCTTTTCACCTGCGTCCATTATATGGTTATTGTTAATGTTCCATATATCCGCGCCAAGCTTAACGAAAAAATCAGCAGCTTCAGGGTCCATACTGTGAATCAATGCTTTACTTCCTGTAGTTTCTTCTTTTTCTTTCTTTAGAAGCGGGCCCTCGACATTAATAACGACATGGTCTGCACTGCATAAAAATTCAAGACAGCTTTCGCTGATAAGCTCACTGTCTTTCCATTTTTTGTCCATATATTTGTCAAATCCGATGTCGCCTGTAATTACTATTTGCGTTCCCATTTTATATTTAATTAGGATGTTTTCACATCAACCTCTATATTTCTTTGATTTTATCCTTAGAAATATATTTTTCAATAATGTCCATAAGTGCTTCTGACTTAACAGGCTTACTTAAGTAATCATCAAAGCCTGCCTCGATATACATTTCCTTTGCCCCGACAATTGCATTTGCAGTAAGCGCAATGACGGGAACATCCATACACTTGTTGTTTTCAAGTGTCTTAGAAATATTAAGAGTCTCTATTCCGTCCATATTAGGCATCATGTGATCAAGGAATATAAGGTCAAAATGCCTCTCACAAATAAGCTTTAGCATTTCCTCACCACTTAATATACATGTAACCTCTGCCTTTGTCTTTGATAAAAGCATTGAAATTACTTTATTGTTAAGAGGTGTATCATCAACAACAAGTATTGATGTATCCGGTATTTCGAATTCTTTCTTATTGACGTTTTCACCTTCTGATACCAAATATCTTCTCTTTGACAAATCGCCAATCTTTTCAAAAGATACGATTTTCTGCGGTAAGGTAACGGTAAATGTCGAGCCCTTCTTATACTCACTTTCAACACTTATCGTACCGCCCATTATTTCAATAAGGCTCTTTGTAATTGTAAGTCCTAAGCCTGTTCCCTCAACGTTTTTGTTTTTCTTTTTGTTAACCTGAGAGAAGCTTGAGAAAATTGTATCTAAGTCTTCTTCCTTAATTCCCTGTCCCGAATCCTTTACTTCTATTTTAAGTGTTAATGTGTCATCACTGATAACACCGTCAATTGACAATTTTACAAAGCCCTCATCTGTGTATTTGACGGCATTGTTTAATATATTGGTAAGGATTTCTCTTACTCGTTTATCATCACCATAAAGCTTTGAAGGTAGCTTTTCATTAACATCCACAATAAGCTTAAGTCCCTTGCCTTCTGCTTTCATTTCGATAAGATTTGCTACGCCAAGTATTAAGCCGGAAAGGTCGTAATTATCACATACTATTTCAATCTTTCCCGCTTCTATCTTTGAAAAATCAAGTATATCGTTTACTATGCTTAAAAGATATTCGCTGGCACTTTTTACATCCTTGGCATATTCCTTAACATTTTCTTCACTGCTGTCTCTTAATATTATCTCATTCATTCCCATTATCGCATTAATAGGCGTTCTTATTTCATGAGACATATTCGCTAAGAATTCAGATTTGGCATTTGTTGCCGCGATAGCGTCCATGGCTTCCTGTTTAATGACATCAAACACTTTTAACTGGTCTAAAATAGCAAAATAGAGAAGGCACACTAAGCCGCCAAGCACGAAAACACCGCTCGCATCTATAGTAAATGTCCTTTTGGATCTGACCATTGTCATAATGATTTCTAAAAAGCTGAAAAGGCTGAATGATACAAATCCCTTAATAACATTTACGTGCTTTGTTGCTTTTGTTATTAAGCAGTAATGTGCCGTACATGCAAAAACCACAATTATGTAAACTAAAAGAAGCGAATCAATAAATATAAGTGCCTTGTCATAGCTTAAAATATCAGTCAAATGTAATACCGTAAGAATGATAAAATTGATTACAATGAAAGACTCGCATATTACATATATTTTATGATATTTCTTGTCTTGAATCTCGTCAAAATACTGTAAAATCGGTAGTCCCATAACAATTACAAGCATAAAGCTTGCAACACCGTCATAATATAATCCAAGAAATACAAACTGAAAGAGCGGGCTGTCAAGCACTACCCACGCTGAAATAGCAAGTACGCCTTCCGCCAAATAAATAAGCGGGGCCTTTCTTCCGTCACGTTTTTCGATGTACTTAAATATTATAACCGTTAATAATGACGCAATAACAAGAAGAATCGACATGTAGAACTGAATTGCATAGTTTTTGACAAGCATTATGATTATGCCCATAAGCCCACCGATATATGCATTTTTGAATACGCGCTTATTATACTTTCCGGCTGATAAGTCAAGTGAAAGCTCTTTTCCGGCAAAGCTGTCATTAAGCGGAATCGGTATTATTATTGACTTTGTGATTTTGCCGGGAAGTCTTGACGTATTATTGTCAAAAGACATTATTTTTTGCCCGTCAACATACGCATCAAAGCATAGTGCGGTCTGAACGGTTAAATATGTTCCCTTTTCTATATCATCCGGCAGTATTGTAGAAATGACGGTGCTTTTGCCTTCTTCAAATTCTACTAAAAAAGGCATTACAAAGGTCTCTTCACTTATGCCTTCCGTTTTCAATACCCACTCGCCATCATACCTTCTGGCTACTTCGTCAAAGAGCTTTAGTTTAGGTGATACTATTGCTCCAAACACACAAAACAAAACGATAAACAATAAGCATAACCTTATTGCCATCTTAAGTCCTGAATCATATTTGTTTTCGTAGAATTCATTTTTATTCATTATCTAATTTATTCCGGCTTTTTCGTATATTGCATTAATTATCTTTTCATTAAACGGCATGAAAATGTTGGCAACAGGTCCTACTAAAAATGCACAGCAAAGTGTTCCCACTCCGACTGTTCCCGAAAGCAGAAATCCTATTACGACAAAACAGATATCAACAATAATTCTTATTACTCCAAAGTTCTTTTTACTCTTATCACTTATTACTACGGCTACTAAATCATTAGGTCCGGTGCCGCAGTCTGATTTGATTACTATCGTCATTCCGAATGCAAGGATTACTGAGCCAAGTGCCATTGCAATAATTCTTACTATCATTGAATCCGTAATAATGTTTTGTAAAAGTACAGTAAACACATCTATAATCGGTCCGCCAAAAAGCATACACAGAAGTGTTCCGATCTTAATATATGACTTATCTACAATCAAAAGGACAAGTACGATTACCACACATATAACAACATGTACTCTCCCATGAGTTAATACAGATAGTCCCGTCAGATTTAAAAGTGTTCTGTACAGTCCCTGAATCAGTACATTATAAGGGTCATTTCCAAGATTACTTAAAATGAACAAAGTACATCCAAGGTGTGCAATCGTAAGACCAACCATTAATGTTACTATTTTAACTGCCCACTTTTTAAGAAAATCCATTATTTAATTCCTCTCATTTATCCATGAAAATAAAGCATCTCCGGTTTACATAAATACAGTCGATAATATTTTACTATATATTATATTTTGTGAATTATATAGTTATAAAAAGATAAACTGCATATGCCAAAAGCATTATTATTCCCTGCGCTTTATATGCCTTTTCCTTGATTATCATAGGAAGTACCGCAATCAGGCAAATAATAATACATGCAGGAAGATCAATATTTAAGCACTGCCTAGATACAGCAAATGTGCCGCTTGAAACAAATGTACATATAGGAAGAATGAGCGATAAGTCAATAATGTTCGCTCCGATAATATTTCCTACAGAGAGGCTTGATTCCTTCTTCCTTATTGCAGTAATTGTAGTTACAAGCTCAGGGAGCGATGTGCCGATTGCAACCATTGTAACGGCTATTACTCTTTCAGGAACTCCAAGAGCTGTTGCAATTGCAGAGCCTCCGTCAATTAGGAAATTAGAGCCGAGCACAATTCCTGCTGCGCCGACTACAAATAATACAATATTTTTGATGATATCATTTTTAGTAACTATAAGCTTTTCATCTGCATTTTTCTGCGATTTTGCAGACAAGACGTTAATCACCATAAATATGATGAAAACAATAATAAGAACTGTTCCTGCCCAAGGAGCAAGCGTTCCGCTAAGTGATCCGATATAGAGAATTACACCTGCAACGACAAGTATTATACACTGCTTTAAATAGCTGACTCTTGGTGTAACAATAGTCATAAAGACAATTGCAATTCCCATGATAAGACCGGTATTTGCTGTAACAGAGCCCACAGCGTTGCCTACCGCCATATCGTTTTTGCCTTCAAGACTTGCCATAACCGATACAAGCAGCTCAGGCATTGTAGTCGCAAAACTGACAATTGTCGCACCGACAATAAATGAAGGGATGTTAGCTGCTCTTGCAATAAAGCTTGAAGCGTCAACAAACCAGTCACCACCCTTAATTACAAGCACTATTCCCAGTATAAATAAAAGTGCCGCCAAAAACATATTCATAATTTGCCTCCCAACAATACTAATTATGAATACGTTATCAGATATTTAATGCATTTTCAATAAAAGATTTAACTTTGTCAGGGTCTTTTCCGGTTATTATATTTTTTTTAGTTAAAACAGCCTCATCATATTCAACACCTGAGGATACATCTACACAGTCCGGTGCTACAAATTGAATGGCTTCCCTGACATTTTTCTCATTGAGACCGCCTGCAAGAATGAATAATCTGTCTTTATCTCTTTTAAGATTATTTAATACATTCCAATCAAAAATCTTTCCGCTTCCCGGAACACCCGCATCAAAAACGAAGCCTTTAATATTACTCATATTAAGGTAGTGTTCATAATCATCAAGGTCGTCTACATTAAATGCTTTGAGAACAGGAAGCGGGCAACTGTCAATTATTTCATCGTTTACTTTTCCATGAATCTGGATAAAGTCAAAGCCTGCTTCCTTTATTAAATTTATCTGACCCGGTTCAGGCTTTACCGTAACTGCTACACTCTTTATTTTATGGGACGTTTCCCTATTCAGGGCGTGTATTTTATTAATAATTTCTTTTGCGGTTTTAATGGAAACGTTTCGTTTGCTTTTTTCATAAAAACAAACAATTCCGGCAAAGTCGGCCCGGTTATCAAATAAGTAATTTACTTCTTCAGTGCGTGTTAATCCGCAAATTTTAACATGCATTTATCTTATAGCCTCAACCATTTCTTTTACGAACGCTCCTACTTTTTCAGGGGCATCTGTTTTATATTGTGCAATCTTTTTAACTATTGCAGATCCAACTATTACGCCGTCTGAAATCTCAGCCATTTTAGCTGCCTGTGCAGGATTAGAAATACCAAATCCGATAGCACACGGAATATCCTTATTCACTTCTCTTACAAGCTCGATCATTGATGATAAATCCGTTGAAATTTCTGAACGTGTTCCTGTAACACCAAGTGAAGAGACACAGTATAAAAAGCCCTTTGCCTCTTTTGCAATCATTCTGATTCTGTCTTTTGATGTAGGTGCAATAAGGCTTATCAGGTCGATTCCGTACTTATCGCACGTATCAAGAAAATCTTCCTTTTCTTCATATGGTACGTCCGGCAAAATGAGTCCGTCCATTAAGCTTTCTTTTGCCTTTTTCAAAAATTCCTCTGTGCCGTATGAAAATACAACATTTGCATATGTCATAAATACAAATGGAATTTGAATTTCTTTTCTAAGCTCTTTTACCATTTCAAAAACGTCATCTGTTGTGACTTTGCCTGAAAGAGCGCGCTCATTGGCCTCCTGAATTACAGGACCTTCTGCGATAGGGTCGGAAAACGGAATTCCAAGCTCGATTATGTCAGCTCCGTTTTTTACCATTTCTCTGATGATTTCTTTTGTTGTATTTATGTCAGGATCACCGCAAGTAATGAAAGGGATAAATGCCTTTCCTCTTTTAAATGCGTCTTTAATTCTACTCATATATTTCCTCCCCTCTGTACCTTGCGATTGCAGCGCAGTCTTTGTCGCCGCGTCCCGATACAGTTATTACAATAATCTTATCTTTATCCATTGAAGGTGCAATCTTTATTGCGTGTGCGATTGCATGTGCTGATTCGATTGCAGGAATAATTCCCTCAACTCTTGATAAAAACTCAAAAGCATTTACTGCTTCTTCATCTGTAACCGGAACATATTCTGCCCTTCCAATGTCATGAAGCCATGCATGCTCAGGTCCTATTCCCGGATAATCAAGTCCTGCAGAAATAGAGTATACAGGCGCAATCTGACCGTACTTATCCTGACAGAAATATGATTTCATTCCATGGAAAATGCCAAGCTTTCCTGTTGCGATTGTAGCCGCTGTTTCGTAAGTATCAACACCTCTTCCGGCAGCCTCACAGCCAATAAGCCTTACGTCCTTATCTTCAATAAAATTATAGAATGTTCCCATTGCATTTGAACCACCGCCAACGCATGCCATTACAACATCAGGTAAGCGTCCTTCCTTTTCCATAATCTGAAGCTTGATTTCCCTTGAAATAACTGCCTGGAAATCACG
>SFNX01000070.1 GCA_004552595.1 Lachnospiraceae bacterium | reverse complement strand
CTTTTTAAAAAGATGTGGCGTGACCTTTTACAAAATAAGACACAATTCATCTCCATTTTTTTAATGGCTTTATTAAGTATGTTTATTTATGTCGGATTAGATGCCGAATCATCAGGTGCTTTGATTGCTGCAAATAATTACTATGAAAGCTTAAATCTCGCTGATTTATGGATAATGGGTTCGGGGTTTTCAGATGATGACGTTAAGCTTTTATCAAAGGTAAAAGGTGTCCAGTCAGTTGAAAGGGAAATATATGTTACGGGAACTGTCAATATGGAAGAAAATCCGTACATGTATGCAGAATTCTTAACAACAAACGAAATATCCAAAATGTCCTTATTTGAAGGTGAAAAATACAGAGAAGGTGCTGAAGGAATATGGCTTGAAAAGCTATTTTGCGAAAAGAACAATATTAAAGTAGGCGACAACTTCTCGTTCAAGGTAATGGGTGCAAATGTTGATACAATAGTAAAAGGTATCGTTGATTCTCCGGAATATGTATATTATGTATCGGAAGAAGATGTAATGTATCCTAATTATGCAAAGTGCTGCCTTGGGTTTTTATCATACAATTCATTTCCGATTAATCCTTCTACATATAACAGAATAAGAATAAAGGCAAAAGAAGGAACTGATATTTCATCACTTAAGAAAAGGGTTGAAGATACGCTTAACAGAGAAGATATAGCGGTAACAGACAGAAACCAGAACTTAAGCTATGCAACATTTGACTCTGAGATAAAGCAGCATAAAGTGTTTGGAATTATGTTCGCGGTTGTTTTTGTACTGATTGCGCTTCTTGGCATTATTACTACAATGGCAAGAGTTACAGCGAATCAGAGGACACAGATTGGAACACTTAAGGCTCTTGGCTTCAGTAAAAGGGCAATCACGTGGCATTATGTATCATACGGCTTTGTGATAAGTCTTGTCGGTTCTTTGTGCGGTGCGCTTCTTGGAGTACTGACACTTCCGCCGTGGATACTTGGCATGTTTGAAGGTGCATATATTTTGCCGGGGCTTAAAGGACATGTGTCAACAGAGTCTTTGTTAGTATTGGCAGCGTCTGTTTTAGTATCAACGCTTGTAAGCTATTTGTCATGCAGAAAAGAGCTTATAGAGCCGCCGGCTGTAACACTTAGACCAAAGGCGGCAAAGAAAATCAAAACAAGTCTTTTTGAGAAAAGCATTATTTGGAGAATGCTTAATTTCTCGACACAGTGGAACATAAGAGATGTGTCAAGAAACAAAATAAGATCACTTATGGGAATCATCGGAGTATTGGGATGTGCAATGCTTTTACTTACGGGTTTTGGATGCCTTGATTCGACGAATGGAATGATAGACACAATGTATGGCCAGCTTATGACTGCTAACAATAAGGTCGTTTTTTCATCGGATGCAGGGTATGACTTTGCATATGATTTTTCAAAGAAATATAAAGGACAGATGATAGAAGAAGTATCTGTTGAATTTGTATCGACAACTCAGAAGAAAAACGGAAGCGCAACAATAATTGACAAGGGCAATTATGTTAATTTTCAGGATAAAAATCATAACAATATTAAGCTTACAAAGACAGGAATCGCCATGTCATATAAAATGGCACAAAATCTTAATGTTAAGCAGGGCGACTTCGTTTCATGGCATATTGTAGGTGATGACAAATGGCAGAAAACAAGAATTGCACAGATTTACAGAGATCCGTCTGTACAGGGAATAGCAATGAAAAGGGATGTATTTGAAAGCCTTGAATATGACTTTATTCCAACAGGCGTACTGACAAATAAAAGTGTTGATAAATCTCTTATGGATGAAGAAGAAATCTCCACAATACTTAATATTACGGATATGAAAGCAACATTTTCAAAGACTATGGAAATGATGTATTCAATGATCTTTATAATGATTTTTGCTGCCACACTTCTTGGGTTCATAGTGCTTTATAACCTTGGAGTTCTTTCTTTTGTTGAAAAGACAAGGGAAGTTGCAACTCTTAAGGTTTTAGGATTTTCATCATCAAAAATAAGGGGAATTTTGCAGAAGCAGAATATCTGGCTTACGTGCATAGGCATAGTTTTTGGAATATTTGCAGGTATATTTGTACTTGTGGCAATGTGCAGCGCAGTGTCGGAAAGCCTTGATTTATTCCCGGTTGTATCAATTCCTACATACATATATACAGTTATTGGAACATTTCTTGTGTCAATAGCCGTTAATTTCATGTTCTCCGGCAAAGTTAAAACAATAGACATGGTCGACGCACTTAAGGGTGTAGAATAATAATACGCAATTGCATATTATTAATTGAAAAAGTATAATATAAAATTGGTTTAACTTAGGAAGAGAGGATAAATATGGCTATAGATTTATTTTCAATCGGCAAATTAACTATACACGGTTATGGGCTCATGATTGCGCTGGGCTTTTTATTTGCGCTGATTTATGGAACTATTCAATGCAAGAAGAAAGGACTGGATGATGACTTTTTCTTCAATCTTGCAATGTTTGTTCTTGTATTTGGGTGGCTTGGCGGAAAAGTCATGTTCATTATCGTTGAGTTCAAGAAATTTCTTATATCTCCGATGAGCGTAATTGGTTCGCAAGGTTTTGTAGTATACGGTGGTATTATTTCCGGCATTGCGACTGTATATGTTTATTGCAGAATCAAAAAGAAAAATTTCTTTGAATACATTGATGTCATTGCTGCAGCAGTTGCAATTAATCAGGCGTTCGGAAGAATTGGCTGCTTTCTTGCAGGGTGCTGTTACGGAAGAGAAACAGATTCATGGGTAGGTGTTGTATTCCCGCAAGGCTGTATGGCACCGGCAGGAGTTAAGCTCATTCCGACGCAGCTTTTCTCTGCGGCTTTTGATATAGGCATGTTTGTTGTTTTGTGTATTCTTATTAATTCAAGGAAATACATAAAAGGTATTCCGACAAGCGTATACTTAATTGGCTATGCCGTCGGAAGAGCAATAATCGAATGCTTCAGGTCTGATGAAAGAGGAAGTGTCGGCATGCTGTCAACGTCTCAGTTTATTTCAATCTTTATTTGTATTGCGGGTATCATATTGTTGTGTTTTATTTTGAATAATAATAAAAAGAGGATGAATAATGATTAGGACAAGAGATGATATAAGAAATATCGCTATAATTGCTCATGTAGATCATGGCAAGACTACACTTGTTGATGAGCTTTTAAAGCAGAGCGGAGTTTTTAGGGATAATCAGGAAGTAGCCGAAAGAGTAATGGATTCTAACGATATTGAGAGAGAGAGAGGAATCACAATTCTTTCAAAAAACACTGCGGTTACATATAAAAACACTAAAATCAACATTATCGACACACCGGGACATGCCGACTTTGGAGGAGAGGTAGAGCGTGTCCTTAAAATGGTTAACGGTGCGATTTTAGTAGTTGATGCTTTTGAAGGTGTAATGCCGCAGACTAAATTCGTTCTTAAAAAAGCATTGGCACTTAAGCTTCCGGTTATTGTATGTGTCAATAAGGTAGACAGGGAAGAGGCAAGATGTGATGAGGTTGTAGATGAAGTATTAGAACTTTTCATGGATCTTGATGCTTCTGATAAGCAGCTTGACTGTCCATTTATCTTTGCTTCCGCAAAGCAGGGAATAAGCGGTCTTGATTATAATGATTTAAAGCCAAATCTTATACCTTTATTTGAAGCTATTATTGATTATATTCCTGCACCACAGGGCGATCCCGATGCCGGCACACAGGTACTCATCAGTACAATTGATTACAATGAGTATGTCGGAAGAATAGGCGTTGGAAAAGTAGAAAATGGCGTAATTTCAGTTAATCAGGAAGTAGTAATTGTAAATGCCAATGATGAGAGCATATTAAAGAAGGTTAAAGTGTCAGCACTTTATGAATATGACGGACTTAACAAGGTTAATGTAAGAGAAGCGGGAATTGGCTCTATTGTAGCTATTTCCGGTATTTCCGATATTCATATCGGAGACACTATTTGCTCTCCTGAAAATCCTGACCCGATTCCATTCCAGAAGATTTCCGAGCCTACAATTGCAATGCAGTTTATGGTAAATGATTCACCGCTTGCAGGACAGGAAGGAAAATATGTTACAAGCCGTCATTTAAGAGACAGGCTGTTTAAGGAACTTAATACAGATGTTTCTCTTAAGGTTGAGGAGACAGAGAATACAGACTGCTTTAAGGTTTCTGGAAGAGGAGAATTACACCTTTCCGTTCTTATTGAGAATATGAGAAGAGAGGGCTATGAATTTGCTGTATCAAAGGCAGAGGTAATTTATAAAGAGGATTCAAAGGGCAGAAAGACAGAGCCTATGGAAATTGCTTACATTGATGTGCCTGAAGAATTCAGCGGAGTTGTAATTGAAAAGCTTGGTCAGAGAAAGGGTGAGCTTCAGAACATGACTCCTATTACCGGAGGATATACACGAATTGAGTTTTCAATCCCTTCAAGAGGACTTATCGGTTACAGAGGGGAATTTATGACAGATACAAAAGGTAATGGAATAATCAATACTGTTTTTGATGAGTATGCACCATATAAAGGTGATATTCAGTATAGAAAGCAGGGAAGCCTTATCGCATTTGAATCAGGTGAATCCATTACTTACGGCTTATTTAATGCCCAGGAAAGAGGAACACTGTTCATCGGACCGGGAGAAAAAGTATATTCAGGTATGGTTATAGGACAGAACGGTAAGCCTGAAGACGTAGAAATAAACGTATGTAAAAAGAAACAGCTTACTAATACTAGAGCCTCGGGTTCAGATGAAGCATTAAGACTTACACCGCCAAGAGTTCTTTCGCTTGAGCAGGCTCTTGACTTTATCGATGCAGATGAGTTGCTCGAAATTACACCTGATAATCTTCGTATCAGAAAGAAGATTTTAGACCCTACATTACGTAAAAGAGCAGGCTTTAGAAAGGAATAAAAAGTCCGGTTCATAAGTGCAAATTTGCTAAAATGCCCATTTTATGTTAAACTGTATCAGTGTATGCATAAAGATAAGGTATTATGAAACAACAAGGAGCAATTATGATAAAGACTATAACGAAAGTTACAGCCTGTTCAATAATAGCCGCTTTATTGGTAACAGCCTACCCTGCAAAAGAGGTTAAAGCACTTACTTTACCTGCCGCAGGACTTGCAGCAACAACAGGTGTAGGAAACAGCCTTAAAGACATTAAAGCTTCAAAAGCAAGAGCAAAGGCAAAGGAAGCTTCGGCAAAGGTTCACATGAGAGTTTCGGTGTCTAATGAGATTGCATTATCATCAGGTACTGCTACTGATACTGCAACCGCTCAGAATAATGCTGAAGTACCATCACCGGTTACACCTGAAAATGTTGAGAAGGTAGATACACCTGCATCAATAGCATTTAACGCCGATAAGGAAGAAATGGCAACCGGTGCTAAGGCAGCTACTATTGAAGTTACAGATAATAAGGAATTAAATGATGACGGGGCGGTTAAGGTTTCAACCGATTCTGCAAAGGTAATATCTGAGCAGATAGAAGAGCTTAACCCGGAAGAAGCATCAAATACAGTTACAGTTTCTGCTGATGCGGCAACACCTGATATATTAATTAAGCCTGAGGCAGCAGAAGTATCAGAGGGCGAGGAAGACTTAACTTCTACAGTCATCGCTAAGGTTGACGGATATGTAAATGTCCGTGAGACACCTGATGAAAATGGCGAAATCGTCGGAAAGCTTTACAACCATTCAGCAGGTGAGTGGTTAGGAAAAGAGGGCGACTGGTATAAGATTTCTTCAGGAAGTGTAGTAGGATACGTAAAGGGAGAATACGTTGTAACCGGTCAGGCGGCAGTTAAGCTTGCAGAAGAGGTTGGCGTAAGAACTGCTACAGTTCACACTACAACACTTAGAATCAGAGAAGAAGCCAATGCTGAATCTGCGATACTCGGTCTTGTTCCTGATGGTGACCAGCTTACGGTTGTAGAAGAAACCGAAGAATGGGTTAAGGTTTCAATCGAAGAAGGTGACGGATGGGTATCAAAGGAATTTGTATCTCTTCACACAGACTTCCCTAAGGCAGAGTCTAAGGCAGAAGAGGAAGCCCGTCTTAAGAAAGAAAAAGCCGAAAGAGATAAGGCTAACGCAGCAGCCAAGAAGGCTACAAAGAACAGTCAGACAACTTCTAAGCCTTCTAGTGGAGCAAAATATTCTGTCGGAGGTTCAGGACTTGGATCGGCAGTTGCAAACTATGGACTTCAGTTCGTTGGAAATCCTTACGTATACGGCGGTACATCTCTTACAAACGGTACCGACTGTTCAGGATTTACAATGGGAGTATATAAGAACTTTGGTGTATCACTTCCACACTCATCCGGTGCACAGCGAAGCGTCGGTTATGCGGTTGGTTCTCTTGCTGAGGCTCAGCCTGGTGATATCCTTTGTTACTCAGGTCACGTTGCTATCTACATCGGCGGCGGACAGATTGTACATGCTTCTACGGCTAAGACAGGTATCAAGGTTTCATCAGCTACATACCGTCCGATTCTTGCAATAAGACGTATTTTCTAATTTGAAGTTGGTTTAAGCGTCCTGGGCTAAGACCCAGGGCGTTTTTAAGTGGTTAGTATAATTTATTTGACAATTGAAAATACTGAAAGGAGTATTGTTTTGAGTACTATTATTGACAGATTGTCAGAAGGAAAGTTCACATTAATAGCTGAAATAGGCGTAAATTATTATGACATAGCAAAAAAAGAAGGAATTTCTGCAATGGACGCTGCTAAGCTTATGGTAAAAGAAGCAAAAGATGCGGGCATACATGCGGTTAAATTCCAGACTTATAAAGCCGGTACTCTTGCCGCAAAGGCTTCGCCTTCATACTGGGATTTGACAGAAGAGTCAACTACAAGTCAGTATGAGCTTTTTAAGAAATTTGACAGCTTCGGATATGAAGAATATAAGGAGCTTAAAAACTATTGTGATGAAATCGGAATTGAGTTCTTATCGACTGCCTTTGATTATGAATCAGCTGATTATCTTGATGAGCTTATGGAAGTTTATAAGATTTCATCATCAGATTTGTCGAACATTCCTTTTATTGAGTATCAGGCAAAAAAAGACAAGCCGATACTTTTGTCAATCGGTGCATCAGAGCTTGAAGAAATAGAGAGAGCTGTTGATACAATTCGTGCACATAACGATAATCAAATTATTCTTTTGCACTGTGTTCTTGAATATCCTACTCCATTAGAGCATGCAAATCTTTTAAAGATTCAGACATTAAAGGAGCAGTTTACCGATTTGATTATCGGATATTCAGACCATACAAAGCCTACAGAGTCAAATGACGTAATTAAGACGGCCTATAACCTTGGCGCAATATGTGTTGAAAAGCATTTTACGCTTGATAAGACACTTAAGGGAAACGATCACTATCATGCAATGGATCCTGATGATGCAAGAAGGATTCTTAAGGATATAGAGACTCTTGATATGATAAGAGGTAATAAAGAACTTAAATGCCTTGAGACAGAACAGACGGCAAGACTTAATGCGCGTCGTTCAATCGTATCAAACGGACTTATTAAAGCGGGTTCTGAGATTACAGAGAGTATGCTTACATATAAGCGTCCGGGAACAGGAATCTCACCTGACAGAATTCACGAGGTTACAGGTAAAAAAGCAGCATTCGATATTGCTGATGACACGATTATTACAGAGGATATGCTTACGGATTAATGTATTTGTAAGTATTTAACATATGGAAGACAAAAACAAAGTAGTAAAATCCGGAATATGGTACACAATATCTTCGATTGCAATCAGAGCGGTTGCAATTATTACAAGTCCGATTTATACGAGCATGCTGCCTACAAAGGATTATGGACTTGCAAATACATTTAATTCATGGATAGAAGTATTTAACATTTTTACATGTTTATGTATTGTCTACAGCATCGGAAGAGCAAAGATTGACTTTAAAGATAAATTCGATGAATATATGTCATCGCTTCAGGCATTATCAAGTACATTTGCATTTTTCGTGCTTATAGTTGTTGCGGTTTTCAGAGAATTTGTATCTGATTTTATTGAATACGAAACACCTCTTGTTATCGTATTATTTGTGTATCTTTGCATATACCCTTCAGTAGAATATATGCTGCAAAAATGCAGATATGAATACAAATATAAAGAAAACATTCTTATTTCGATTATTTCATGTATAGCTACCGTTGTATTTTCGATAGTACTTATTATTGTCTTTAACGACAGAAGATACGTAGGTAAAATACTTGGAACAATTCTTCCGTCATTCCTTATGGGCATTTTCTGCTATGTAAAAATTCTTAAAAAGGGAAAGGTCTTTTACAATAAAGAATACTGGATTTACGCTCTTAAGTTCGGAATCCCGATGATTCCGCATGCCTTTGCATTAGTTATTCTTGCACAGATTGACAGAATAATGATTAAGTCAATATGCGGACCGTCAGATGCGGGACTCTACACATACGGCTACGGCTTTGCGACACTGCTTGCGGTATTTACAAATGCAATCGGACAGGCATGGCTTCCGTGGTTTAATGAACAGCTAAACGACGGCAAGAAGGAAGCGATTCAGAATATACAGAAAAAACTTGTATTGCTTGGAATTTTCCTGACAATAGGCTTTATTACGATAGCGCCGGAAGCACTTATGATTCTTGCGCCTAATGCAAAGGATTACTGGGTTGCAAAATGGGTTATTCCACCTGTTGCACTCGGAACCCTGGCACAGTACTTCTATACGAATTATGTAAATCTAGAGCTGTTTCACAAAAAGACTCCGCTAATTGCTTTAAGCTCAATTTTTGCTGCCATAGTAAATTATTTGTTAAACTATATTGCCATACCAAGATTTGGATATATCGCTGCAGCATACACTACGCTTTTAAGCTACATTTTCCTGATGTTTTTCCACTATATCGCAACC
>SFNX01000187.1 GCA_004552595.1 Lachnospiraceae bacterium | reverse complement strand
TTATTATGAATAACACACCGGGGAACGCCCAGCGGCAAGGGGCAGAGCCCCGTCGAGCGTCCACACTCAACGCCATCTCCAACCCCAAACCACATTTCCACTGCAAACATAGTGACTTTTGGTTTGCATACCGTATGCGCACCATACATATGCCAAAGGTAAACCAAAAGAACCGTCCCTTTGGTTTACGGGACATCCGCGCAGCGGAAAAGTGATTGTGAGCGAGTAGCCGTCAGAGCCGCTGAAAAGGCGATTGTCGGAAACGAACTCAAAGGAAGTCCCCTTTTTGAGTGCGGCCAGTTTGTTGTTGACGTATATGTGCATAAAAATAACAACTTTACAGTGGTGTCTGCAAAGTTGCTATATTATAAAGTTTTACAAAAAGACAATTAACGAATATTGGCTCTATCTTGCCAATACATTGCTTTAGAGAGATCTTTTGCAACGCCTAAACCATAAGCATAACAATACGCTAATGCGGAATAGCCTTGGGGATTCCCATGTTCAGCTGATTTTGTAAACCATTTTACAGCTTCTGTTAAATCTTTTTCAACGCCTTCACCAGATGCATAGCAACGGCCAACATTGCACTCTGCTAAAGAGTTTCCTCCTTTTGCTGCCTTCATATACCATTTGAATGCTTCAGATGAATCTTTAGCTACACCTGTGCCATTTTGATACATTGCGCCTATATTATTTTGCGCACTGACATTCCCTAAATCGGCAAGTTTTTTATACCATTTAAAGGCTTCAGATTGATTAGCCTCAACGCCTTGTCCTTGTCCATAACAATAAGCGACGCTGAAAATCGCTTCTTGATCACCAAGTTTTGCGCCTTCTAAATAAAGTTCAAAAGCTTTATTTATATCTTGAGAAGTACCGAAGCCATTTCTATACAATTCTGCTAATTTTGCATATGATTCTGTAAGTTTCTTTTTGTTGGCTTCATTAATCCAGTAAAAAGCTGAATTAAAGTCTTTCGATTCTCCGCCTAAAAATGAAATTCCATATAATAACTGTCCGAATGCATTGTTAGCTTCTGCTGATTTTTTTAGCCAGACTTTTCCTTGTTCATTACTTTGTGGCAAATAAGAGCCATCAATGAACGAACTTCCTAAAATCCATTGTGCCTTAGAGTTCCTCTCATTTGCAAGCTTGAATAGTCCTTCTAATCCTTCCCTATAAAGTTTCAATGCTTTTTCGACATCAACAGCTACATTTTTCCCTTCAAAATAGAAATCAGACAATTCTAACTTAGCTCTTAAATGACCGTGTTCAGCTGATTTTGAAAGCATTTCAATGCCTTCTTTTGCATTGTACTTGCTTGATGTAGAGTCAAGCAATTCATAAGCAATGGCTCTTTCTGCTGGTGAATAACCTGATTCAGCAGATGATTTTAGATATTCAAATGCTTTAATTGAATCTTGTTTTGATTGCTTACTCTGCAATAAAACACCAGCTATGAATTCTGCCTCTACGTCACCTTTATTAGCTTTGTCGAGATAGACCTGCAAAGAATCCATGCTGGGGATATCAGGACCAACGGTATCTCCACGAGGAACATTATCGCATGAGACGAAACTCAAGAATGCGAAGAATGCGAAAAAACATATTATATAAGAAAGAGAATATTTCATATCATATAAAATTAATGTGCAAAGATACAAATTATTTCCGAGATTTGGGAGATTTATTTTTCATCAGACGGTCGTACTCGTCCTGTGCCTGTTGTATGCCGTGATCTCCGGCAACGGTGTTCACGGTGACAAAAGGCTCATTCAGGCGGTTGTTCAACTCGCGGATTGTCGAGGTCAATTCGGAGTTGTCGGCTGATGGAGCGGAGTTATAGGTGTTGTTCACCACGGTTTGAGGCGCAGAGGGCTGTGCGGCCAGGACTGCGGGAGCAGTAATCGTGCGCGACACATCGGCTGCGTCGAGCGATCCGATAGTGTTAGTTCTCTGGGCGTATTCGAGAGCCTCGATAATCGGGCGAGTTTTAGGAGACTTCACAAGTTTCTGTGAAGCCACCCATTCCCCGGCGTGAACAATGCCGACAGGTTCATCGGAACGACCGTCGGGAGTAAAACCGCCCTCAGAATAGCCCTGCGCCTCCGCAGCCTGCTGCTGTTTCTTGATAGCTGCAATTTGTATCACAAACCAAAGGGACGGTTCTTTTGGTTTGTTGTGGACAAATCCCGATGTAGATGTTTTGTCATTTGAAAGTTTTTTTGTTTCTTTGCATTGTTGGAATGG
>SFNX01000186.1 GCA_004552595.1 Lachnospiraceae bacterium | reverse complement strand
ATAGTAGCTGATTGAAAGTGTTGCGATACCGCATCCACCACAGATACCTTCCTCACCTGCAACTACAGGAATACCTGCCGGTAAGCAAATGTTCTGAATAATCTCAGCATTTGAAGCTACTGTGTTATCTGTAGGAACATAAAGTGCTTCACACTCATTGGCTGCTGATGTAGCAACTGCTGATAAATCGTTAGAATCAGCGAATGCATATAACTCACACTCAATTCCCTTGCCTTCAAGACATTCCTTAACTACATCAACCTGATACTGTGAGTTAGCTTCTGCTGAACAGTATACAAGACCTACCTTCTTAACATCAGGAAGTAACTCTGTGAAAATGTCTGCCTGCTTATCAAGTGGAGCAAGGTCTGATGTACCTGAAATGTTGCCGCCTACTGTACCTGAGAAGTTGTCGATATCAAGTGCTACACCGTACTCTGTAACTGATGTACCAAGAATCGGAATCTCATTTGTTCCTGCTGCTGCAGCCTGAAGTGCAGGTGTAGCATTTGCAAGAATAAGGCTTACATTGTTAGATACAAAACTGTTAATAATTGTTGAACAGGTATTAGAATCACCCTGTGCATTCTGAACATCAAATGATACTGCATCACCAAGCTCTGCTGTAACTGCATCCATAAATCCCTGTGTTGCTGCATCAAGAGCAGGATGCTCAACGAGCTGACATACACCGATTGTATATGAAGCTGCAGCTTCTGCCGGTGCTTTAGTAGCTTCCTCTTCTGTAGCCTCTGCTTCAGGTGCTTCTTCTACTGTTTCTTCTGTTTTTGCTTCTTCTGTTGCTGCCGGTGCCTGAGTCTCAGTCTGAGCACATCCTACAAGCCCTAATACCATAGCAGCTGTAAGAAGCATAGCGATTTTCTTCTTCATAATTATTTCCTCCTTGGTTGCTGATATTAAACCTTGGATATTGTATCGCTTCAACGCACTAAAGTCAAGTACCGCATACCACGAGGATTGTCCCTTTTGACATACAATTATGTAGGCTCATTATTATAAGTCTCAAGGAAATTATGTCTTACACCGTTCTTCTTGTACTCAATTATCGTATCTATATTAACATTTTCAACGCTCTTGAAAATATTGCCTTCAACATAAGGATTGTTCTCCTTAAGCTTTGCAATTAACCTCTTAGTATCAAGTCTCTTAGACGCTGTTGTTCCGTCCTCATTGCATGTGCTGCAAGTCTCTGTGAAATGACATGCACATTGCAGAAAACGAAGATTATTGTAATCTCTCCACTTGCAAATGTCTTCTTCTCTAATAAGGTAAAGCGGTCTTATCAACTCCATCCCTTCAAAATTTGTGCTATGCAGCTTAGGCATCATAGTCTGAATCTGACCGCTATGAAGCATACTCATAAGAATTGTTTCAATAACGTCATCGTAATGATGTCCCAAAGCAATTTTATTGCAACCTAGTTCCTTAGCCTTACTGTATAAGTATCCTCTTCTCATTCTTGCGCACAGATAGCATGGGTTTTTATCGATTGAATCAACCGAATCAAAAATAGTACTCTCAAAAATTGTCACAGGGATACCAAGCCTTTTTGCATTTTCTTCTATAAGTATTCTGTTTTCTTCATTGTACCCCGGATCCATCACAAGAAATGTCAAATCAAAGTCAACCTGTCTGTGCCGTTTAATTTCCTGGAACAATTTGGCCATAAGCATAGAGTCCTTACCGCCGGAAATGCATACTGCTATGTGGTCTTTTTCCTGAATAAGCTCATATGTCTTACACGCCTTCGCAAACGGCGAGAAAAGCGTTTTATGAAATTTCTTTCTGATGCTTTCCTCTGCCCGGTTCTTTGATTCCTCAATAGTTATTTCCATCATCTATCCACCTTGATTTTCACCCAAATTAACAGGTCCAATATAACATTTTATATTTCTGCCTCAATTTTCAAAAAAGCAGCCCCACCGAGACTGCTTTCATAATCAATTATTAAATTTTGCACTATCCCTGTTTCTGAGCAATCTGTAATTTAAGCCGTTCGATTTCCTCTTTCAGCTTTTCGTTTTCAGCATCCTTGTTGGCGAGCACCGCCTTTTGTGCAGCGAGTTCCGCATCCTTGTTGGCAAGCTCCGCCTTTTGTGCGGCGAGTTCCTCCTTTTGTGCAGCAAGCTCTTCCGCCTGGCTTGCAATCCAATTTTTATATCCGCGTTCTCTGTTTTCGGCGCGAATAAAACGGTCGCAGGTTTCGCGAATCTGCTCGTCAGTGTTTAATTGATACAGA
>SFNX01000069.1 GCA_004552595.1 Lachnospiraceae bacterium | reverse complement strand
CTCCTTGAATCTGTGGGCGATACAAATAATTACTGTCAATGTAACACAAATAATTTATGTAAACAAGTGCAGATGCAAATTTTTCACAAAATTGTTTTAAAAATAGGGGTTACATAAAACCACATCACAACATATAGTATGAACCGAATTTGTCGGCTATTTAATGTTAACGTAAAGTATTCTCAACTTGAAAAGGCATTTATTTTGTGTTAGCATTATAAGGAGTATGATTAGACGACTGAATGAGATGAGAGCCTACAAAATGAGGGCATTTCTTGTCACACACATTATATATAAGAGAGGAATTAGCAATGAACGATTTTAACTCAAGATACAGAAATATTGATGACGAGCCTGGCACAATCAGAACAAATGCCGGTGGATACGCAGGATATAACGGCGGACTCGATGAGGGATATGATGCAGGCTTTGGCTCAGATATGGACATAATGGAGCAGGAGAATATCCAGAGGCAAAAGCAGGCCGCACGTGCATCTAAAGCCAGAGGCACAACAAAGGGCCGCAAGTCAAAGAGACAGATGCTCATTTACGGTATCATCATCGCAGTTGAAGTAATCGCACTTATTGTCATCTGGGCAATGTACATTTCATATAACAGCAAGCTTTCAAAGGGTGGTTCTTCTGAAGCTTCTGCTCAGGAAAGTTCTGATGCAGGCAGCAGCGGTAATATTAACGTAGAGAACGAAAACTTCTCACTTACATGTAATAAGATTTCAATTACTGCTGATTCAACAGGCGCACCGGTAGCTATCATTTACTTTAACTTTGTTAATAAGACAGACACAGCGCTCTCAATGTCACAGGTATTCAGTCCTTCATTTAAGCAGACAGGCGTTGATTTGGCAGTAGCAGGCGCACTTGCTGATGCTCCGCAGGAGTTGGCAGGTAAGGACACACCTGTATCAGGCGGACAGGCAGTTGATTGTGCATTTGCAGTTAACTTAATGGATACAACATCAGAAATTACAATTACAATGCACGATAATTATGAGACATTCTCAGACATCGGTTCAACAGTAGTACCTATCAGCTAATATTTATATTATTTAGGGACGGCAATGGGATACAGTGAAGATATTCTAAAACTTACAGGTGGTAAAGGCTTTGGATTTGCATCCAAGGGAAGCGATAATAATTCGGACGAAGAGACTAAGAATACTAAGGCACAGTCAATAATTTCAGACATTAACAAAGTCGTTGTCACCGAAGAAAAGCCTGATAAACATGAATATGAAGGAAGTTTAAACCCTCAGGACTTTGTCATCGAGTCAGATCTTGTGACTCCTGTAATAAAGGCTGTTAAAGATGAAAAAGCAAAGCCTCTTATCGTCGTTGTTGATGATGACTTTGAGACACTGGATCTTATTGATATTTATCTTAAGAGAGATTACACATATGAGAGCTTTTCAGGACCAAGAGAAGCGGTGTTTTTCTTAAATCACCATACTCCTGAAATTGTTTTCGTCGATTGCAAAATTCATACAATGAAGGCGTTGACATTCATGGAAATAGTCAGGACAGGCGCTGGCAATGAAAATGTTCCGTTTGTTCTTGTCGGCACAGAGGAAGAATTAGAGGAATTTAATTTAGATTATCTTCCTGAATATGTCATTGGTAAGCTGAAACGTCCGGTAGCCAGAAAAGAGCTTATGGAATTCATAACTAAGGTAACATCGAAAAAGGAAGAAGAGTGATTTGCACTAAATTTAAGGGATGAACGAAGGTTCATCCCTTTTTTTGCATTGGGGAGGGCATCGGGGACGGTGCTTTTACGCAAGCTACATGTAAGATAGGCACCGGCAGTAAGTTTTCGAAAACGCGCTCCCGCTACTTGTTTTCACGCAGCGGACACTAAATTCGAACTGCGCGTTGCTTGTTCTCATTAAGTGCCGGCGGAAAACGAGTGTTTTCTCAAACCAATGCCGGCGCCTACAAAAACGTACATCTTGTCAAACCCTGTAGGGTACAGAGAGTGTGCATCGGGGACGGTGCTTTTGCTACGGGGCCAAAAGTAGCAATTTAGGCTGATTTAGCCCCGCATTAAGCTTGCGCTGCACACCCCGCGGGGCCAAAAAGAACAATTTAGGCTGATTTAGCCCCGCTTTATTCTTGTCCCGCATACCTCGCGGGGCCAAAAGTGGCAAATTAGGTTGATTTAGCCCCGCTTAACACTTGCATTGCACACTCTGCGGGGCCAAAAGTGGCAATTTTAGCTGATTTAGCCCCGCTTGCCAAAATTTTTATGAACAAAATGTGAAATGCATTGACACTTTAAAACGATAAAGATAAACTACATATTGTGGCGTTAAGAAGCGATAACCACATATTATGTAAACATCGGACAAAGCATACTGATAAGGAATAATTACAATATGAATTTATGATAAGGTTCGGAGGACAACGTGGAAAAGGAAGAGAATACTGTTGCTGGAACAGTAGAAGAAAAAGATAAAGCTGAGGCAGTCGCTACGGAAACAAAAGTTGCAGAAACAAAAGCTACGGAAACAAAAGCGACTGATAGTGATGCCACAAATAACAAAACGGCAAATAACAAAACGGCAGATAACAAAACATCAAATAACAAAACAGCAGATAATAATGCTGTGAACGACAGCGACAAAGAATCTATAAGTGATGTCGACATTATAAATATTAATGAAGAAGAAAATAAGCAGAAAAAGTCCGAAAATTCTAAGAAGCAGGGCATGAGAAAGGCCTCGCCTAAGAATACGAACGACTTTATTGCGAATCAGAAAAAGAGAAAGAGAAGAAGGCTATTTATTATTTTATTAATTGTTGCGGCAGTTATCGGATTAATCGTATTCTGGATTTCAAATAGCGTTAAGAAGGCGAAGGAAGCGCTGGCAGGGCTTTCGGCAAATACAGTGCAGACAGCGTTTGTTGAGAAAAAGACACTGTATGATTCAAAGGATGCGACAGGTACTTTGTATGCGCTTGAATCAAGAACAATTACACGTTCGCTTCAGGGCTCGGAGCAGGGCGGAGCTAAAATCAATGCAATTAATGTTGAAGTCGGCGACCATGTGAGCGTCGGCGATGTGCTTGTCGAGTTCTCTAAGGAAAATGTAGAAAAGTCAATTGCAGAGGCTAAGGAAGACATCGGAACCCAGAAGCAGCTTGATGCGCTTAATGCAGAAGATGAACAGAGAAAGTATGTGTATACTTATGAAAGTGCCGCAACTTCAATGAAGGATGCAGCCCAGAACGTTGAGGATGCGCTTAAGGAACTTTACGAGGCATGCGACGCATACGGCGATGCTAAGAGAGCAAGAGACGAGGCTAAGGAAGAGGCAGAGTCAAAAGGCGAAAACTGGGATGACAAAAAGGCCTCATATGAAGCTCAGGTAGCAAATGCTTACCAGGCTGAGCAGCAGGCACAGAAGGCTTATGATAACGCCGTGAAGGCTCAGGCAGACGGCGGTCAGGGCAGTGTTTCATCAGTGGCGAAATCTTTGTCTGAAGCAGATTCTTCTTATAAAAAGGCACAGATTACATCAGGAGAGACTGTTAAGAAGCTGGAGCGTCAGCTCAACGATTCAATTGACAGCCTCGATGATTACATTGTTTATGCCACAATTGACGGCGTTGTTACCGAGGTTAACGTGTCGGAGGGCAACACCTTTGTATCGGGAAACGTCCTTACAATTCAGGACGATTCCGGTTATAAAGCAGACGTTTTGGTTGATGAGTATGACATTCCTAAGGTTAAGAAGGCTTATGAAGAGAAAAAAGCCAACGGTCAGAATCTTGAAGTGGTTGTAAAGACCGACGCAACAGGCGACAAAGAGTTCAAGGGTCATGTTACGCTTATCTCACCGACATCAACTACAACAACTTCATTTTCTTCTACATCATCAGGCTCAGGATCAAGCTCCGGCGGCACTTCTTCATCAGGTGCTGCTAATTATAAGGTCAGCATAGAGCTTGATGAAATCGATGAGTCATTTATGATCGGTATGTCAGCGAAGGTCGCTATTATTGTTAATCAGTCTCCTGCAAATTCACTTTGCGTACCTTACAATTGTGTTAAGCAGACTGATGATGGAAAATACATTGTCAAAGTTTTAGATGAAAACGGAGACAAAAATACGGCAGATGATATTCTTCCGGCCGGTGCAGTTGCAAATGAAGGACGAAGAAGTAAAGATGAAGTTGCAAATAATAACGGCATTGTAGTAGAGAAAGAAGAAACATCAGAGACTAAAATAGAGGTAACGGCAGATAAAGGCAAGAAGGGATTTTCTTTTGGAAAGTCTGATGAAGAACCGGTTGAAATAGGTAAGAGATACAGAGAAGTAGAGGTCGAGAAAATATTTGATACTGACTACTATGTAGCAATCGTACCTAAGGAAGAGGGCAGCTTGAAAGAAGGCGATGAGATTATTGTACTAACCGAAAAGTCAAGCGGCGATGATTTTATGGCAATGTTCGGACCAATGTAACAGGAGGGTATCGTGGCTAAAGGTGATGTCATTATTGACATGAAAAATATAGTAAAGCGTTATTTTATCGGCCAGCCTAACGAACTCGAGGTGTTGCACGGCATAGACTTACAGGTCCATGAGGGAGAATTTGTTGCGATTGTCGGACAGTCGGGCTCAGGTAAATCAACGCTTATGAACGTAATCGGTGCGCTTGACAGACCTACTGAGGGCGATTATATTCTTGACGGTGTCGATATGTTTTTAGCACCTGATGATATGCTTTCAGACATCAGATGTCATAAGATAGGATTCGTATTCCAGACCTACAATCTTGTTGCAAGAAATACAGCGCTTAAAAATGTAGAGCTTCCAATGCTTTATGCCAATACGACAAGGTCTTACAGAAATAAGCGCGCAAAGGAACTGCTTACAATGATGGGTATGGAAGAACGTATGAAGCATACCCCGGATGAACTTTCAGGAGGACAGAAGCAAAGAGTTGCAATTGCTCGTGCCATGGCTAACGACCCTGCAATTATTTTGGCGGACGAGCCTACAGGTGCACTTGATTCGCAGACAGGACGCTTAATTATGGATATTTTCCATGATCTTCATGAAAAGCAGGGGAAAACGATAATTCTGATCACGCACTCACCGGAGCTTGCAGAGGAATGTGAGACGGTGATGACGCTTAAGGACGGAATGTTCATTAACGTAAGGAAAGGAAGTGGAAAACGTGCTGTTCTTTGAAAATATAATGCTGGCATTATCTTCCTTACGTTCCAATAAAATGCGTACAATTCTTACAATGCTTGGAATCATTATTGGTATCGGCTCTGTAATCTGTATTGATACGCTTGGTAACTCGCTTACAAAAACCGTTACCGATACAATGGAATCATCGGGAGGAAATACAATATATTTAAGCCTCCAGCAAAAGCAGACAGAGGTTGAGTCTTCCGACTCCGGAATGGAATTTCGCGGACCGAGAAGAATGCGTGAAGCAACAGAAGACGACAAATTCACAAATGAAATGCTTCTTGACCTTACTGAGACATTTCCTGAAGAAATAAAAAACATTCAGGTAAATTCAAGTCTTGGAAGCGGGCAGGTAAAAATAGGCTCCGAGTACGCTTACGTTGAGGTGAGCGGAATTCTGCCGTCTGAATTTTCCTCTGCGAAGCCGCCTGAAATACTCGCAGGCAGTGAATTTGACGACCAGGCCTATTCAGAGGGCAGGGCGGTTGCAATGGTTTCGGACTATTTTTGCAATAATCTGTATGACGGCGATTATGATAAAGCGCTCGGGGAGACAATTGAGGTCACGATTGGGCAGAAGTATTATTCGTTCACGATTTCGGGTGTTTACAAGTATGATACCGGCGACAATATGATGGCGATGATGGCAGCAGGTGCATCTGATTATGACACTCAGACTCCAATTTATGTGCCGATTAAGAATATTCAGGATAAAATTCATGAATATGGATACGAGGAGGTGACGATTCTTACAAATTCTGAAAAGGTAACAAATCAGGACGCTTTTATTTCTGATGTAAAGGATTTGCTTGACAAGTATTATCATAATAACAAATATTTCCAACCGACGGCATTTTCAATGTCTTCGATATTCGAAGAGTTTACGACGCTTCTTAATTCGGTAAAGGCTGTATTTGCAGGTATTGCCGCAATATCTCTTCTTGTAGGCGGTATCGGTGTAATGAATATTATGCTTGTGTCGATTTCAGAAAGAACAAGAGAAATCGGTACAAGAAAGGCACTTGGAGCTTCGAACAGCTCAATCAGAACGCAGTTTATTGTTGAGGCGGTTGTTTTGTGCCTTATTGGCGGCGTACTTGGAATTATAACAGGAATACTTCTTGGCACCGGCGGTGTGAAGATTATGGAGTATTTCTCACAGTCGGAGATTTCCGCAGCACCGTCATTATCAAGCATCGTAATCGCAGTAGTGTTCTCGCTCATAATCGGCGTATTCTTCGGATATTATCCGGCTAACAAGGCCGCTAAGATGAACCCTATTGATGCGCTAAGGTATGAGTAAAGCGACTAAAGTTATATTTGGATGTATAAAAATTCCGTGCGGGGAGCGCACGGGATTTTTTATTGTGCAATTTTCACATAATGAGGACTTATAAATTATGATTATTCATAAAAATAGCAAATATGTATTGCAAAGAAAAATTCAATTTGTTATATTTACTTAAACGATTACGTAAAACGATTAAGTAATGTACGTAAATGGAAAATATGAAAAAGTATAATGAACTTGGAGGGAATTATGAAGTTTGGTTTTTTCGATGATAATAATCGCGAATATGTCATCACATCACCTAGAACACCATATCCATGGATTAACTACCTTGGAACTCAGGGATTCTTCTCGCTGATTTCAAATACAGCGGGTGGATACAGCTTCTACAAGGATGCAAGATTGCGCCGTATCACAAGATATCGTTACAATAACGTACCTATTGATATGGGCGGACGTTATTTCTACATTAATGAAAACGGAACAGTATGGAATCCGGGCTGGTCTCCTGTTAAGACTGAGCTTGATTTCTACGAGTGCCGTCATGGTATGGGCTACACAATCATCACAGGTAAGAAGAACGATTTGAAGGCTCAGGTTACTTTCTTTGTACCACAGGATTACGATGGAGAAGTTCAGCAGCTTGTTCTTACCAATGAAGGCAGTGAAGCTAAGGAATTCTCTCTTTTCTCATTTGCCGAGTGGTGCTTGTGGGATGCACAGGATGATTCGAACAACTTCCAGCGTAACTTTTCAACAGGTCGTGTAGAGGTTGAAGGTTCTGTAATTTACCATAAGACAGAGTACAGAGACCGCCGTGATCACTACGCATTCTATTCAGTTAACGATACAATCGACGGATACGATACAGACAGAGACGAGTTCATCGGTCTTTACAACGGATTCAACAATCCGCAGGCAGTACTTGCAGGCAAGGCAAACGATTCATTTGCTGATGGCTGGGCTCCAATCGCATCACATTATAAGAAGATTAAGCTTAACCCGGGCGAGTCTAAGACATTAGTATTCGTTCTTGGTTACGTAGAAATGCCTGTTAACGAGAAGTTCCTGGCTGATGGCAAGACTATCAATAAAGTTAAGGCAAAGGCAATGATTGAGAAGTACGACTCAGCAGAGAAGTTTGCTGCAGGAATGGCTGAACTTCGTGCATACTGGGATAAGCTTCTTTCTATTTTAAATGTCGACACACCTGATGAGAAGGTTAACCGTATGGTTAACATCTGGAATCAGTATCAGTGTATGGTTACTTTCAACCTTTCACGTTCGGCTTCATACTTTGAATCAGGTATCGGCCGTGGAATGGGATTCAGAGATTCTAACCAGGACATACTCGGATTTGTACATCAGATTCCTGACAGAGCTAAGGAGCGTATCATCGACATCGCTTCAACTCAGTTCCCGGACGGTGGATGCTACCATCAGTATCAGCCGCTTACCAAGAAAGGTAACGCAGATATCGGAGGAGATTTCTCAGACGATCCATTATGGCTTATCCTTTCTGTCTCAGCTTACATTAAGGAGACAGGCGATTGGTCAATTCTTGATGAGATGGTTCCATACGACAACGATATGTCAGTAGCTCAGACACTTCTTGAGCACTTAAAGGTTTCATTCTACCATATCGTTGATAATTTAGGACCTCATGGACTTCCTCTTGCAATGAGAGCTGACTGGAATGACTGTATCAACTTATCATGTTATTCAGATACACCGGGTGAGTCGTTCCAGACATATACAAATCCTAAATTTGCAGCTGAGGGCGGATATTCTAAAGTGGCTGAGTCAGTGTTTGTTGCGGCACTTTTTACATATGCAGGACCAAACTATGTCAGCATTCTTAACCACCTTGGCAAGACAGAAGAGGCTGCAAAGGCTCAGGCTGAAATCGACAAGATGAAGGCTAACATGATGGAGTCAGCATGGGACGGTGACTGGTTCTTAAGAGCATATGATGCCGAAGGCAAAAAGATGGGCTCTAAGGAATGCGAAGAAGGCCAGATTTTCATCGAGCCACAGGGATTCGCAATTATGTCAGACATCGGTGAAGAAGCTACAAAGAAGACACTTAAGTCAATTGATGAGCGCCTTAACACAGAACACGGACTTGTTCTTAACAACCCTGCTTTCACAAAGTACTATATCCAGTACGGCGAAATTTCAACATATCCGGGCGGATATAAAGAAAACGCCGGCATCTTCACACATAACAACGCATGGATTATTTGTGCAGCAGCTTATGCAGGAGAAGGCGACCAGGCATTCAAATACTACTCAGAAATTGCACCTGCATTCACTGAGGAAACATCAGATCTTCACAAGACTGAGCCATACGTATACGGCCAGATGATTGGTGGTAAGGACGCAGGTTCGGATATCGGAAGACCGGGCAAGAACTTTGGTCAGGGCAAGAACTCATGGCTTACAGGTACAGCCGCATGGAACATGGTTGCAATTTCACAGTACATCCTTGGTATCGCACCTGACTTTGACGGACTTAGGATTGATCCTTCAATCCCATCAGCATGGGACGGATTAAGCGCTAATCGTCAGTACAGAGGCGCAATGTACAACATCAAGGTTACAAACCCTGATCACGTATGCAAGGGCGTTAAGAAGATGATTGTAAACGGCAGGGAAGTTGCCGGAAACAT
>SFNX01000185.1 GCA_004552595.1 Lachnospiraceae bacterium | reverse complement strand
AAGTCTATCGTTTCTGCTGTTGAAAAGCGTAAAGTCTTAACGAATGAGAAAAACGGTCAGGACAAAATTGATGCCGTTCTTACAAATCCATGGCTTGGTATACCGATTTTTGCATTAGTTATGTTTGGAGTGTTTTATATTTCGCAGTCTACCGTTGGAACATGGATTGCAGACTGGCTGGTTAGTTGGATTGAAGTCTTCCAGGAATGGGTAGCAGGTCTTGTAGAAAATGCAAATCCGTTCTTGCAGTCACTCCTTGTAGATGGAATTATCGGTGGAGTAGGCGCTGTTGTAGGTTTCTTACCACTAGTCATGGTAATGTACTTCCTGATTGCTCTTTTGGAAGACTGTGGATACATGGCAAGAGCAACGGTGGTTTTGGATCCAATCTTTAAAAGAGTGGGTCTTTCCGGAAAATCAGTTATCCCAATGATAATCGGTACGGGATGTGCCATCCCTGGTATTATGGCTTGTCGTACCATCCGTAATGAGAGAGAAAGAAGAGCTACAGCTATGCTCACACCGTTTATGCCATGCGGAGCCAAGCTTCCTGTTATTGCATTGTTTGTGGGTGCGTTTTTCTCGGATATATCCTGGGTAGGACCGCTTATGTACTTTGTTGGTATTGTTTTAATTCTCCTTGGAGCATTACTTATAAAAGCGATTACAGGATTTAAATACAGGAAATCTTTCTTCATTATCGAATTACCGGAGTATAAAATTCCAAGTTTGAAAAGAGCGACATTGTCTATGCTTAGCCGAGGAAAGGCATACATTATAAAGGCTGGAACCATTATTCTTGTATGTAATACGATTGTGCAGATTATGCAGTCCTTTGACTGGCATCTGCAGGTGGTTGAGGAAGGGATGGAAAATACCTCCATTCTTGCTTCAATCGCTTCCCCGATTGCAGTCATCTTAGCTCCAATCGTTGGTATAGTAGCATGGCAGCTTGCAGCAGCGGCAGTAACCGGTTTTATTGCGAAAGAAAATGTAGTAGGTACACTTGCGGTTTGCTATGGATTAAGTGCTTTTATTGATACAGAAGAGCTTGCACTTGTTGGTGATGGTAATGTGGTTGCATCCGCAATGGCAATTACAAAAGTTGCGGCTCTTGCTTACCTGATGTTTAACTTATATACACCACCTTGTTTTGCAGCACTTGGCGCCATGAACTCAGAAATGCAGAGTAAAAAATGGTTATGGGGAGGCATTGCCCTTCAGTTAGGAACAGGTTACACGATAGCTTTCCTGGTATATCAGATAGGTACACTGATTACAACAGGTAAGCTTGGAAATGGATTTGTTCCGGGACTTATTGCGGTGCTTGCTATGGTAGCTGTTGTAGTGGGATTGATTTATAGAACAAATAAACAGTTTGCATCCGAGTATGAATTAAAAAAGAAAACGGATGCAGAATAACGAAACAGAGAAAGATTTTGTTAGACATTATATTGCAGGAGGAATGTGCGTGCTGTAAGGAAATATATTATAAAGCGGCCTCTGTAGACCCTTCCATTGGTGTTGCTACGGTATATCGAATGGTTAATCTGTTGGAAGAAATCGGAGCCATCAGTCGAAAGAATATGTATCGTATTTCCTGTGACATGAATTGTGACAGAGAAGGTACCTGCATCATTGAATTAGATGATCAGAGTATTTGCAGATTATCATCCGGTGAATGGTACAATGTGATATCGGAAGGTCTGCGGTGCCTGGGATATGTGGGTACACAGAAAGTTGCAAGTGTTGTTGTAGAACCATGTGATATGGAGTGTCAATGATAAAATATCTCAACAACGAGATTTGCAAAGAAGTACATTCTTTAGAGATAAGAGTGAGGGCTGGAAAGATTATGTGCTCTTTGAGCTTCTTAACATCTTATCTTCAGCAATAGGTTCACTTACTAATCCCAGTAAGCTTTCGGTAACATTTAAGAGCGTCAAGACAGTGAAATGACTATTGAAAAAATGAGCCTCTTATGGTACAATTCATCAGCTGTGTTGGTCGGGCATGGAGGATATATTATGAAACTGGGAATCGTAATTTCATGTTACTTCTTCTGAATCACTGATATATACTGAAAGTGTTGATAAATACTGGGTTTGACATAAATTACAAAAATGTTTAAAAGTCGTTAAAAGAGCACACTTTGAACAAAAATGTGTCGGAAATGTCAGAGAAATGTCGAGAAAGATTTATTGATTTTTGATAATATATACAGGTAGATGCTATGAATAAAAGCATCTACCTGTTTTGTTTTTAATGATTGATGGAGATGTGTATATGGTG
>SFNX01000184.1 GCA_004552595.1 Lachnospiraceae bacterium | reverse complement strand
TATTCTGCAAAGTGGAGCGCAGCTCAAGGCTTCTTACAGGATGAAAGATTTAGTGACTATGGTGTTTTAGCACCAAAGTCTAAGGCAAGCCAATGACAGCGTAAATATTTCCTGCGCGAAGTAACTTTTCTCTTATTTTGCCCTCGGCTGCACCTCTGAATAAAACGCCGTGAGGTAAAATGATTGCCATAGTACCATTACTCTTAAGATGATATAGTCCATGAAGAAGGAACGCATAGTCTGCCTTAGACTTTGGTGCTAAAACACCATAGTCACTAAATCTTTCATCCTGTAAGAAGCCTTGAGCTGCGCTCCACTTTGCAGAATACGGTGGATTCATAAGCACAACGTTAAAATCTGTCTCTTCATCTGTAGGCCAGTCTTCATCAAGAGTGTCACCATTACGAAGCATCTGATTCTCAGGAACGATGCCATGCAGGAACATATTCATTCTTGCTAAATTATAAGTTGATGTCATTAATTCCTGTCCATAATATTTAATATTCCTTGGATGCTTCGAATAACGTTTTGCATTAAGAAGAAGCGAACCCGACCCCATACATGGATCATATACTGACAGGCCCATCTTATCTTCCTGTCCTGCGATGGCAATTCTTGTTAATATTTTTGATACCGCCTGAGGCGTATAGAATTCTCCGGCTTTCTTACCTGTTTCGGAAGCAAACTGTCCAATCAGATATTCATATGCGTTTCCCAGAACATCAGCATCTGTATTAAGCAAATCCGCGCTATCAATTACTTTGATCAAAGCAGAAATCGTATCACTCTGCTTCTGGTCTCCGGCGCCCAATCTATTTGAATACAAATCTATATCCGTAAATAAATCTGTAAAAATAGGATCGCTCTGTTCAATATTGTTGAATGCTTTCTGTAACTGCTCACGATTAAACTTATTATTTCTTGCAGCATCTGCAAAGCATGTATAAGTAAGCTCTGGTTCAATCACATAATGAAATTCAGAAATGATCTGTTCCTTAAGTTCTTCTGCACTTTCATCTTCAAGTGCCTCTTTATATGCACTGAGCGCATCGGATAGTGACTCTGGTTTCTCGTCATAAATAAGGTCATATACTTTTATTAAAAATGAATCTGATAAATACTTATAAAATACGATTCCAAGCAAATAATCTTTATACTCATTCGCATCCATTTTAGAACGAAGTATATCTGCTCCGCTCCATAATACGCTAATTAAGTCCTTGCTATTTACATTTTCTGCCACTGTAATCCTCCGTCCTTTTCCTTACTCCACGATTAATATTAGTTAGTAATTATCAAATGGTAATAGGGTATTTTACCTAATAAATTAGTTAATACCCGGATAAATTATAACATCACATTGAATTAAGCGTAAATAAAGCCTGTGGATTTATTTCAGAAGATTTACAGCCGGATATGTGTTATTATTTCCAATATGACAATCTTGTTCATAGGATGACGAATCAGAATGATTATTATCTAAGACTAACTATTAGAAATAGTCAATAAAAAGTTTTTAAAACAGAAATGTTTTGAATATAGTGGCGATGACTTATTCATCGCAATCAGTACATTGAAAATTGCATGACAAATAGAGCATCAGTAATGGTGCTCTGATAAGAAGATATGATATAGAAATGATTAATTAGCTTTTATGTATTGCTGACCTGATGTTTCGAGTTGATATATGACTCGAATGAGCTTCTTTGTAGCATGGGATAATGCGACATAGTAATGTTTGCCTTCGGATCGCTTCTTGGCTAAGTAAGCCTTGAATGTTGGATCCCATAAGCAGACATACGCGGTGGCATTATACAAGGCATATCGTAGATATCTGGAGCCACGTTTTTCCATTCGAGAATGACAATTATCAAGTTGCCCGGATTGATAAGTGGATGGTGACATACCAGCATAGGCAAGTATTTTATCAGGAGAATCAAATTGACTGAAGTCTCCGATTTCGGCAATAATCATCGCTCCCATACGGTAGCTGATTCCAGGAATACTAAGGATTGGAGAATTGATTTCATCCATGATGGTTTTAATCTCGTTTTCAATTTCTTCGATTTCTGCATCTAACTCACGGATAAGTTTTATGGTGTGTTTTAGTTCTAGAGATTTAGCTGGCATATTTGAACCGATTGAAGTTCTGGCTGCTTCTCTAAAAGCGATAGCAGTATCTTTTGTGTAATGACCTTTAGAAGCCGTTTCAACAAGATTAGATAGTCTTGTAAGATGAGCATTAGCTACGTGCTTTGCTCCAGGGAATTCGTAAAGAAGTTCATATACAGAATTCTGATGAAGAGTTGGAACGAGCTTTTCTAGT
>SFNX01000183.1 GCA_004552595.1 Lachnospiraceae bacterium | reverse complement strand
TAGTATTTTCTGCGAAAATACAGTTGTATGTTTAACTTTCTACGTATAAGTCTCTTTAGTCTCACGGAATTTTATTAACTTTGCACCAAAGTTTATTTTTATTGACTAATATGGCTAAGTTAAATCGTATAAAAGCTGTTCTTGCCGAGCAAGAGAAAACAAGCAAATGGTTGGCAGAGCAAGTTGGGAAGTCTGCGTGCACTGTTAGTAAATGGTGCGGAAATACAGTACAACCAGACCTAAAAACACTGGCTTTGATTGCCAAGTGTCTTAATGTGAAAGTTGCAGATTTGATTAAGGAGCCTAACGAAGAATTATGATCTACGGCAAAGAAAATCATATCCTGTCAACAAAGGATGTTGAAACATTTTTCCATCACCTGGTTTATGAACGCAAGGTGAATTTCCATCCTGATGATATGTTCGAGGATTATGTGTCATGCGAGGGCGGCATCAATACTTTTACGATTGATGAATGTGCTATTTACAATCGCTTGATGGACGAATGTTTCAGAGTATGTGATAATGAAGGAGTTGATATTTACTCCATCGGATTGAAGGAGCTTCAAACGGCTCTTGGTATAAATGTAGCATAAAATGGCAAAGAAAAAATACAAGGTGTTAGACCTATTTTGTGGTTGCGGAGGCATAAGCGAGGGCTATGCTCTTGCAGGCTTTGATATTGCAGGTGGCATTGATTTCAATGAATATGCAACCATTACCTTCCAACATAATTTCAAGAAGGCAAAAGTTCACAACATAGACATCACAACCTTCCCAGATAGTCAAATCGAAGAAGAGTATGGTGATGTTGATGTAATTGTTGGTGGACCTCCATGCCAAGGTTTTTCGTCAGCTAATCGTTGGCAGAAGGAGATGGAGGATCCACGAAACAAGTTGTTCTTTGAATATATTCGATTTGTTCAAAAGATACATCCTAAAGTAATCATGATCGAAAATGTAAGAGGACTTCTTACAAGAGATAATGGTTACGCTATTGAGCGTATCAAGGAGATATTAGGTGCTGAAGAGTATAACATAACTTATCAGGTACTCGATGCGTCCGAATACGGTGTCCCTCAAAATAGAAAGAGAGCAATTATTGTAGGAGTTCGTAAAGACTACAAAGATATTAAATTCGACTTCAGCAAAATAGAAAAGCAAGAAAAGACAACTGTAGAAGATGCAATTGGGGAATTGTATTGCTTTGAACAAAGTCCAGACGGAGTTAAGCAAATATCTACACCTGCAGATACACCACTGCGAAAATTCTTAAGAACAAAGGATAATTCTATTCTTGATCAAGATATTGTCTATCCTGCACAAAAGGTTCAAGACCGCATAAAGCATGTCCCACAGGGAGGTAATTGGCAAAATGTGCCAGCAGAATTGTGGCCGACTAATCGTCAAAACCGACATTCTTCTGCATACAAGAGACTTGATCCCAGAACTCAATCTTGTACTATTGATACAGGAAATGCACATAGCAATTATTTTCACCCACTGTTTCATAGAATCCCAACTATCAGAGAGTCTGCAAGACTACAATCTTTCCCTGATAGCTTTGAGTTTCAAGGACAAAGCGCAGAGATTCTTCGATAATGGTCGTAGAAATCGGAGTTTCTTCGATTGTTCTTCGACTTCTTACAGCAAACAAGGGGGTTCTTTCTGAAGGATTCGTTATATTTGCACCGATAAATTGCAATTTTACCTCAAATCCGCAACCTATAGGGTTTAGTGGGATTTTGCTTGCAAAGCGACAAAATTCATTTTATTGTACATATTTCTTGCACAACAGAAATGTCGCAGACACAAAATCCCCTTACCCCATAAAGCGACTTGAGGTAATACGCTGGTTTAACCAGAAAAGCATGGTCTTTAACCAAAGTCTGTCTTGAACAGGTTGGCATAAGCATTGTTGTCTGAGTAAATATTCAATACATGCCTACGTGATGTCTTAATCCATTTCGCAGGAACAGAGATGAACTTGAAAACAAAGGTCTTGATTCTGCTGGTGGCACGCAATCCAAATTCATGGGTTTTCAATCTCTGCATAATAGCTTTGTAGAAGTTTCTGATGAGAGCTGTCATAAGCAGGAATACAGTATTCTGTGCCATGAACGATTTTGGCAATCGATTCCAGCCAAAGTCATTGTTCATGTCATCGAAGATGCGTTCCTTGCCACCACGAAGATTGTAGAATTCCACGATGTCTCTTGCACTCGACTTGTAATCGTTAGTCAGTATACATCTGTAGGTATATTCGCCTTCCCAAATGTCAAGGTCTCCATCTATTCGCCTTTGTCTCTGTATGACAAGACGATACGGTTTTCCTTTCCATTTCTCAACAAGGAT
>SFNX01000182.1 GCA_004552595.1 Lachnospiraceae bacterium | reverse complement strand
GATTTCTCCTTTCAGAATGACCTCGTCATTCTTTATCTGAGTACTTACAATATCTGCACAATACCTTGGAGCATCATGATACGCCCGTGAGAGATATTCTTGCGGTGCATAAATTTCAAAATAGAGATATGGTTCTAATAATTCTGTCCCCGCTCTTCTTAAAGCCTGCTCCAATACAATAGGAGAAAGCAGCCGAAAATCTGCCGGGGTGCTTACGGGACTATAATACTCACCATATTCAAAACAGATTTTACAGTCTGTCACTTCCCATCCATACATCCCTTGCTCACAACCATAACGAACTCCTTCCATAACTGCATTTTGGAATGATTGGTTTAAATACCCAAGTGAAACCCGGCTTTCATACTGCACCCCGCTCCCAAGAGGGAGCGGTTCTACTGATAATCCAATAGTAGCCCAGAAAGGATTCGGCGGCACTTCAATATGGATGGTATATTCTGCTTTTCCTAACGGTCTTTCCATGTATATAACAGTAGGTTCTTTTATTTCTGCCTCTACATGATACTTTTCCTCAAGAATGGCACAAATAACTTCCATCTGTACCTTCCCCAAAAAGGAAAGTATAATTTCATGCGTTGTAGTATCCACGTAATACTTTAAAAGAGGGTCGCCATCTGAGATTTCTGTAAGCGCCTCAAGTAACACTTCCCGCTGTTCGGATTTCTTTACTTCAATTGTTGTTTGGAGTATAGGGAGCGGATTTTCAATAGATTCCCGCTGCGGCAACAGTATTTCGTTCCCCAAAATACTGTTTAGCTGCAAAACATCATTTGGTAAAATTACAATTTCACCAGAGTAAGCCGTATCTGCTAAACACAATTCACCGTTTGTAGGAATACTCATCTCTGTAATTTTTATTTTCTCTTTTTCTGATATTCTGACAACGTCCCTCGAATGCAATGCGCCGCTGTACAGATCTGAATATTCAATCTTAAAAACCTGCCCGCATAGTTCAGATTGACCTTCAGGCGTTGATGAATAAAATTTACTGGCAATTACTTCTATAAGCTGCCGAATCCCCAGATTGTTTTTAGCGCTTCCGTGATAAACGGGAAATAACGTTCCGTTTTGGAATCTCCTGTTTTCTTCCTGTTCCAGTTCTGACATTTTAAACGGTTTCCCTGACATATATTTCTCTAATAGTTCATCGTTTCCCATAATTACCGCATCCCACTGTTCCATATCGTCATTGTCCGTTACATTTATATGGGGATGCTGCCCAACCTTTTGCTTCACTATAATTTCCGAAGAAAGCTTTGCTTTCATTTCCCGATATACCATTGGCAAATCAATCCCCTCTTGGTCAATTTTATTGATGAAAAAAATTGTCGGAATCTTCATTGTCTGTAGTGCATGAAACAGTATACGGGTCTGTGCCTGTATGCCATCCTTTGCAGAAACTAATAATACTGCTCCGTCTAAAACGGATAAAGAACGGTATACTTCCGCCAAAAAATCCATATGGCCTGGCGTATCTATAATGTTGACTTTTACATCCTCCCACTGAAAAGATGTCACTGCTGTCTGGATAGTGATTCCCCTTTGACGCTCCAAATTCATTGTATCTGTCCTTGTTGTGCCTTCATCTACGCTCCCTAGTTCTGCAATTGCACCACTGGTATACAATAAACTTTCCGTTAATGTTGTCTTTCCTGCGTCAACGTGAGCCAGAATGCCTAAGTTAATTATTTTCATGTGATTTTCCTCCTATCAACACCCAAAAAAGGGCATAAAAATACCCAGTGATAAATACTCCTATCACTGGGTAAATAACTCCAATAGCCCCAAAACACTTATATGTTTTCGGGCATATAAAATTACATGATAAAAGTATTCTTAAACTGGGTACAAAAAACTAAGCCCCATATTAAAAGTGAAACGGGACTGCTACTTTTTGTTCCCACTATCAAATTGACAGTTTATTTAAGAATACCTTGCCGCATATTTATTAACTCCTTGTATAATACTGAATCTAATTATATTCCTTAACCCTTTATTTGTCAAGCTGACAAACTAAAGCAGAAAAAGCGGCAGGATTTCCCCCTGCCACTAATCATCTGTTTATGCAAAAATAATTTCCTTTTCCACAATCTCCCTCGCACAAGCCCTTATGTTATTGAGGCATCCTGTCCATTCTAAGGCGTTTTCTGCCTTTAGCTGTTCCGTTATGCCCTGTGCCTGTTTCATACCCTCTATGAGCCTTTCAAAGCGTTCCTGTGCCTGTCTGTTGATGTCGGCAAGGTAGGCGTTTAGCCTGCCGCTTGTAAGAAGATTGGTGTATGTAACTTTACGGTACTGTTTTAGATAATCTAAATGCCGTTGCCCCCAGATGCCTATTGCCTGTTCTTCTTCGGCGGGTACAGTTAAGCACGGTATCAAATAATCCCCTTGCCTTTCGTATTTGCCGCCCAGTTCCTCAAATAATGATTGTACAATAGACAACTATTTATCTTTACCGGAAGGAAATACATATCCAACAATAGAGGAACTATTGACACATACTTCAGGCTATAAAGGATATTATTTAGAAAGTCCTATGGTTTCTAACTTTTTTAATGGTAGAAATGATTTTTATGGTGTTACAAAAGAAATGGTTTCTGACAAAGCAGGAAACTTGAATATGAATAAAGCAAGTTATGATTTCGTATATTCTAATTATGGTTATGCAGTATTAGGACTTGTTCTTGAGTCAGTATATGAAACGGAATATACAAGCTTGTTAAATGATTTTGCACAAAATGAATTATGTTTAACCTCAACACAGATTTCTGATAAAAGCGGAGACCTTGGAAAGTATTGGGATTGGAAAGAAGGCGATGCATATTTGTCAGCGGGAGCTGTCACATCAAATATTGAGGATATGCTTTTATACGCACAGATGCAACTTGAAGATAATTCATATTTTTCAGATTGCCATAATAGCCTGAAAAGCATTAATGCATCAACCGAAATGTATAAAACCATGGGTATTCATATGGATGAGATAGGAATGTCTTGGATTCTTGATAGTAAGAATAACATCATATGGCATAATGGTGGTACAGGAAATTATAATAGCTATCTTGGTTTTAAACCCGAAACAGGTACAGCTGTTGTTGTGCTTTCAAATCTCGCCCCGAATTATAGAGTCCCAGCTACTGTATTAGGTGTAAAATTGTTATTAGAACTTGATAATGAGAAGTGAAACTTTCAGTCTTGCGAAGAGACTGAAAGCAACAGAAGATTTGAAGTTTACGAATGGAAATTTGGTTTAAAAAGGAGATGCAGTTATG
>SFNX01000068.1 GCA_004552595.1 Lachnospiraceae bacterium | reverse complement strand
ACGAAGCCTGAGCAGTCAAGTTCAAAAAAAGAAGTTGACAATCGACAAATTTCAGAATCTGAGAAGCCACATAAAAGCTGGTGGCAACGTATTTTTTGATTTATATAGAAAAGAGGCATTATAATGAAAAATACGTATAATAAAATCCTTAAGTCGCAAATATTACTTACAATTTTATTTGCAGTACTTCTATTAATAGTCCAACATGACCTATTAAATTTACTTTATATAATATTTCTTTCATTTTCCTTTCTATTTATATATATAGGTTTTAACAGAAAATCACATATTTTGAATATTGTAGTACTACCATATACTTTTTTATCTGTTTATAATAATATTTTTAAATTGATAATAAAGATATATGCAGATTGGGGGACAGTTTTATATGTCGCATATTTTATTGGTATGCTGGCATTATTAATCCCAGTTATATTATATGATTATGGAACTATTAAAAATCCCATTTGGCAATTAGTAGCTACTGTTTGGTTAATTATAAGTTTATTTTTAACACCTTTAATTAGCATAGAGGGAAATGCAGTTATTGTTGGTTTAAATAAAAGTAATTTGCTGATGGCTTTAATTTTTCTTGAGTATGCTTATATTGCTATTACTACTTGGGGATATAAATTTTATTTTAATTTAAAAATATCCAATCCAACGTTTTTCTATTATTTATTCTTATTAGTTTTAGGTATTGTTACAGTATGGATCAGTTTTTTTAATACTTTTATTCTGTCAGCTTCAGAATGGAATCAAGCAATTTGGAATTGGGATTTTTCACTGATTAATCCGATTAACTCA
This sequence comes from Lachnospiraceae bacterium, assembly GCA_004552595.1. GTDB lineage: Bacteria > Bacillota > Clostridia > Lachnospirales > Lachnospiraceae > UBA2868. Next base: position 8,771 of record SFNX01000068.1, on the reverse strand, counting down.
GCAATTATTAAAAATGTTTGGCAATTATACTTTTCTGCATTAGATGCAGGAATTATGGAAGAAAGTGCTAGATATGTCTTTTTGATAACACTGTTAATTATCTTTTCGAGAAAAAAAGGAAGAGCTACCTATTCTATTTTGCTTAGTTCAATAATTTTTTCACTTCTTCATATTCTTAATTTTTCAACACCAGGAGCTAACATAGATTCTATATTATTCCAAATTTTCCATGCTTTTGGTTTTGGTTGTCTTTTAGGTGTCATTCTTTTATATTCTGGTAAATTATGGTTAACGATGTTGTTTCATACTTTTGCTGACTTTTTAAATTTTTCATTAATCCCTTTGGGATATGGTGGGAGTTTAGTAAGTAATGAAAATACTGGAGTTATAGTTTTAACTGTTGTTACAGTGATTCCATTAATTATATTAATGATAATATTAGAAAACCAAAAAACTAGAGCATTTATTGAAACAAATATTAAAAAAGCATTCATCTTTTCATAAATTGGTGATATTATTTAATTAATAATTAATCAATGTAGAAAGAAGGCATAGAAATGAAGTTCAAAAAGACTATTGTATCATTGACTGGTCTAGCTTTATTAAGTGTAGATTCACTTACTCTTTCATCAAATCCAGTTTCTGCAGCTGAAAATGACGATTCAACAACAGTAACTCTTAAAGTTAAAAAAGCAGAACAATCTCAAGTAAATTCTAAGTCTTTATTAGATAGTAAGATTTATGCTAAAAACTTATGGGACATTGGTCCTGGAGGTGGTGCTCCTGGTGGACTTCCTAGAACTTGGGGCCCAGGTTATACGTGGCATTGGTGGGGATAAGCAATTACACCAATTGTAATTAATATAAAACTGCTTCAATATCTGTAATGATACGAAACAGTTTTTTTATTAACTAAGCAAAATAAAAAGTCATCGACTCTACAACTGCCAATGACTTTGGTCGTGTCTATTGATGGTAACTACTTATCAAGTAGATTGTTTAGTTCGTGAAGAATTAAATGGAGCTCATGCAATAGAACACAAATTAGGAAAATTATTGTCGCGTCCAATGATCATGGATGCATGCGTGCAAGATGATAACTTGCAAACGCGCGGTGGCTCTGCATAATAGCAGGGCTTTTTGTGTACTTAAAATTAAACGGAAACGCCCTACAATGCTGTTGTAGAGCGTTTTTTATGTTATTCTTCTGTTTCATCTTCAACATTTACTTCAAAAGTTGGTGCTTTGGTGATATATTCTGAAGATTTATAACCTAACGGAATACCGACTACTGTCGCTTGAAAATAATTTCTGTATGTAGAGATTGTTCTGCAATCTAAACTCACTTGAATAGGTCGCGTAATTTGATCTTTAAGCTTGGCATCTTTAGTCAATAGCCGATTTTTATCATACATTGGCTTGTTGGCTTGTGGTTTGGATCTTTTGATACAAATTTTAGATATGCTGCCACTGCTTTAGGGTCTGCAGAGTTATCAGGTTCAGGTACAAGGATTCCTATACCGTGAATTCGAGTAATGATGGCATCTTTGTTACTTTCTGGATCGGGTTCGGTTGTTCCGGCAAATTTCCAGCCTGAATCTAGTAACTTTAGTAACTTTTCACAGTTTTCACCAATCTGGTAGTAAATTCCTGTAATTCTTGAAATTTCGTGATCTCCGCGCCACATAAAAACTTTCATAATCGTAACCTCTGCTTTGTTAAATCAATTTCAGATTTTGGCCCAAGTATAGCAAGGGATTTTTTAAAAAACAGTCTTGTCAAATGCATAAATAAATATATTTATTTATAATTTTTTGCAAAGTGTAGCATTCGAAGTAGAATATTAGCATATTTAATTTGAATGAGTTACTGCTTCAGTAAGTGTTTCCTGACGAAAAATGCATTCCCTTTTGGCAGCTTTTCTTGCAGCATGAATATTTTCGTTGTCGTTAACGATGAGTATGCCCCAGCCTTGTGCTACGTATTTTTCAGCGACTTCTAGTAATTCTTTCGGAATGCATAACCAGAAGAAGTCACCGTAGTCTGCATATTCTCCCATTTTATGGTCGCGGACTAAGTCGTTTTTGCTGACCTTGTTTTCGACACAGTGAATGTTTACATGAGAGGATAGTGCGTGCTCATCAGTCAAATTTTCTAAGATACACACATCCATACGTCTTGCATGGATTGACGTACCAGAGTGAACCGGTAATTCTGGGAAAACCTTGTAAAAATCATTCTTACGATGGCGGTGATCCGCATCAAGCCAGCTGGTATCGCTTTGAAAAGCTTTGACCATCATATCTGCAGTAACATTGATTTTATTATTGTTTACTTTCACATCATCAAGCTGCTCATCAATATCCTGTTTAACACGACTATGTTCTGCTCTGATTTGACGGTTTATGTCACGAAGGTCCTGTCTGGACAAATCATGCTCCCAAGCCTTGTCCATCAAGTCATCTGCGTATTTTGTATCTTTAGATCTGTTGGCTATTGTACCAACCAGAGCAATGGTATCAGGAGAAATATCAACCTGTTCAATTGATTTTACTTCCTGTCCGGCCTTCTTCTTTCTTTCAGCATATTCTGCGTAAGTATTGCCTGCATTGAATCGATTCCACAAAGTTGATTGATGGTAATGATTACGATCAGCCAAAGCATTAACCCATTGTGTAAGAGACGCGTAATCATTGGAATAAAGCTCCTCATCGCGGACCCTCTTCATTAGTTTAAAAGTATCGGCCCAGTTGCGACGATCTGATGATAGATAGATTGAAAGCCTGTCTTCGATCTGTTTTAATTTGGTCTCTTTGGACATAAATATTACCTCCTCGCTTTTTAAAATCACTCTAGCATGCTAGAGTGAAATTTGTAAAGTAAAAACTACTATAGCACGCCAGAGTAAATTGAAAACTGGGAAAAAGAAGGTATGGATATTTTGTTGACTAAATTAGGTATTGATAAGGACGATATTCATTAATTTAGACATAAAAAAGCCGTAAAAACTAAATGTTTTACGGCTTTTAAAATTAAATTATATAGACTTATTTCTTTGCGGCAGCTTCTGCTTCAGCAGCTGTGTTTGATGGTGTTATTGCCTTACTATTGCTCATAAATTGAACATCGCTTTCTTTTACATAACCATCATCAAAGCTGATATGTCCATTATTAGATGCTACTTCTTTACCTACTAAGTGGTAGAAAAGCTCTGCTTTATTTTCACTTGGAACCCAAATGTATAATAACTTGTCTACTTTATATTGACCAGATTGTTTTCTAATGTAATCACCATTGGTGTTTATCTTACTGCCACTTGCATTATAGAGATCTGTTGCTTGTGGGAACTTAATGTATGAATTATGTTCTAGATCGTAGTCATGAAGTGGTAATTTCTTTGCAGCAGTTACATCAACAGCCAAAATCCAAGTATCTGTACCCTTAATTCTGTACAAGCCTTCACGACCTAGAGCTGTTGGAAAACGGTCAGCAAATGGAGTTACTTCTAATCTATCTACAACGAATTTTGTCCCCTTTGGAACGTTTCTTCTTACTGTGTTACCTTGATTATCAAAGATATTTACGTTGAATGAAGCAGTTACAGTTACAGTGGTTTCTTCATTACCTACTGGTTGAGTATTATTGGTTGTTGTGTTGTCAGTTGGTTTATTAGTAGTGGTATTTGATGAAGTATTATTGCTATTTGGTGCCATTGTGGTGTTGGCTCTAATAACTGGTCCTAAGTTATATGATTTAACATATTGCTTAGCTGGACCGCCTACTCTAAAGTAATGCTTACCATTCTTGAATCTGTAAGAACCACCGTAGGTAGTGATTGTTTGTCCTTTATATAACTTCCATCTATTTTGGTAACTAGTACGACGAGTAGAGGTTCTATAGATGTAAGTGTTGTGGGTAATTCTTCTAGTTACACCATCAATGTTGGTAGCCTTTAAATATTGATCTTTGTCGGCAACTTTATAGTAAATAGTGCCATCAATTTTTACAGGTGTAGATAGCAATCTAGCATAACTAAATGCATTGTATTTTACACCAGTGCTGTTACCGTCTTTATCATAAGCAACAGCAGTGTGCATAACCATTTTGTTTACAGCATTAGTATCTGCAGCTTGAACTGTGTGAGCCTGTGAACTGAGTGGTAGCATTGGGCTTACAGCCATTAAAGCTGCAACTGAAGCTAAAATAAATTTGTTTTTTCTCATAATAATCATCCTTTTTTATTTTCAACACTTTAATTATCTTTCTTTATGCAGTTTAAAGCAATAAAAAAAGGGATTGAATCATGCGATTCAATCCTTTTTTAGTACTTATTCGTTCCAACTAACTTCATAAATTTTGTTAGAAACAGTCTTGTTCTTGCCATTAACCGTCTTGTGATATGCAACAGTTAAGTAACAATGATTTTCATCGAGAATTTGAATACCTTCAAGTTCAGTATGCATACCTTGACCATAAATGTTAATTGGACCGGCATACTTATCTAAATCTACTTGCAACCAGTTTGAAGTAGTAAATCTATCATAAGTTGGAATCTTAAAAATATTTTTAGAGTAATACTTGTGATTAAGAGTATCAGGTGATTTTTGGCTAGATACATAAATATTGCCCAAATTATCAATATCATAGCCTTGTACTGAAGATTTTACATCTTCATAAAATCCTGGAATTACAAAGCTTTCTAGACAAGAAACTTCACCCAAGTTTACGTAGCCGTTGCTGTATTCTACATTATCAAGTTTATTATTAATTAAGTTATTGTCGTAAATGGTAAAATAGCCATTACCTGCATAATCGACGGTAGCTAGTAAGAACTTAGAATAGTCTGGAGATACAGCTGCTTCTGAACGTTTCATATCACTACCTGCATAAGTAGAACCATCCGGTTTAAGTAAATTACCTGCACGATTCAAATATGCTAAACGTGGCATATCGGTGTTTGAGGTAAATGATCTGCCCATAGATCTAATATCTACACGAGCGATTTGAGTATCCCAATTATCGCTGTTAGGCTTTGTACCTACAAACCATTTACCTGATCTACCTGAATATTCCCAAGTTTGGGTGTGACCACCTGCACTACCATACATAGTAACCACTGGAGTAGTTACATTACCTGCGTGACCGCGTAATACGTGAATTTCACTTTGCTTGTTACGTAATTGTTCCGCATAAATGTATGTTGAACCTACATTTCCTTTTTGTGCTACTGCTAAGTAACCAGTGTTTAAGTCAGCTTTGTGACTTGCTGAAATGTTAAATGCTTGTCTCATAATAAAACCTCCAAAAAATTTCTATCTTCCTACTTGGAAGAATTTTCATTAATAATTTTTGCGACTTTTGCAAAAATATCCTTTACATCTTGGTCTTCCACTTTAAAACCTTTAGCTTCCAGTCCGTCCACTACTGCATTGACAATCCGATTGATTTTTTGATCGCTGGCTAAGCTTTCTTTGTTGTACAAACCAACGTAATTTTTCATCAGATCATCGGCAGTAATACGAAACTGTTCCAGCCTTTTGTTTTTAAAGTGAACACGACTTAGAATGCCGATACCTATAATGCTGATGAACCACAACGCGAGGGTCGTTAGTTCAACATAATCATGGATATCCATTACTTTCACCTACCTCTCTATTTAGAGGGTGGGCTAAATGTCCATTGGACATCACCTCTGTGAGTTGCCAGCAAGTTATTGGAATATTTCTATGTATAAGCATATTAACTATTGAAAATAGTATGCTTATATACTACAATTAGTGTATAAAAATATTGCTAATGCCATAATCCTCACTGCTAAATAAGATTTATGGTGATTAGTTGAATCACAACTTGTTGACGATTTACATAATATGCTTATCTACGAACTTAGTCAAGAGAAAAATACGTAAAAGCATATTATTTGCTTAGTGAAAAAGTGGAGAAACCCTTGATATGATTGAGTTTGAACGTACTAAGGAATTAGCTAAAAAAAATAAATTAACCTTGCTAGAAGTTAACGATAAAGCTGGACTAGGAAAAAGAACTATTTATAATTGGAAAGACAGGAAGCCTGGTTCATTAGCTTTAAGTGCCGTTGCTAAGGTCTTACATACTTCTACAGATTATTTAAGCGGAAGAACCGATGACCCTAATCCGCACCAGAAAGAAACAGTTGCTTTGGATCATGAAGTTCCTTATTCATATCATGGTTATCATGTTCCCGAAGAATATTTGAATATGGTTCGAGAACTGATGGAAAAGGACATTAGAGAAAGGCGTGCCCGTAAAAATGATCGTGGACAACAGTGAGAGAAAGAATAGATTAATTACTTATCTGTTTAATTATGCTTTTGATAATGATATTGGCTATGTTTTCTATAAGACTAACCCACGGTATCCTTCTCTTGCTTGGAAATGGAAACGTGAAATTGCTATAAATATGAACTGGCATAATCAAGATGAAGTTCCATTTACAATAGGTCATGAGATAGGACATGTTATGCTCGGTGGACCTAATACGAAGCAGCTTTGTTGTATTGCTTATGGAACGCAGATTGAAGAAGAAAAAGATGCAGATATATATTCTTTGCATCTTCTCTACAAGTATTCCCAATAGAATGATTGGAGAAGCATACAAGATGTTTGCGGAAGAAGAAGGATATGATGCGCCCGACTTAATGATGGAGAATTACTAATTCAAATTTTATTAAATCGTATGAAAAAAGAGAATCCTATAATGATGGATTCTCTTTTTGTATTGTAAAATTTTCAAATTAATCAATTTGTTGTTAGAAGCTAAACTTTAATTTTGATATTATTCACTGACTACAGCGGCTGACTTATCTTCCGCCTCTGCTTTCTTAACTTTTACACTCATCTTAATAGTTACAAAGAAAACCGTTGCTTCTACAACTAGTAAAAGAATTAATGCGTAGCGCACGTCACTCATACCAGAAACAGTAGTAAAAATAGTAGTCATTACAGGTGATGATGCTATTGCAAAAGTATTTAATAAGCCAACAGTTGAGGCTAAGATTTTATGTTCAACTGTGTTAACCAACCATTGAGTTAACTTAATAGAAGAGATGCTGGCTGTTGCAGCTAACAAGAAAAAGAATGGTAAAACTGCATAAATGTGGGCTGAAAGTGTAGATAATGTAGTTAAAAAACTAAGTGCGCCAGCAATAATTGTCATTGTAAATGCAGAAACGTTTCTGAATAATTGCTGACCGAACATACTACCTAAAGCAGCACCACAACTAACTAATACACCCATTACAGCCATAGTGAAGCTGTAATTTCCAATTAACATTGTTGACTTGTGTCCTGCCATTACAATTGGAATTAAGGCGCTCATTGCACCTAACACCCCGTTGAGCAAACCTACAATAACCATGATAGTTAATAATCCATGAGCTTTTTTAGCTTGAGTAAATGATGACTTCATAGTTGCGAAGAACTTTTGCTCGTTTACTTCTTGTGGTTCAAGTGATTGACCGTCTTTTTTATGCTTTAAGCCAACACTTGCGTACAAAAGTCCTGCTGCTAAAAATGTAAATGCATTAATAAATGCTAGGTTGGAGTAAGACATGAATAAAAGCAAGCCAGAACCTACAAATTGGGCAACCATATTGATGATTTCTGATACACCACTAGTAAATCCTTCTGCTTCACCAAAATCTTTTTTACCTACGATATCTGCCACTAATGGCGCTACTAAACCGCCTGAGTAAGAACCAAAAGTATCTGAGAAGAAATTAATTACTACAACTGCAATTACTAGGTTCCAATCTGAAACTTTGGCTACAAATAAAATTCCAACGATTGCGTAAAGAACAAATCTAACTACTGCCATTAAAAAGATATTTTTAAACTTATTGCGAGTTTTATCTGCTAAGTAGCCAGCGAAAATTTCAAAAAGTCTAGGAATTGATTCTGAGATTGCGATTAAAGACAATGCAAGTGAGTAATTGTGTAGCTTACTTGCGTAAGTCATAAATGCTAAGTAGAAAAGCACGTCACCAGTACCTGAAAGGAAACTAGCGATTGAAAATCTTCTGTAATCTTTATTTTTCAAAAATACGTTCATAATGTTTAACTCCTTTGTTTTAATGTTGATTTAATCTTAGCAAGGAATTAAAATTATTTTTAAAAATTTCGTATTTGAACATTTGGAGGGGAAGATATGACAATTGGAGAATTATTGAAGGAATATCGTCAAAAAAAAGGCTTAACTCAAAAACAATTTGCGGATGGTATTGTAAGTACTTCCTACTATTCTAAGGTAGAGAAAAATGAACACAGGATTACTGTAGAAGATCTTGTTAAAATTTTAGAACATAATGATATTGCTATGTGGACTTTCTTTAGAAGACTTAGTCTAAAAGGAGATTTTCAGCATGAGTATATAATCAAGTTAGAGAATGATGTACTAGATGCTTATTATCATTCAAACAAGAACAGAATTGAAGAAATACGACAAGAAGTTGAGAAAAGTACTGTACCGAATAAAGATGAATATCTTTTGCTTATTGATGGATGGCTTGAAAATTTAAAGACGGAAGACGAAGAGCCAAATTTAGAGGTCAGAAAAGCTTTAAAAGATAAAATATTTAATATTCCAGATATTACTAAAGAAAAGCTAAATCTTTTTTGTAATTTTATGGAATTTTGAAACTGTCAAATAGTTTGTGTAAATAGATCTTTCTCGTAAATTGATTTTTTAATTTTTTCTTAGTCAAAGTAGGATTCCAATGTATCCTGCACTTGGC
>SFNX01000181.1 GCA_004552595.1 Lachnospiraceae bacterium | reverse complement strand
GATGACCTTGATTTTGAACAGTATGCCTGTTTGGCCGTTGAGCGTGACATTGTCGGTGGCTGTCACCGTGAACCCATTTGATGTTGAAGTCGTGGTTTTCGCTCCGACAGATATCGCACATGCGATAATCAGCAGGATACTCAGGCAATATGGTTTGAGGAGATACATATTTTTATAACGTGAGTTCGACAAAATTTAATTAGTTGAAAATTAGGTAAATAGCGGTGTAAGTTTGAAAAATTTGTAGTACCTAAAAAACTACCGCTATGCTCCTAATAACAAAATTACTGAATTATTTTCAATTTGTAACGATTTTAGCAAAGTTTTAGGCGGCTTAGCCGCGGTTATAGGGTTATGCGGCTGCTGCGCTGCGGTTATTCGGCAGCTTCGCTGCGTTTTCTTTTGTTCAGAAATATAAAGTGACCACGAATCACACACCAATAATTTCTCCTCCACAAAAAAACCTCGTTGACCCGTTGACTCAAGAAAACCCGTTGGCTCGCTTCCCGATGCAACTCGTTTTCCCAAATAACCCCAATCATTCAAAGAACTCCGGCACAAAGATAATCAGACAGCAAACCAACGTCAACCCCAAAAAGGGAAAATAGAAAATAGAAATTTGAGATTGGAGATTAGAGATTAGAGATTAGAAGCCACTAAACGATAAAGCCAAAAGAGACGTACTTTTGGATTTGATGCACCGATTTTAAAGAGGAGAGCGATGGCATTCCGTTGAATTTTCCATAAATTGTTGATTGAACTTCACGGCTTTTTTATTTATGGATGGGGATACTGCTATTGTTGCTTTCCTTACTTTGTGGCATGAAACGAAGAAAAAAAGTCGTGCGGCGGGGATGTGAGGGTTGGCGCCTTTTCACATCCCCACCACCCGAAGAAAAAGTCGCTTCGCGAAGAAAAAAGTCGGCTTCGCCGAAAAAAAACACGGCTGTCGATTTTTGGGGTCAACAAGTCAATGAGTGGATTCCCTCACACAGATTTTTTAAGAGCACGAATTACTCAAATCCACACGAATTGAAAATCTTTGCTTGAGGTATATCGTTATTTGTTCAATATTTATAAAAGTTGATTCTCTGTTTTGCTGTGTTGATTACACCATAGATTCCATCATACGTGGATTTTGAATAAGGAATCAAGATATAGGAGTTTTTTCCGTCTTCATACTGCTCAAAAATTTTAATTTCAGTTGGAATATTATTTCGGTAAACAACAGCGATACAAACCTCATCATTGTCACTGTTAATATAATACACATTATGCAAAGAGCTATCGTATGGATGAACAGAGTGATATCTTATATATGATGGAGATTCGCTGTCAGTCCACCATCCAAAAGGAATCGGAACACCTTTTTTTTTGACGCGATGGCTTACAATAATGGCTAATGTCATCCCATTACCGTCTGAATCAACAATTATTTTTCCAGGCACATCAGTATAGGTATTGACGCCATTACTATAAGCATCACAAGTGAATTCATATCTTGTTTGAGCAAACCCTATAAGATTGCATAGTATGCAATACAAAGCCAATACAAAAATACTTCTCATCATCAAAATATTAGTTGTTATCTACATTCTATGCATCTCCAGTGCCAATGATCGTAAGATTTTGTATTATGACAATACGGGCATTTGGTGTAGGCGGCAATTTTTGAAGTAGCGGCTTTTGAAGAAGGCATTGACGTATCAATACATGAAGGATCTACTCCTGTGCCATGACATCTGGAGCAAGAACCGGAATTCCTTCTCTTTTCTCTTCGTATTTCACTGTCGTGGCTTCTATCTCTTGAAGCAGCTTGTGCGTTTGCCCAACTGTTGGCATAACGACCGCCATCTTCTCCTGCATTAGTGTAAGTGTTAATCATTTTGGCAGTCATACCACCAAAAGAAGATAGAATATGTTCTTCCAATCGTTGCAAATTGGCGGAAATCATCACACCTTGCAACTGTGCCATGGGCGTACCGGCATAACCTGAAGGTAGGTATGTTGTGGAGCCATCCATATTCCGTGATGATGCGTATAATTTACCATACATACTATGGATGATATATCCGTCACCTATGGTTACGGTGATAACTGCTCCGCCTCCACTAACCAATCCAGCTTGAGGACTATAACAACTAATTTGACCAAAACTATAGGTGCGATCGGCGTAAGCCATTAAACTTACAAAAGCAACACAAATAAGTAATACAAATTTTTTCATAATTCTTTGGGTTGATAATGTGTTAAGGATAGTGGTGACATTTTTAACTATTGAGAAGAATCCGTACAAATTTACAAATATTTATTAAATTTCCAATTTGTTTCCTTTGTATTTTTTTGCGAATTTCTAATATTTCAAGTGTAATTCAAGGGAGGATTCTTTTGGTGTCATAGTAAGGGGGCTAATCTCCAATTATTAATTCCTAATTTATCTTTCCATAATCAACTAATTTTTCAGCATCCCTTAATTTGTATTATTTTTTTTGTAATACAATTATTTAGGATAAATTATTCATGTGATTCGCGGTTTAAAATAAATTCTGGAATCTGTGTGAGGGCAATCGGCTCGTTGACTTGTTGACCCAAAATATTTGGGGGGGATTTGTGGTGTGGAGAAAATTTTGTATTTTTGCCCTTGATGATACTTCAGAGCATTTCCATACTCAATTATAAAAATATTGCGGAAGCCACGCTGGCGTTTTCGCCGA
>SFNX01000180.1 GCA_004552595.1 Lachnospiraceae bacterium | reverse complement strand
ATTTATTGATGATGAGCTTGTAAGTGCCTGCGGAAATAACCATGATAAGAATATTTTAGACCAGATTGCACCGTTTAAGACAGAAGATAACGTAAGTTACAAGCCTGAATACATTGCAGGCTTTGCAGCAGAGAGATATTCTTTAGGTCTTAAAGATGCATGGGCTATCGCTAAGGAAACAATCAGTAGTAAATTAAAAGGTATTGCAGAAGACAAGTTAAGAAGAGAACACAATGCAGACACTACAAGAAACGTTACTCTAAATACAAGGTTTTCAAATATTAAATATAAGTATCTGCTTTTACCTGTGTGGATTTCAAGCTTCACATATAAAGGCAAGATCTATCAGTTCATGGTTAACGGTCAGTCAGGTAAAGTCGGCGGAAAGTCACCTGTTTCACCGTGGAGAGTTCTTGTTGCGATACTTATTGTGCTGCTTATAATTGCATTCATAATGTGGACCAGTTCGTAGTTTACAATAATCCGTTCGTATGCTATACTTTTAGAGATTTATGGACATGACAGCTTAAATATTATGATAATAATAACTGGAGGACTAAATAATGAAGCACGTTAAGACATTATTCACAAGAGATTACAAGGAATCTGTTAAGAACGGCGGATGTGGCGAGTGCCAGACATCATGCCAGTCAGCTTGTAAGACAAGCTGCACAGTAGGCAATCAGAGCTGTGAAAAGGTTAATAAATAATTTATTTCAGAATTTAGTTATGATTCATGAGCAGCGGCAATAGTCGCTGCTTATGTTATGTAAAAGGAGAACGTAATGATTCATCAGTACAAAAACAGCGGATTAAATATCGTTATGGACATTGAAAGCGGCTCAGTACATGTTGTCGATGATATAGTATATGACATTGTGCATGCGCTCGATGCGATGGATTCTGTGTCAGATTTTAGAAAAGTTTCAGACGGGGAAGTTAAAGCATCAGATTTTAGTGAGCTTGAAGGCTATCTTAAATTTATGCTTAGTAAATATAACGATGAAGATATTGAAGAAGCATATAATGAAGTCAAGGAGCTTATTGAAGAGGAGCGACTTTTTACTGACGATATCTACAAAGATTTTGTAATGGACTTTAAGAAGAGAACAACAGTGGTAAAAGCACTTTGTCTTCATATTGCCCATGATTGCAATCTGGCATGTAAATACTGCTTTGCTGATGAAGGCGAATATCACGGAAAAAGAGAACTTATGAGTTACGAAGTGGGTAAGAAGGCTCTTGATTTCCTTGTTGCAAATTCCGGCTCACGCACTAACCTTGAGGTTGACTTTTTTGGCGGCGAACCTCTTATGAACTTTGAAGTTGTTAAACAGCTTGTTAAATATGGAAGGTCACTGGAAGAGCCTAACAATAAAAAGTTCAGATTCACACTTACTACAAACGGCGTTTTGCTTGATGATGATATACTGGAATTTGCAAATAAAGAGATGAGCAACCTTGTTCTGTCACTTGATGGAAGAAAGGAAGTTCACGACTTGATGAGACCAAGACGCGGCGGTCAGGGAAGCTACGACACAGTAGTTCCTAAGTTTATTAAGGCGGCTGAGTCAAGAAACCAGATGAATTATTATGTCAGGGGTACATATACTAGAAATAATCTTGATTTTGCAAAGGATGTCATTCATATGGCAGACTTAGGCTTTGAGCAGATTTCGGTTGAGCCTGTTGTTGCTGATAAAAGCGAAAGCTATGCAATCAGAGAAGAAGACATTGATACATTGATTAAGCAATACGACGAGTTGACAGCGGAAATGATTAAAAGGAAGAAAGAGGGAAAGCCGTTTAACTTCTTCCACTTTATGATTGATCTTTCGGGCGGACCTTGTGTTGCAAAAAGGCTTTCGGGCTGTGGTTCAGGTACTGAATATCTTGCAGTCAGTCCATCGGGTGAACTTTATCCGTGTCACCAGTTTATGGGAATGAAGGACTTTTTACTCGGCAATGTCGATGAAGGAGTTATCCGTACTGATATAAGAGATGAATTCAAGCTTTGCAATGTTTATGCAAAAGAAAAATGTAAAAACTGTTTTGCAAAGTTTTACTGTAGCGGAGGCTGTGCTGCAAATTCTTACAACTTCTCGGGAAGTATTAACGGAACTTACGAAATCGGATGTGAGCTTCAGAAAAAACGAATTGAATGTGCAATAGCTCTTAAGGCATTAGAATTTGATGAATAAAGATTCTCGCTATCGTATTAATCGCCGGTGGGGCATATATGGTAGTAAACGGAGTAGGTGCAGAAGGGTCAGGATCAGCTGAGAACATTAACTTAGGTCTTGATCTTGCAGGTGGTGTCAGCATCACATATCAGGCAGTAGGAGATGGTACTCCTAGCAATGAAGATATGGATGATACCGTTTATAAGCTTCAGAAGAGAGTAGAAGGATATTCTACAGAATCTCAGGTTTACAGAGAGGGTACTGACAGAATTAACATCGAGATTCCTGGTGTATCTGATGCCAATGCAATCTTAGCGGATCTTGGTAAGCCGGGTTCACTTTACTTCATCAGCCAGAATGGCTCTGACGGATCGGCTAACTATTCTCTTGTAGGATATAAAGAAAACGGAAAGCCTGATTACGAGCTCACAAAGTCAATAGAAGAGCTTGAAAAGGACGGAAGCATTGTACTTACAGGTACAGATATTAAGGCTGCTCAGGCCGGTTCTTCACAGAATGACATGAAGAACATTGAATATGTAGTAGACCTTACACTTAATGACGAGGGCTCTAAGAAGTTCGCTACAGCTACTACAGAGGCAGCTAAGAATCATGACACAATTATGATTTATTACGATGGAGATGATGTATCTGTTCCATCAGTTAATGAGCCAATTACAGGCGGAAGCGCATATATCACAGGTATGAATGACTTTGAAGAAGCAGAAGCACTTGCTTCTACAATCCGTATCGGTGGACTTAAGGTTGAGCTTGAAGAGCTTCGTTCTAACGTAGTAGGAGCACAGCTTGGTTCAGAGGCTATCTCAACAAGTATTAAAGCAGGTATCATCGGATTTGCACTTGTATGTATTTTCATGATTGCAGTTTACTTTGTACCGGGTGTTGCGGCTTCGCTTGCTCTTTCATTATATGTAGTATTAATGGTGATTTGTCTTGACCTTTTTGATATTACACTTACTTTACCTGGTATTGCAGGTATTATCCTTTCAATTGGTATGGCAGTTGATGCCAACGTTATTACATTCGCACGTATCAGAGAGGAAATTGCTCTTGGTAAATCAGTATCAGGTGCAATCCAGTCAGGATATAAAAAGGCATTATCAGCTATCATTGATGGTAACGTAACTACACTTATTGCAGCGGCGGTACTTGGAATACTTGGAAGCGGCTCGATTATCGGATTTGCCCAGACACTTGCGCTCGGTATTGTA
>SFNX01000067.1 GCA_004552595.1 Lachnospiraceae bacterium | reverse complement strand
GGCAGCACTTGATGCAGCTTACGCAGTAATTGCACCAGCACAGGCAACAACAGCAGCACAGCAGGCAGCAGGTCTTGCTAAGGCACAGGCAGCACTTGACGCAGCTAAGGCAGCAATCGCACCAGCAGCAGCAACAACAGCAGCACAGCAGGCAGCAGGTCTTAAGTCAGCACAGGCAGCACTTGATGCAGCTTACGCAGCAATCGGCAACAACAGCAGCACAGCAGGCAGCAGGTCTTGCTAAGGCACAGGCAGCACTTGATGCAGCTTATGCAGCAATCGCACCAGCAGCAGCAACAACAGCAGCACAGCAGGCAGCAGGTCTTGCTAAGGCACAGGCAGCACTTGATGCAGCTTACGCAGCAATCGCTCCAGCAGCAGCAGACAGAGATGCTAAGGCAGCAGCAGGCATGGCTTCAGGTCAGGCTTACCTTAACGCAATCGCAGCTAAGACAGCTTCAGATGCAGCATGGGTAGCAGCACAGGCAGCAGCAGGAATGCACTAATATATAATTTGTTTATAAAATGAGTCCGGATTTCCGGGCTCATTTTTTTATGTTCTGTTCTTATGTAATCTTGAAGCAAATTGGCATATCTTGTAGAATACTATAATGGGTTTAATGTGGGTGGACTATGCCTTTTTCACTTTTTAAACCTAAGTCTCAATACAAAGTGTGGTGAGGTCCTTGCGTGAAATAATTGATAAACTTGTTGACGGAGTTTTCGAGTATGATACCGACAAACTTTTATTTGACGTGCAATCAATTGAAGAAAAGTTAAGCGCTAAGGATATCTATGAAGGTGTTCTTCACTTCACGTCCCGCGACTCAACAATAGTTAAGGGCTACATTTACTCATCATGCATGAGACTTGTAATTAAAGAAACAGAATTTAATTCTAATGATTTTACTACTTCTTTTATTTTTGATCCGACAGGACTTGAAGCAGGAGATGAAGTTAAAGGAGATATACAGATTGTTTCATCGGCGGGCGAATACTATCTGCCGTTTGAATTTACTATTCTCTCAATGGCTAAAGATTCAAAGGTCAGCGGAGTAAGAAATCTTTTTCATTTTACAAATCTTTCACAGACTGATTTTTCAGAGGCTACATCTGTTTTTTATACTCCTGAGTTTGTAAGGGTATTTGACGGAAATGACAGGACTAATTACACAAAGTACAGAGGCTTTGCCAATATTAAAGGAGACCGCCAGTCAGTAGAAGATTTTCTTTGCAGTATCAATAAAAAAGAACCGGTTAAACTCTTTGTTGAAAAAAATGTATTTGAATTTATAGAGGTTACAAGCCGATTAAGATGCGAAATTATTATCAGAAGGTCAACATGGGGCTTTATTGAAGCAGACATTAGTTCTGATTCTGATTTTTTGGTTCTTGAGAAAAATGTTATCCATAATGAGGATTTTTATAACCCTGAATATAAGCTCGTATTTTATATTGACGATGAGCTTTTACATGAAGGTCGAAATTTCGGAACAATTACTGTTAAGAATAAGAATAATGACCTTAAGATTACGGTTATAGCAAGTCACAGAAGCTCTGACAAGGCAAAGAGGGCTGCAAGGAAAGAGGCTAAATCGCTTCAGTACAGACTGATGAACAGCTATATTAAATTCAGGACCAAGCAGTTAAATGCAAGTGGCTGGGTACGAGAATCAATGAAAATAGTTGAGAGAATGAATCATCTTGATGATAAGAATCCTGTATCAAGACTTTTTCAGGCACAGCTTTTGCTTGTTGAGAACCGGGTTAGTGAAGCAAAATGGATACTGGAGCATGTGTTCAACGAAATGAAGATTATTGAACATGACGATGAGAAGTATGCATATTATTTATACCTTACTACACTTATTAAAAGAGATGACCAATATGTCAATGATGTTACTGCAAGAATTGCTTCTTATTATTCGATTTACCCACAGAGCATGCCTCTTCTATGGATGCTTATATACCTTGATGAAGAATTAAGCAACAGCAGTACTAAGAAAATATCAGTAATAGAGACTATTACAAAGAGAGGCATTCACAGTCCGATATTATTTGTTGAGGCATACAACGTGTTTGTTGCAAATCCTGCAATTATCAGTAAGCTTTCTTCTTTTGAAATAGAAGTATTAAGCTTTGCCGTTAAAAACGGCAAGATGAGCAGGGAAATAATATCTCAGGTTACAATGCTTGCATTAAGGACAAGAGATTTTTCCAAAAAGCTCATTAAGCTGTTAGCTAACATGTATGAACTCTATAATGACCCTGATATTGTTGAAGCAATATGCACAATTCTGATAAGAGCCAATGTTACAGATACGGTGTACCATAAATGGTACAGTATAGGTGTTAAACTGGAACTGAAAATAACAAAGCTTATTGAATACTTTATTTATTCATCGCCATGTGATTTGTCCGACGGACCTCTTCCTAAGCAGGTTATTATGTATTTTAGTTTCCAGAACAGGCTTGATTATGAGAGGAAAGCATTCATATATGCTAATTTAATTACATATAAGAATAAATTATCTGATTTATATTCATCGAATAGAGAGAGTATGCTTGTTTTTGCAATAGAACAGGTAATGGATAAGCATATTTCAGACCATTTGGCAATTATTTATGAGGATGTTCTGACAATAGACTTTATTAAGCCTAATATGGCCAATAATTTATCCTCACTTATTTTCTCGAGGTTAGTTACTACAGATAATAAATCATATAAGAATCTTGTTGTAATATATGATGAATTTGTTGATGAGTTTGTATATCCGGTAATAAATGGTAAGGCTTATCCGAGACTTTATTCAAGGAATGTTTCCCTGTTCTTTGAAGATGATTCAGGACGTCGCACATATGTTGATAAGGATCAGGCCAAGAGAATTATTAATGAGAACAACTACGTGCACGCCATTAAGCGTTACGTTACGGGTAATCTTCCGTTTTTCTTATACCTTTGCGAAGGTAAGAGACAATACATCACAGTTGATGAAGAGAATGCGGATTTCTGCAGAGATCTTGTAGAGTCGGAGAGTATTTCACCGAGACTTAAGTCAGAAATCAGAATGCTTCTTTTACATTTTTACTTTGATACTGACAGAATAAGCACGCTTGATGAGTTTTTACTTAATATCAATGTCAAGGAATTATCTTCAAGGGAAAGAGCAGAGCTTATTGACTTCTATGTTAAGAGAGCGATGTATGATCAGGCATATGACTTGATTACAGTATACGGAGATGAACTAATATCTGCTAAATCATTAGTCAAGATATGTTCTCACATGATAGAGAAGACCGACGGTGTATTTGATGTAATGCTTACGGCAATTACACATAATGCATTTAAAAATGGCAAGTATGACAGCAATACTCTTACATATCTTGTTGACAATTTCGGCGGTCTTACAAGAGAATTAAGAGATTTATGGAAGGCTTCCAAAGCATTTGATGCTGATTGCCGCATGTTAACCGAGAAGCTTATTATCCAGATGCTGTTTACGAGAACTTTTGTCGGTGAGAAGGAAGCAATATTTGATGACTATATTTGCAACGGTGCATCTTCCAGAGTGGAAATGGCATATTTGTCTTATGCGGCATATGATTATTTCGTCAAGGAGAGGATTACAGATAAGAGCATTTTTGCAAAGCTTATCGAGAATTACAGGACGGGTGAGCCTCTTAATGATGGAAGTAAGCTTGCATTGCTTAAGTATTATACGGATAATTCCGGTGAGATTACAGAGCGTATTAAAGATATGATTGTATGCTTCATCCAGGAATTTCTTCATAAGAATGTATTCTTTAAGTTCTTTACACAATATTCAGACCTTGTTCCTGAATTATCGGCGTTTACCAATACGACATTTATTGAGTATCGTACTAATCCAAAGGCAAGGGTTGTGCTTCATTATATTTTGGCTGCTGAAGATGAGGATGATACTTACCGCACTGAAGAAATGCGAAATATGTATGGCGGTATTTTCTCTAAGGAATTCATGCTTTTCTTTGGAGAGAGGCTTCAGTATTATGTCACAGAAGAAGTTAATGGCAGGGAAATGCTTACGCTTTCGGATTCCGTGAGCGTTGAAGAGACAATAAGTGATTCACTTGATTCAAGATATAACATCTTAAATTCAATGGTTGTTGCCAAGACTTTGCAGGATGATGCTACATTGATGGAGCTTATGGAAGAATACGTTGAAGAAGATGCATTTGCAAAGAAGGTATTTAATATAATTTAATTTAGTAATGGCAGAATACGTTATAGGTTATGATTTAAATGAAAATGTGAGCCAGATCAGTTTTTCCGAAATACATGAAGGAAGACTTAAGGCAGTAGGTGGGGATTCAAGCGATGAGCGACTTGGAATTCCGACTGTGCTTTGCAAAAGAAACGGAGTTAACCAGTGGTATTTCGGGCGCGAGGCTGTAAGCTGTGCCAAGCGGGGAGACGGAACATTAGTAGGAAAGCTGATAAGCTTTGCGATTGCAGGTGCAAGGCTTGAGATTGAAGGCGAGGCGTATGATCCGATAGACCTTCTGATTCTGTTTTTTAAACGATCTCTTAACATAATCTCTTCTTATGTTAACCCTCAGAACGTTGTTAAGCTTGTTGTGACCGTAGATCATCTTGACATTAAGATGATTGAAATACTTGAGAAAATTGTTGCAACGGTTGCAATAGACAGAGACAACATAGTATTTCAGACTTATGATGAGAGTATTTACTACTACATGATTCATCAGGATTCAGATTTATGGAAGAATAACGTTATGGTTTTTGACTATGCCAACGATTTTCTAAAGTCCTATGAACTCTGGATGAACAGGAATACAAGCCCGGTTGTTGGGTTTGTTGATTATGTCGCCTATGAGAACATTAAGCTTCCTGAGTTTATGCTTGAAGATGAATTACCGGGCAACAAGGAAGAAAGCCTTGATGAACTCATTCTTAATAATATAAGGAGCTTATTTGCCGGCCGCTCAATCGGGGCTGTCTACTTGATAGGTGAAGGCTTTGAAGGTACCGGTTTTGAAAGGACTAAGAACTTCCTTCTTATGGGAAGGCATGTGTTCCAGGGCAAGAATTTATATTCAAAGGGTGCGTGCTATTGCGCATCCGATAAATACATGCCTAAAGAAATCAACAAAAGTCATATATTCTTAGGTAAAGATAAGCTTAAAGCTAATACGGGACTTAAGATGAGAGTTGAAGGCAAGGAAGAATATGTTGTTTTAGTTGATGCGGGAGAGACGTGGTATGATTCTTCTAACACACTTGAGTTCATATTAGAAGAAGGCAACAGCGTTGAAATAATTGTCACACCGCTTGATGGCGGAAGGAAGAGAATAGAAGAAATAGTATTAAGCGGACTTCCTGTAAGACCTAGGAGGGCTACACGCTTAAGACTTGAGACTTCATTTGAATCAGATGTTTTAATGAAAGTTAAAATCACAGACCTAGGATTTGGTGAGTTTTATGCAAGCTCGGGTAGAACCTGGGAAAAGGAGATAAAGTTTAGCGGTGAGTAAGTTAATTCTTTGTAAAGGAAAACTGTCTAAAAATCCATATTATATTGTTGGCCTTGGAATGAATGTTTATTCTATCGAAGAGCTTTGTTACTACTTTGTAAAAGACGCCTATATTCTCGATAATGATATAATGGATTTAGGTCTTTGCGACTTTATTGCAGATGAACTTGAGCTTACAGAAATTGCTGAAGCCCTTAGATCACTGATATTAAGAGGTGCATCTTTAGGGCAGTTTGTGACTTCGCTTCTTGAAATGACAGGTTATCTTGAAGAGGAAGAACTATTAAGTATTAAACAGGTACTTGTTGATAATGCATCATTAAGCTTTGCCATGAAACGTAAAAAGAGAGCTGACAATCTTCTTGAGGCTAAGAAGTTTACAAGAGCAATTGATGAGTACAGATATATGCTTAACAGAATGAAAAAGTCAGAAGACCCTGAAATGTATTCATTAATCCTTCACAATACAGGCGTTGCGTATGCAAGACTGTTTATGTATGATAAGGCATCCTACTACTTTAAGGAAGCCACTGTACTTAATGATGATAAGGAAATACTTATTCATTACCTTCAGTCATTAAGAATGACTATGAAAAAGGATGCATACGAAAGATTTGTACTTCGTATGGGATATCCTGATTCTATCATAAGGGAAACAGAAGAAAGACTTTCACTGGCCAGGTCAGAAAAGTCAGATTCTGAATACGCAAAGGAAATAGAAGAAATAAGAGAACTTCGTTCAGACGGTCATATAAGTGAATACTATAATAGAATTGATGAAACATTTGTTAAATGGAAATTAGAATACAGAGACCGGATGATTGCACGAAGTGCCAGATAAACCGGCAATGAAGCATAAAGGGCAGTTTAATGAAGCTTTTTGACTTAATACTTAATAAACTTGGTTTTTTTGATGATGACGAAGAGTTTTCACTTGATTTTTCAACTCTTGAGGGGGAAGATGCAAGGTCTATTTCTGACGCGGTAAAAGGCGAAAGTCTATTAAGGAGAGATTTAAATGTTCATAACGAACTTGAAAGGGAACAGTATGTAAGACACATCTGTGAACTGATGTCCGGTGCAAGCGATGATGTCGACCTTAAAAAGGGTGACTATCAGAAAGTAACCGATAAGCTTCAGGATATGGAAGAGATAGATTTGCTTCCTAAGGCAGACAGAGAAGAATTAAGGACTAAAGCAAGAAGAATTATTGATTTTGAAAAGAAGGAATCACAGTATAAAAGACCGGTAAGTAAAATATCCGAAGCAAAATACAGGGAAATCGAACAGATGGAGGATGAGATTTCGGATATTATTAAAAGGCTTAAAGAAAACGAAGATTATCAGACTTT
Source organism: Lachnospiraceae bacterium (assembly GCA_004552595.1). GTDB lineage: Bacteria > Bacillota > Clostridia > Lachnospirales > Lachnospiraceae > UBA2868. Next base: position 3,071 of record SFNX01000067.1, on the reverse strand, counting down.
AGTAAGACGTGATATGAACCTTCTTGAGGGTGAAAAGGCAGGTCTTGCGTATGACAGAAAGGAAAACAAAAAACGAATAGCTTCTTCTAAATCAAGCTTTGTAATCTGTACTGTGATGGCGTTTCTTGCATATATTGTAATTGTAGCATTAAGAAGTATGTTTTACTTTGATGTAAAGCTTCCGCTGATTGTTACAACAGGAACGCTGGCTATTTGCTTTACGGCGATTTTTGTTACTTACAGAGATTCTGTTGACAGTGTCAGGAAGCTTAATAAGCAGATTAACAGGGCAATATCGCTTCAGAACACAGCTAAGATTAAATATGTTAACATCACTAATGCAATTGATTACAGATATTCTAAATACGGAATAAACAGTTCTCATGAGCTTGAGTATATATATGAGAAATATCTTGAAGAAAAGGAAGCAAGACATCATACTGAAAATGCCGTTGTTCAGCTTGAGATTTTAAGGCAGGAGCTTTCTAATGCAATTAAAATGTACAGAATCAAAGAACCTTCGCAGTTTGTGTATCAGCCGGGGCTTTTAGTATTTGACGAGGAAATGGCGTCAAAACGACATGAACTTGTAATTGAGAGACAAAAGCTTAGAAAGAGTATGGACTTTGAAGTTTATAACCTTGATGCCTATAAGGATGAAATATCAAATCTTGTAAGGCAGTATCCACAGTATTCTAAGGATATTTTAAGGATAGTAGAGGAATATGAATAATGAATGAAAAAAGATTAGACAGAAGAATACCGATAGGAATGTCTTTATCAATATCGGATTTATATAAAGACGGAGTTGATGCAATAGTAGACCTTGAATCATCAATTCAGATTACGGATATATCATCAAGAGGAATCGGATTTATTTCTAAATGTGTGCTCCCGATCGGTTATTATTTTATTGCGGATATTGAAGTTTCAAGCGAACTGCCGCAGATAATAACAGATGTAAGAATAGTAAGAAGCAATGCGATTGATAAAGAAAATATTCATTACGGAGCGGAATTTGTTTCGGTATCGCCATCTGTTAAAAAGATGCTTGAGAAATACGAACAAAATTATAAATAAAATATTAATTATATAAAGGAGACAACATGAGTACAACAGATAAGTATGTAAGCCCATTATCAGAGCGTTATGCAAGCAAGGAGATGCAGTATATTTTCTCACCTGACATGAAATTCAAAACATGGAGACAGCTTTGGATTGCCCTTGCCGAGACTGAAAAGGAGCTTGGACTTAAGGATGTTAACGGTAATGAGAGAATTACTGATGAACAGATTGAAGAGCTTAAGGCACATGCAGACGACATCAACTATGATGTAGCAAAGGAAAGAGAAAAGCTTGTAAGACATGATGTAATGAGTCATGTATATGCTTATGGCGTACAGTGTCCTAAGGCGGCAGGAATTATCCATCTTGGAGCAACCTCATGCTACGTAGGAGACAATACGGATATTATTGTTATGACTAAGGGCTTAAAGCTTGTACGTAAAAAGCTTATTAATGTCATTGCAAAGCTTGCTAAGTTTGCAGACGAATATAAGGCTTTACCTACACTTGCATTTACTCATTTCCAGCCTGCACAGCCTACAACAGTAGGTAAGAGAGCTACGCTCTGGCTTCAGGAGTTTATGCTTGATTTAGAAGAGCTTGATTTTGTTATTTCTACTATGAAGATGCTTGGCTCAAAGGGTACTACAGGTACACAGGCAAGCTTCCTTGAACTTTTTGACGGTGATATGGAGACAATTGATAAAATTGATCCGATGATTGCAAAAAAGATGGGCTTTAAGGAATGTTACCCTGTTTCAGGACAGACATATTCAAGAAAGGTTGATACAAGAGTTGTAAATGCATTGGCGGGTATTGCCGCAAGTGCTCATAAAATGTCTAACGATATAAGACTTTTACAGCATCTTAAGGAAGTGGAAGAGCCATTCGAGAAGAACCAGATTGGTTCATCGGCAATGGCATACAAGAGAAATCCTATGCGTTCTGAAAGAATCGCTTCACTCTCAAGATATGTAATGGTTGATGCTCTTAACCCTGCAATAACATCAGCAACACAGTGGTTTGAGAGAACACTTGACGACTCTGCTAATAAGAGACTTTCAATTCCGGAGGCATTCCTTGCAACAGATGGAGTTCTTGATTTGTGCATTAATGTAGTAGACGGCCTTGTAGTAAATGACAAGGTAATTTACAAGCATATTATGTCAGAGCTTCCGTTTATGGCAACAGAGAATATTATGATGGATGCAGTTAAGGCAGGCGGCGACAGACAGATGCTTCATGAGAGAATCCGTGAGCTTTCAATGGAGGCAGGAGCAAATGTCAAGAAGAAGGGACTTGATAATAACCTTCTTGAGCTTATTGCTGAAGATGATTCATTTAACATGACACTTGATGAGCTTAAGGCAGCAATGGATCCGTCTAAATATGTCGGAAGAGCACCGTATCAGGTAGACGTATTCTTAAAGGAGACAGTTAACCCTGTGCTTGAAGCCAATAAGGATTTACTTGGATTATCTGCTGAGATTAATGTTTGATAGTTTGAATTATTTTATTATTGAGATATAATTTGTAATGAATTATTCCGGAAGGGGGACATTAAAAATGTCAAAAGCCAGTGTAGTATTAGGTTGTTTTTATGGAGATGAAGGAAAGGGGCGTACAACAGACTATCTTGCACAGTTTGCGGATGTATCCGTACGTGCAACAGGCGGTAATAATGCCGGTCATACAATATATGTTAATGGTGTTAAATTTGCAATGCGACTCATTCCATCAGGAATTTTGTCTAATAAGACAATTGCTGTAATAGGAAACGGAGTTGTTTTGAATCCTGAAGTTCTTATCGGAGAAATCAATATGCTTAAGGAACATGGCATTGATGTTGATAAGTACTTAAAGATTAGTGATAAAGCACACGTTATTTTCCCGTACCATACACATCTTGATGTGATGCTTGAGAACAAGCGTAAAAATAAAATCGGTACTACAAAGAACGGAATAGGTCCTGCTTATTGCGACAAATACGAGAGAAGCGGATTCAG
>SFNX01000066.1 GCA_004552595.1 Lachnospiraceae bacterium | reverse complement strand
CATTACCAGTTTACCTCTTCTGCATCCTTTGGATTTTCATTTATTACTATGCTGTGAATTGCTCCGTTCTTAACACGGATTACTTTATCTGCAATTTCGGCAAAAAAGCTGTTATGTGTTACCATTACAACTGTACGCTTGTCTTCCCTGCTCATTTTCTGTAAAAGCTTAAGCACTTCCTTACCTGTAACTGTATCAAGTGCACCTGTTGGTTCATCACAAAGCAAAATCTCAGGCTTTTTTGCAATTGCCCTTGCAATTGAAGTTCTCTGCTGCTCACCGCCTGACATCTGAGAGGGGAACTGATGCATGTGTTCCTTAAGCCCTACTGCCGATAACGCTTCTGCAGGATCCATCGTATCATTTTTAATGTCCTTCATTAGTGCGACATTTTCATATGCCGTTAACGTCGGCACAAGATTATAAAACTGAAATACTACGCCGATATTTTTGGCTCTGTATTGCGTGAGACGATTGTCGTTATACTGCGTGATGTCTTCGTTTTTAAACCAGATATGTCCTGAGGTTGCACTATCCATTCCGCCAAGAAGATTTAAAAGTGTCGATTTACCGGCTCCTGACGGTCCTAAGATCACTACCATCTCACCGCTCTTTATTGTTAAATCAGCATCTTTAAGTGCATAAAATTCATTCTCTCCCTGGTTGTATTTTTTACACACTTTGTCAAATCTGATTAGTGTATCATCATCAATTGATGGTATCTCATCAATTGATGAAATGCTGTCTATCGATTTAATACATTCGTCACTGTTATTATGCTTTTTTCCTAATAATCTTTTAAAAAGCATCATTTTGAAACAGCCCTCCCGCCTATACTCTCATCGGTAATCGAATCGGTAATTACTACATCACCTGCTCTAAGGCCGTCAATTATCTCAACATATTCATCAGATGAAACACCAATCGTAATATAACGTTTCTCAATTACACCGTCTTTTATTATGTAGCAGTAATCACCTGAGTCGTCTGCATAATAGCTTTCCTGCGGTATAAGCAGTGTATTCTCTTTTTCATGTGCATATATAGTTACATCCGCTTCAATGCCAAGGTATACATATTCATCCGGGTCATCAATATGAACCGACACTAATACCTTTGCCTTACTTGAATCGGTTACCTGAGCCAATCTGTTAATTTCGCTTACGCTCGCTGAATAGTTATGACCGCCGATTGATACGTTGGCTCTTTGTCCAAGCTCAATTTTTCCAATGTCATATTTTGAAATTCCTACGTTTACCTTTAAGTCATCACTGCTCTCTATTGTAAATAAAGGAGTTCCCTTGCTGACTACGCTTCCTTTGCTGACATAGCTGTTAGTTACTATACCATTGTACTCAGCGCTCACCCCGCTTTGTGCCTTTACTATATCTTCTTTGGCATTTTCAACGCTCATTGAAGCCAGGTCATAAGAATCCTTAAGCTGATCCTTTTGATATGAATTAAGAATCTGTCCCTCATAAGTATTTTTAAGCGTTGTAGACTCTGTCCAGTTACGCTGAATATCCTGCATCCAGTTGTTATTCACCGTTGCCTTTGCATTTTCTTCAGGGCTTAACATCTGAGGGCTTAGCGATGCAAGATTTCCGTTTAAGCATGCGATATCCTTGTTAAGATTTGTAATATCTTCCTTTAAATCATTAAGCTCATTTGTTACATTCTTATACTCCTCACTTCCTGGAACAAGACTTAATAACGCCTCTGCCTTTTCATTTGCTAAAGAAGTCTTGTCTGCAATCGTTTTATTCTTCTGTGCAATCTGTCCTTCAATAGCCTTAGAAGTGTTGGCAATATCCCAGTTTTCCTCATACTGGCTCTGATTAATCTGGTCGTTTGATGCTCTTGCAATTGCATAGAGGTTCATATATACATTTGAATCACTTACAGCTTTGTTATAAAGGGAAGCATTTTTATTGCTTGCGGTTATCTGACCGTTCATACTGTTTTCAGTTGACTGTGCATTAACTACAGCCTGCTCATATACTCTTTCAAGGTCGCTTGTATCATATGTAAGCAATAATTCATTTGCTTTTACTATATCTCCGATTTCTAAGTCGCACTCACTGATAGGAGACGTCACAGCCGCATAATATGTTGTGCTCTTTTCACCCTGAATGTTTCCCGTTACTTCTATTTCTTCAGCAATATTACCTGTTTTTACAACATCTGTTGTATATTCTTTGGCATTAGAACATCCTGTAAGCAGTACCGGTAAAAGTACTGCCGTTACTTTAATACTATTACATAAATGTAGCTTTTTCTTCATTTTAAACTCCTCAAAGCCCAATTGGTTAGTTATTACTAACCAATAATATTCCTCTTAAGCAAATTTGTCAACAATAAAATTCCACACCATAATATCATATTTCATCTGTAAAGTTAAGGAATATTAACTAATTTGCATTTACAAAAAATACAGAGGATAGTTAAATAACCATCCTCTGTCTTTTACATCCTCATCTTATGTAGATGTAATCAGCCATCTGCATGCGAATCAGCTTATCCTGGTAGTCTGCAAGCTTAATAAAAAACATAAGTCCCATAAATGCAAATCCCATTGTAAACGTTAGTCCTGTAAGTATGCTGCTTTCACTTATAAGATGCGCAATAAGTGTCATTACAAAAATGATGCCGCATATTTCACATACACGCATACAGATTTCCACCGTTTTTAAATCAATTGGCGGAATTCTTCCCGGTGCCAAAAGGACTGCCCTCAAAGTCCTTTTGAACCCCTTAGCGAGCTTCCTTCTTCTCCTAAGGCGTTTTCTCTTATTATTCATTTATACCCCTTCTAAACTCCCTTGCTAAATTAATAGCATCTGAATCAATTACTCTCCCTTAAATCTCGATAAAAGACCAAAGTACGTTTCGTTGATAAGGTCCCCTATTTCCTTATCACTTATTTCAGTCCTTCCCGAAACAATTAAGGTCGCTATTCCATGAACAAGAAACCATATCGCGCTGATGAGTTCCCCTTTTTTCTCATCATCTAGGCTTTCTGCCCCCGGTAACATATTCGGATAGTTTATTGCTTCCCCTTTAAGCAAAAACTCCTTATCGCCCGAAATGTCTAAGTCATCTACAGATGCTATCAATCTAAACAAATTCTTCTCGTTTCTGGCTGCATCAATATAACCCTTTGCAAGTGAAAGATAAGCCGGTTCTGACTTCCCCTTATGTCGCTCCATACTTTCCCTCATATAATCGGTACCCATTTCATACAAATCTGCCTTAAGCTCTTCCATGTTCTGATAAACTCGAAAAATAGGCTGAGTCGAGCAATTCAATCTCTCTGCTAACTTTCTTGCGCTAACAGCCTCAAATCCACTCTCCTTAGTCATTTGAAAAGCCTCAGACTTAATATGTTCTTTTGATACCTTCACCTGCGGTGGCATACTAGTGCTCCAAAATACGGGTTTATGTATAACATTGTTATACACCATCGTTATGCAACTGTGTTACGTATCTTAGTTACATATCAATGTTGTACAACTTTGTTACATAACACAGTTATTATAATATTACACAATATATAGTTATGTCAACACTAAATTTGTAAGTTTTACACAATTTTTTTTTAATCTTTAAAAAAAAGAATGCCACGGAATAACCGTGACATTCTGATAATTAATTCTGACCGTTTTGCATGCTGCTATTATTCTGTCATCTTTTTATATTTTTCATATTTATTTCTTGAATCAGTCTTAGCTATTGCAAAAAGCTCCTTGGCATTTTCCGGGAACGTCTTTTTAAGTACTGAATATCTGTTTTCACCGTCTAGGAACTCTTCAAGTTCAATATTTGGTTCCTTAGAATCAAGCTGCATCGGAACTTCCTTACGTGGGTCATATCTGTAAAGATACCAGTATCCACTCTCAACAGCCTTCTTCATTTCAGCCTGAACGCTACCCATACCGCTTCTTATTCCGTGTGTTGTACAAGGTGCATATGCAATAATTACCGAAGGACCGTCATAGCTTTCTGCCTCGGTGATTGCCTTAACGAGCTGTGTCTGATTTGCACCCATTGCAACCTGCGCGACATAGACATTTCCATAGCTCATCATGATAGCGCCAAGGTCCATCTTTCTTGACTTTTTACCAGATGCCTGGAACTGTGCAACCGCTCCGATAGGAGTCGCCTTTGAGCTCTGTCCGCCGGTATTTGAATAAACCTCTGTATCAACGATAAGAATATTGACGTTTTCTCCCTGTGCGATTACATGGTTAAGTCCGCCGAATCCAATGTCATATGCCCATCCGTCGCCGCCATACATCCAGAGAGTCTTCTTTGAAAGCTGGTCCTTTGCTCTTAAAATCTTATCGCAAAGTTCTTTATGTTTTCCTTCGGTGACTTTTTCAAGTTCTTCAATAAGATTATCTGTTGCGGCTCTTGATGCATTAAGATCATCAAAGGTATCAAGCCAGTCATTACACTTATCCTTAAGTTCTTCATTAATGTTCATTTCAAGAAGCTTAATTACGTTGTTTTTCTGGCCTTCTCTTTGCTGCTTTGATGATAAATACATTCCCAGTGCGAGCTCAGCATTGTTTTCAAATAGGCTGTTTGTCCATGCAGGTCCAAAACCGCGTTTATTTGTAGTGTATGGAATTCCCGGCATTGGAGCACCCCAGGCTTGCGAACAGCCTGTTGCATTTGCCCAGTAAACTCTGTCACCAAAAAGCTGTGTAAGAAGCTTAGCATACGGGGTTTCACCACAGCCTGCACATGCTGCCGAAAACTCTACCAAAGGTGTTCTAAACTGTGAGCCTTTAACTGTATTTGGATTGAAAAGGTCTCCCTTATCACTTAATGAAAGAGCATAATTCCATCTTTCCAAATCCTCATCAGAGAACTTAGCAGGCACCATTTTAATTGCCTTTTCCTTTGCAGGACAGCTTGCAACGCAGCTGCCGCAACCTGTACAGTCATGCTTTGACACTTCAAGTCTGTACTCATACTCCGTATCCTTTATACCGTTTAATTTAACTGTATCAAATCCTTTAGGAGCATTCTTGGCTTCTTCCTTGGTTACTATATATGGTCTTATTGCCGCATGAGGACATACAAACGAGCACTGGTTACACTGAAGACATTTTGATGAATCCCACTCCGGAACATTGACAGCAATTGCACGCTTCTCATATGCCGTAAGACCTACATCAATAGTACCGTCTTCATATCCCTTAAACGTACTTACAGGTAAATCATCACCTTTCTGACGGTTGATTGGGAAAAGGATGTTTCTTACTACTTGAGGAAGGTTAGGGTCATCAGGCTCTCTCTCATCAGTGCACTCCTTCCATGAAGCAGGCACCTTTATCTCAATAACATTTTTTGCACCCTCATCAATAGCTTCTACATTCATATTAACTACCTTTGAGCCCTTTGCAAAATAAGCCTTTCTGGCTGCTTCCTTCATATGCTCAAGTGCTTTGTCAACATCCATAAGTTTTGAAATCTTAAAGAATGCCGCCTGAAGCACAGTATTTGTGTGTGAACCAAGACCAAGCCTGTGAGCAATTTCAGTTGCATTTATTATATAGAGCTTAATGTCATTGTCTGCAATAAGTCTCTTAACATGTGAAGGAAGCTTTTCATCTACCTCATTTTCGTCAAATGAGCAGTTTAATAAAAGGCTGCCTCCCTTTTTAATTTCATTTACTATGTCATATTCTCCGATAAAGTTCTCGTTATGACACGCTACAAAGTCTGCCGACTTAACATAGTATGTGCTTCTTATCGGCTTTTTCGAAAATCTTAAATGTGATTTTGTAATACCAAATGACTTTTTGGCATCATATTCAAAGTACGCCTGTGAATAAAGGTCTTCGCAGTCACCAAGAATCTTTGCCGTATTGTGATTGGCACCTACTGTTCCGTCACCGCCAAGTCCCCAGAACTTGCAGCTGTATGTATCATTGTCGACATAGTCTGTTATTTTTTCGTATTCTAACGAAAGATGTGTGACATCATCAACAATTCCAATAGTAAAATTCTTCTTAGGATTATCAAGGCTTAAGTTTTTATATACCGATACGAGCTGTGCCATGTCGGTATCCTTTGATGAAAGTCCGTATCTACCGCCAATTACAGATACATCCATATTTGTATCCTTAATTACCGATACAACATCAAGGTATAGCGGCTCTCCTACAGAACCCATTTCTTTGCACCTGTCAAGTACTGCGATTCTCTTGACACTCTTTGGAAGAGCGTTTAAGAAGTGCTTACTTGAGAACGGTCTGTAAAGGTGCACCTCAAGATATCCTACCTTTTTACCTTTACCGGATAAATAATCAACGGCTTCTTTTGCAGCACCGGAAACAGAACCCATTGCAATAACAACATCTTCTGCATCAGGATCTCCGTAATAGTCAAATAAATGGTATGTTCTTCCTGTAACCTTTCCTGTTTCTTCAAGGTAATATTCAACAATTTCAGGTAAATCATCATAAAACCCGTTATTGGCTTCACGAATCTGGAAATATACATCACCATTCTGAACCGTATTCCAAAGTCTGGGATGCTCCGGATTAAGCGCATGGTCTCTGAATGCCTGTAATGCATCTTTATCCATAAGCTTTGTCAGCGCCTTAACATCAGGCATGTCAATTCTTGAAAGCTCGTGTGAAGTACGGAAGCCGTCAAAGAAATGCATAAACGGTGTTCTTCCCTTTACCGCTGCAAGGTGTGCAACTGCCGCAAGGTCTGCTACCTCCTGAACAGAGCCTGAACAGAGCATAGCAAAGCCTGTCGCTCTGCAAGCCATTACATCGGAGTGATCACCGAAAATACTCATTCCGTGAGTACCTACAGTTCTTGCAGCTACATGTAATACTGCAGGAAGTCTTTCTCCCGCAATTCTGTAAAGAACCGGAACCATAAGCATAAGTCCCTGGCTTGAAGTATAGCTGACGCCAAGTGAACCTGTCTGAAGTGCCCCGTGTACTGCTCCTATCGCACCTGCTTCCGACTGCATTTCGATAAGCTTTACAGGCTGATCAAACATATTAAGCCTTCCGTTTGCACTCCACTGGTCAGTAAGTCCTGCCATTGGAGATGATGGTGTAATAGGATAAATTGCTGCTATTTCCGTAAAATCGTATGCCACATTAGCTGCTGCGGCATTACCGTCCATTGTTACAAAATTTGACATCTTTCTCTCACCTTTAAATTAATTCTTTTTAAGACCAAGCTCCTCAACCGCTGCTTCACGCATCTTGTACTTCTGAATCTTTCCTGCTGCATTCATTGGGAATGAATCAACAAACTTAATATACTTAGGAACCTTGTGTCTTGCAAGTGACGCAACTATAAAATCTCTCATCTCATCAACATTAACTGTTGCGCCTTCCTTTAATATAATACAAGCCATGGCTTCTTCGCCATACTTTTCATCAGGAACACCGATAACCTGTACGTCCTTAACCTCAGGATGAGTATAGATAAACTCTTCAATTTCCTTTGGATAAAGGTTCTCACCGCCTCTGATTATCATATCCTTAAGACGTCCTGTAATTCTGTAATTTCCGTTCTCATCCTTACAAGCAAGGTCTCCTGAATGAAGCCATCCGTCTTCATCGATTGTTTCCTTTGTAGCCTCAGGCATCTTATAATAACCCTTCATTGTGTTGTAGCCCTTAGCGCAGAATTCACCGTTTACGCCAACGCCTACTTCTTCACCTGTCTCAGGATCTATTATTTTACACTGAACATGTGGAAAATCATATCCAACAGTTTCTGTACGTACATCAAGAGGATCTGTCCATGAGCTCATAGTATTTCCCGGAGCTGTTTCAGTCTGTCCGTAAACGCTGACAATACCTGTCATATTCATTTCATTTGGATCTGCTGCTCTCTTCATAAGTTCAGGAGGACATCCTGCACCGGCCATGATACCTGTTCTCATAAATGAGAAATCGGTCTTTTTATAATCAGCATGGTTGAACATTGCGATGAACATTGTCGGAACACCGTTAAATGCAGTAATTTTTTCCTGTCTTATACATGCAAGTGATGCCTTTGCCGAGAAATATGGCATCGGACACATTGTAGTACCGTGTGTCATTGATGATGTCATTGAAAGTACCATACCAAAGCAGTGGAACATAGGAACCTGAATCATCATTCTGTCTGCTGTTGAAAGTCCCATTCTGTCTCCGATACACTTACCGTTATTAACTACGTTGTAATGAGTAAGCATTACACCCTTAGGGAATCCTGTAGTACCTGATGTATACTGCATATTACATACATCATTAGGGCGAACCTTTGCTGCCATTTTATTTATCTCTTCAAGCGGAACAAGATCGCATCTGTCCATAGCCTGTTCAAAATTAAGACATCCCGGCATATTAAAGCCTACAGTAATTACGTTTCTTAAGAAAGGAAGTCTCTTTGTATGAAGCTGATTACCCGGCTTATTGTCTTTAAGCTCAGGACAAATTTCATTAATAATCTTTGCGTAATTTGAATCAAGAGCAGATTCAACCATTACAAGAGTATGAGTGTCCGACTGACGGAAAAGATACTCTGCCTCATGAATCTTATATGCTGTATTTACTGTTACAAGAACGGCACCAATCTTTGTTGTTGCCCAGAATGTAATATACCAGGCAGGTACGTTTGTTGCCCAAATAGCTACTTTTGAGCCTGCCTTAACGCCCATTGATACTAAAGCTCTTGCGAAATTATCAACGTCTTCCTTGAACTCTTCGTATGTTCTTGTGTAATCAAGAGTTGTATATTTGAATGCATACTGATCAGGGAATTCCTCTGCAACCCTGTCAAGAACCTGCGAGAAGGTAAGATCAATAAGTTCATCCTTTTTCCATATGTACTGACCTTTTCCGTCATGATTAAAGTAGAGTTTCTTCTTCTGTCCCCTTGTATCCTCAAACTTGTGCATATAGTTTACGAAGTATGGGAAAATTATCTCATAATCGGTAAGCTCTTCCATCCACTTTTTATTCCACTCAAGTGAAATAAATCCGTCATAATCAACTGATGCAAGTGCTCTCATAATATCGTCGATTGGCATGTTGCCTTCGCCGATAAGATTGTATTTATCAGCACTGTCAGAGTCCTTCATGTGAACATGCTTAACATACGCTCCAAGATTTGTTATTGTCTCAGCAGGTGTTTCGTTGTCATCTCTAAATGGATGATGTACGTCCCAAAGTGCAGCAAGGAAATCACATGCATAACTGTCCATAAGCTCGCGAAGCTTCTTAGTATCGGAGTATGCTCCGTTAGTAGTAATAAGTATGCATACCTTCTTTTCTTCTGCGAAAGGCACAAGCTCATCAAGAGCCTCTCTGACCTTTTCTTCATTGTCATTCATCACACAGCATGCAACATATGGAACAGACATTGAACCTGCAATGCTTATTAATTCCTTTAATGTATAAACACTGTTTTCATCCGATGTAATATCTATTGATGTGTCAAAGCATGGGATTTCAAGCTTTGCGTCCCTAAGTCCTCTCACGGTAGCCTGTGTATTATATTTGTGAAAAGCTGCACCCTTATCTGTAAGTTCTTTGCAACAGTGAAGATCATACACTTCAATACCTGCAAAGTCCATTTCTATGGCAACTTCTTTAAGTTCATCCCATGTAAGCTCTTTCCAGCCTCTTGTCGAAAAAGAAATCTTCATTGTTCGCACTCCTCATATACTATCTTATTAAGAGCATTTACATATGCTCTGATACTTGATCCAACTACATCCA
>SFNX01000065.1 GCA_004552595.1 Lachnospiraceae bacterium | reverse complement strand
TCCCTTATAAAATCAGCAAGGATATCGTAGTCTATCCCTCTGTCCATTCCGCCAACTATTACGCTGCCAACATTCTCAACGCTCTTTACGGCATTAATACATGCTTCGGGAATTGTTGAAATCGAATCATCATAATACCTCACTTTGTCAATTTCAGCAAAATATTCAAGTCTGTGAGGAAGTCCCTTAAAATCTTTTATTCCTTTTAATATTATCTCATCGTCAGCTTTGTAAAACAGCTTTGCAACTTCAAATACAAATTCAGCATTTATCTTATTATGCTCACCAAGAATATTAAGCTCATAATCTCTCTCCGGTGACGAAATAATTTTCATCTCTGATTTGTGCTCTATATCCGGAACATTTTCACCAACAAAGCAGAAATCATTTTCACTCTGATGTGAGATAATATTTGACTTTGCATAAAAATACTTCTCAAGTGTTTTGTAGTAATCAAGATGCTCTTCGAAAAGGTTCAAAAATATTGCAATATGCGGAGCCTTATTTATATGCAAAAGCTGATGGCATGAAAGCTCAAAAACAATCCATGTGTCATCATCAATATCGTCAATATAATCAAAACAGGGCTTTCCTATATTCCCAAGTAAAAGTGCCTTAACTCCACACCCCTTCAACACATTTGAAAGCATTGCAGAAGTAGTACTCTTACCCTTAGTACCCGTAACTCCTATTGTTTTTGCATGATATTCATCAAGAAAAAGCTCGGTCTGTGACGTATACTTAGGGTTATCATCAAGCATCACAATGCCGGGGCTCTTGATTATAACATCGTATTTGTCCTCATCGATTTGTAAAATGCTGCCTTCGAAAATATCAAGGCTTTTGTATCTGACATGCTTCTTAATGAAGTTCTCGGTGCTCTTGCCTTCCCTTCCGTAGCCAAAAATAAGTATTCTCTTGTCATTAAGCTTTGAAATTATACTGTTCATTTATGTAAAATATACCAATTCATCTTCAGGCTTATTGGCTTCCTCAACCTTAGTAGCGTAAAGAACCGGTCCTAAGCCGCGGTATTCTTTCGCAAATTCAATCTTAACTACGCCCGTGAAATCAACAAAGCTCCTATGCTTAAGCGTATACGCCTCGTCGTATTTACACTTCATTCCAAGGAACTGAATGTCATCAACACAGCAAGTCATTGCGAATCTCCCCGGCACAAACACATTTCTCTTAAGCGAGCCGTCACCGGGATTATATACAAGTGCTAAAAAGTGAACAGTCTTACCCTCATATTTCTTCGGGTCGTCCATGCAGTCAGTAAACCATATTGCGTAATCTGCATCCGTAATCTCAATAACATCAGAGTCAATGTCAAACGGCAGCTCCTCTTCTCTTGTATCCACGCTTCCATCCATAAGCTCATATACAATCTGCGCCGGTCGATTAATCGCCTTAACAGCACCCCTGAACTTACGCTTATTTGTATTGTCATCACATCTATTAAAAATGACAAGCTCGGATGCAAATAATATCTCATTCATCATAGCGCGCATATTGTTCTGATACATTTCAAACGTCGTAGAATCAACTGTTGCAATTGACTGCGCCATCACCCAGCCATCAGGCATTTTCATCTCGTAAAACGGAGCAACCTCCCATGTGCCGTTATACTCAATAAATACCATATCAGGACTATACTCTTTATTGATTTCGTTAAGCTTATTACTTGTAAAATCCTCTTCGTTCTCAAGCATTACAAGCTTTGCATTAACTGTTTTCAGCTTTTCTTCATCATATTCCTCTTCGCCATCTTCACAGCATATGATAAGCTTTTTCTCGGGCGTGTTTTTGAATTCGCTTCCGTATATTGTCTCGTTTATGAGCGATGTTTTACCGCTGTCCATAAATCCTGTTATAAAAAATACCAATACTTCTTTCATAATTAAAGTCCAAACAACTGTTCAATTCCCGCTTCATCAATTTTAGCACCGATTACTACAAGACGTCCTGTGTACTCAGGCTCACCACTTCTTAATTCATACTCCCCATCGACAAAGTCAAAATAAATCCATGTACCGTCAGTAGCTTCAACAATACCCTTTGAACGAATGATTTCACCGTATTTATCACTTTCTGCAAATGCCTTAAGGGCATTTTCGATTGTTTCCTTTGAAAATTTATGAGGAGTTTCTGTTCCCCAGCTTGTGAACACATCATCCGCATGATGGTGATGGTGATGCTCGTGGTCATGCTCATGATGATGTTCATGGTCATGGCATCCACATGTGCAGTCAGGACCGTGCTCATGCTCGTGTTCGTGTTCATGTTCATGATGATGCTCATGGTCGTGCTCGTGCTCATATTCATGATGATGCTCATGGTCGTGCTCGTGGTGATGCTCATGCTCCCCCTTTGCCTCTTCTGCGAGCTCCTTCATAGAAAGAGTAAGAGAATCTGCACCTTCAATTGCCTTTAGTATCTGCTCGCCGCTTATCTTATCCCATGGTGTTGTGATAATTGCGGCCTTTTCATTGTGCTCTCTTAAATGCTTAACAGTATCTTCAAGTGCCTTTTCATCCATATCCTGTGTACGTGAAAGGCAGATTGTAGAAGCATACTCAACCTGGTTATTGAAAAATTCTCCAAATGCCTTCATCTGCTTAAGTGCCTTCTTGGCATTAACAATGGTAACAAGTCCGTTAAGCTTTATCGAATGGCTTTCTTCAAGATTAATAATCGAAGTCATAACGTCGCTCAATTTTCCAACACCCGATGGCTCAATAATAATTCTGTCAGGGCTGAACTTTTCTATTACTTCGCGAAGATTTTTGTCAAAGTCACCGACAAGCGAGCAGCATATGCAGCCCTGATTCATTTCGGTGATCTGAATTCCCGCATCCTTTAAAAATCCGCCGTCGATTCCGACTTCTCCAAATTCATTTTCAATTAATACAACCTTCTCGTCTTTAAAAACTTCCTCTATCATCTTCCTGATAAATGTAGTCTTTCCGGCTCCTAAAAACCCTGAAATAATGTCAACCTTAGTCATTTAATCATCTCCTCAATTTATATAAATTATTATATTGGCATAAAAATACTTACTAATTATACCACCAATTTTTATTATTTCACATAGAAAAAAGCGTCGCATTTAGCGACGCTTTAAGCCTCTATCAAATTAGCCGTTAATCATGAAGTTAACAAGCTTTTCAACGTCTGCCGGCTCAGAAGCTACTATCTCAAGCTCACCAATCTGTCCGTCTGAAAAGATGTTTGCAAGTGATACATACTGTGAAAGCTTTGACTTAAGATTAAGTCTGTCTCCTTCACCTGTAACAAGTTCAACTCTTCCTTCACATGAATCTACTACGCTAAAAAATTTCTCAATGTTTGTAATGTTCTGTACCTTCATCTTAGTACCTCCTATTTCTCTTTCCTTATCTCTTACAATACGATTATAGTAATATTGCATAAAAATTTCAATGTAATTTTGTACAATATTTTCAAATAAATAACTCCTGATTTTGAAAAAGTACACAAAAAGAGCCCTAGACTTATCATCTAAGGCTCTAATTATATCATTATTTAATGTGTAATACTACTAAAGTATTAGCCCTGCATCTGCTTAGCAACTTCAGCAGCGAAGTCTTCGTTCTTCTTCTCCATTCCTTCACCAACTTCGAATCTTACCATCTCTGTAATCTTAAGATCCTTGTTAACTGATGAAAGGTATGCAGCAACTGTCTGCTTTCCGTCTTCAGCCTTTACATAAGTCTGGTCAAGAAGACAAATTTCCTTAACCTGCTTTGAGATACGGCCTTCAACAAGTCCTGCAAAAATCTTATCTGCAACATATGTATCCTTATCAGCAATTGCAAGCTCTGCAAGCTTAGCCTTAGCCTCTTCTGAAAGGAAGTTGAAAAGATATTTGTCATTCTTCTTCTCAGCAAGAATCTTAGCATCTTCTTCTGAGAAAAGGTTACCTGCTTCTACTTTTGAGAATAATCCGTTAAGTATTGGCTTTGGAAGTGTTGCAGGATCATTGAGTGCTGACTCAATTGTGATATCCTTCATCTTAGCAAGCTCGTCTGCAGAAATATCTGTTCTTGCAACATACTGTGGGTTCATTGCTGCAATCTGCATTGCGACATTTGTAAGAGCTTCCTTAGCTGCATCGTCTGATGCGCCTGAAGCTGCAACTAAAACACCAATCTTTCCGCCACCGTGGATATATGATGCAAGACACTCACCTGAAACCTTCTTAAATCTACGAACTGATAACTTCTCACCGATTGTAGCTGTCTTCTCGACTAAAAGATCGTTAAGACCGTTCATTGCAAGAAGTGCTTCGATATCTTCACCGTTAGCACCGCCGTTAAGACCTGATGTAAGAGCTGTATCAGCAACCTGCTGTACGAACTCCTGGAATGTCTCATTCTTAGCAACGAAGTCTGTCTCTGAGTTAACTTCAACAACTACAGCATCGCTTCCGTTTGAAGCAACACGTGTAATACCTTCAGCTGCAATTCTTGATGCCTTCTTAGCCATCTTAGCAGCACCGCTCTTCTTAAGTACGTCTACTGCTGCATCCATATCGCCGTCTGTTTCTGTAAGAGCTTTCTTACAGTCCATCATTCCGGCACCTGTCATTTCTCTTAATTCTTTTACCATTGAAGCTGTAATAGCTGCCATATTATGCCTCCTCTTCTGCAGGAACTTCCTCTGCCTCTGCTTCTGTCTCTACTGACTGACCCTGATTAGCTTCGATAACGGCATCTGCCATTGCAGATACAATAAGCTTAACTGCACGGATTGCATCGTCGTTACCTGGAATAACATAATCAAGTTCTTCAGGATCACAGTTTGTATCACAGATACCTACAAGTGTAATGCCAAGTGCCTGTGCTTCCTTAATACAGATGTGTTCCTTACGAGGATCTACAACGAAAATAGCATCAGGAATCTTTGTCATGTTCTTGATTCCGCCGATGTTCTTCTCGAGCTTTTCCCATTCCTTCTTAATTCCGATAACTTCCTTCTTAGGAAGAACATCGAATGTTCCGTCTTCTGCCATCTTCTCGATAGCCTTAAGTCTTGCGATTCTTGACTCGATTGTCTTGAAGTTTGTAAGCATTCCTCCAAGCCATCTCTCATTTACATAGTACATTCCGCAACGCTCAGCTTCTGTCTTAACAGCATCCTGTGCCTGCTTCTTAGTACCAACGAATAAAACTGTACCACCCTGTGAAACGATATCAGAAATTACATTGTAAGCATCGTCAACCATGCCTACTGTCTTCTGTAAATCGATGATGTGGATACCATTTCTCTCCTGATAGATGTATGGTGCCATCTTAGGGTTCCATCTTCTTGTCTGATGTCCGAAATGTACTCCGGCTTCAAGAAGCTGTTTCATTGAAATAACGCTCATTTTCTTACCTCCATATGGTTAAAAACTTCCGCCGCTTCTTCTGTGTCTGCGATTTCTCTTCGAAGTAACCTTTATCGAAAATAAAACACCGGCAGACCCATCCACGGTCGTGATAAATATAAGTTTACGGCAAATGACCATAAACCAAACAACTTTACTAGGATAACACAAGAGCCCCGAAGAATCAACCCCGGAGCCCTTATTTTCAACGCTTATTTTTCAAATCTGTTTATTCTTGCCAAACAATTTGAATAAACCTTTTCTTTTTTTCTTATTATCACCGGTATCAAGTATAAGATAATCGCCAAATTCCTCAATGCTGTCTTCCTTACACTCTTTCTCATACTGAACGAATTTCCTTACAAGCTTATGGTCCTTAAGCATTGCATTGTACTCACTGTCATATCGGGCAAAATAGTAATCAAAGCGTCCTCTTAACAGTTTTCTGTATCTGATATCGTCTTCAAAATCATTTAAAATGATTTTAACGTGCTTATATAATACAAGAAATTCTTCCTGCCTGTACACTATTCCAAACCTGTTAACGTCACACATTGAAAAAGCATCGTTGGCTTTGTGATAATCATCAAATATTGTGTATAATTTCCCAAGCTGGAACTGTGCCCATGTGTAATAATCGGAATCTACAGGCAGCTCTTTTGTAAGCATCCAGTATATTTCAAACGCCTTCTGATATTCTCCCGCTATGAACAAATCAAGTGCATCATAAAACAGCTCATTATCAGATTTTCTCTTAATATCCTTTGTAATGGCAGGCTCTGTAAGCCTGATTCCTTCATATACCTTTTTATCATCTCCCAATGAAATCTTCTCATCCGAATCCTTATTCATAAGCTCATCTATATCATCAGCCCCAATCGGAAGACGGTTTCTGTATTCGGCATATTTTTTCTGTCCCATCTCAAGACATGTTTCCTCATATTCATCAAAAACAGAGGCAACTTCTCTCTTTGCACCTTCAACGGCATCCTTATGAGTCAGAATATAATCCGGATCAACTTTTGAGCGATAGTAAATCTTTATCTCTCTTTCATATTTCGGCATTTTTACATCTAAAAGTGCATGGCCTAAATGTATGTAAAAATCATTCTCATCGGCAATGTATTCAAGATTACATCTGTAATAAAGCGACACGGCTCTTTCGTAATTGCCGATAAAATAATAGCATTCTGCAAGCTCAAAAGCAGCAACCGTAAATATAAATTCAGCTCTTTGACTGTTTCTTATAATCTGCTCATAGAAAGGGGCCGCATCTTTAAGCCTTCCTTCAACCTTAAGCTTTTGCGCCTCTTTTAGAATTTCCTGTAGATCGGCACTTTGTTCTCTTTTTAAATCCACATCACCGATTATTTCAATAGCCTGCTCGAATGTAATGATTTTGTCATTGTTATAAACTATCATTCCCGATGCATCATAGAAAAGCCTAAGGTCATATTTAGCAAGATTTTCATTAATGTCAACAATGCTCTTTAACAGCTTTTCTTCCGACTCAAAAGGGTCAACATCAAGCCACTGTCTAAAAACATTATTAATAGCCCTTACGATATGCGCCTCGTAAGAGTTTTCCGAAAACCATAGCACAGGTTCATTCTCAATATCAAAATTTCTTATTGGATTATCAATGATGGCTTCCTTCGTAGCCATATTGAGTCTGATTGAATGGTCAGACCCTAAAACAAGAAGTGTATCATCCTCAAAAATATACTTAGCACATGGTCCGTATGTAGGATCAAGCTGAGCAAGAGTCCGGTACATGCGTACATCCAACTGCCTGTAAAGCTCAAATACTATCATTTATTCTCCCACCTGAATATCCCCAATTATTAATCAGTGTCTAGTCTTTACCATGTGGCACATTTTTATCTTTTCCCTCAAAAGAACGTACCACTCTGTACACAAGCTGATAAGCATATATAAGAACCGGCACAATTATTGTCAGTGCAACCGAAGCCTTAAAGAAGCTCATCGTCTTTACATTATCAGTAATTGCAAAAACAAGAGTTGTCGCATACATACACACTAACAAAACTGCCAAAATAAGTGCAAATATTCTTTTTACCCTGAGCTTACCGTTTTCTTTTATGTTTGTGTCTTTCATAAAAAGCGTCCCTAATGCTTATTCAACGATAAGTTCCACATAAACTCATATGCAAAACCGTTTACATAAATATATCACAGCAAGTAAATTTATTGCAATATAATTAATCGCGCTTAAATATGTCTCTTGTATAAACCTTATCCATAACATCGTCAAGGCACTTATCATATCTGTTGGCAATTATCGCATTACTCAGTTTCTTAAATTCGTTAAGGTCATTTACTACCTTGCTTCCGAAGAATGTAGTTCCATCCTGTAATGTTGGCTCATAAATAATGACCGTTGCGCCCTTAGCCTTAACTCTTTTCATAATTCCCTGAATTGAACTCTGGCGGAAATTATCAGAGCTTGACTTCATTGTAAGTCTGAATACGCCGATTGTAACAGTTTTCTCTGTATCCTTGGCATACTGATTGTTATGTCCGTAGCTGTAATACCCTGCCATGTCAAGTACTCTGTCGGCAATAAAGTCTTTACGCGTTCTGTTGGCTTCAACAATTGCCTCGATTAAGTTTTCAGGAACATCTTTATAGTTTGCAAGGAGCTGTTTTGTATCTTTTGGAAGACAATATCCACCATATCCAAAGGAAGGGTTATTATACATATCTCCGATTCTTGGGTCAAGGCATACACCCTTAATAATATGCTCTGTATTAAGTCCCTTCATTTCCGCATATGTATCAAGTTCATTGAAATATGAAACTCTTAATGCAAGATATGTATTTGCAAAAAGCTTAACAGCCTCTGCTTCAGTAAGTCCCATGAATAACACATCTATATTTTCTTTTATTGCACCCTCTACTAATAAATCGGCAAATTTATGTGCTGCACTGTTAAGTCTTTCATCTTCAAGTATAGTTCCGACAATAATTCTGCTCGGATAGAGATTATCGTATAATGCGCGTCCCTCTCTTAAAAATTCAGGTGAAAAGATGAGATTTTGTGTATCAAGCTTTTCTCTGATATGTTCTGTATAGCCTACAGGAATTGTAGACTTTATTACCATAACAGCATCCTTAGAATACTCCTTAACAAGTTCAATTACAGACTCAACTGCAGAAGTATCGAAATAGTTTTTCTGTGGGTCATAGTTTGTCGGTGCTGCAATAATTACAAAATCCGCGCCTGTATATGCCTCTTTTGCATCAAGAGTAGCCCTTAAGTCTAAATCCCTGTTAGCAAGAAAATCTTCTATTTCCTTATCTGCTATCGGCGACTTCTTATTGTTAATCATTTCAACCTTTTCAGGTATTATGTCAACCGCCCACACTTCGTTATGCTGTGCAAGAAGCGTTGCCATAGACATTCCCACATAACCTGTACCGGCTACTGCTATTTTACATTTTCCCATTTGTCATTCCCTGTATTCTTAATTATTTCCCGTATTTATATCACCTGTATACGATTTCCTTAAAACAGATACTCTAAAAAGTGATTATTCTCTTACAATCATATTTTCTCTGTCAGCGCCTGTTCCGATAAGCTTAACCTTTGTACCTGTGTACTCCTCAATAAAGTTCACATATTCCTTGGCATTATCCGGAAGCTCGTCAAAGGATTTGCACTTTGATACATCGCCAAAGTTACCTTTAAATTCCTTATAAACCGGCTTTGCTTTTGCTAAGAATTCTTCGTTTGTTGAGAAATCAGTAGTTGTTACACCATCAACCTCATATGCAACACATGCCTTGAATGTATCAAAGTGTCCGATTGTATCTAAGTGATTTAAGTTAATATAGTTAACGCCATTAATGTCAATCGCATATTTAAGTGTAACAAGGTCAAGCCATCCGCATCTTCTCGGACGCTTTGTAACTGTGCCGTATTCGTGACCTAAATCTCTGATTCTGTCACCGGTTTCATCCTTAAGTTCTGTAACATAAGGTCCTTCTCCTACACGGCTTGAGTACGCCTTGATAACTCCGTATACATCGCCGATATCTCTTGCGGAAAGTCCGGTTCCTGTAAGAATTCCGCCGATTGTCGGATTAGATGAAGTAACAAACGGATATGAGCCAAAGTCAATATCAAGAAGCGTTGCCTGCGCACCCTCAACTACAACAAACTTATCTTCCTTAAGGTATTTATGTAAAAGTGTAACCGTATCGCATACATACTGCTTTAATGTGTCGGCATACTCTTTGTACTGCTTTACTATTTCGTCTGCATCGCATGTCGGTTCACCTGCTGCCAAAAGGAGCTCATTCTTAACGCTGACCATATGTCTTAGGTTCTCTTCAAAGCTGTCCTTGTAAAGGTCTTCAATCCTGAATCCGCTTCTCTCGTATTTGTCGCAATAAGCAGGACCTATTCCGTTCTTTGTAGTACCGATTTTATTTTTACGCTTGTTCTCAAGCATCACATCA
>SFNX01000179.1 GCA_004552595.1 Lachnospiraceae bacterium | reverse complement strand
GAATTGCCGTTTGCGGCAAAAGCACCGATATTAAAGTAATTAAACAGGTTTTCAAGCCCTGACACATTGCCTGCAATGCTCTGGCTACGACCAAGTACACCCTGTTCCTGGACAGCCCTTGAGGCAAGGTGATAAGGGTTAATTCCGTAATTTTGCCCTGCTTCAAAGAAGGTGGAAGCGTATGAACGCGTCTCACCATCCGTATCAGAATAATCGCCTGCCATAAATGTGCCTGCAAGCGCATTCTTAACTCCGTCAACATTCTGATAATCCTTGAATTCAAGCGTCTCAAACTGGAAAATACCGCTGTCGTCAAGGAAATTACGCGGGTCAAGGTAATACTGAATAAGCTCTGTTGACGCCGCTGCCCACGAGCCGCCGTCAAATCCGTACCATGTATTTGAAGCCCAGTTATAAGCCTGCGGCTCAGTCGACTTCCACGATGCGATACTCGTCTTAGCAACAAGGTTTCTACCGACCTTGCTCTCGTTCTTAACGACATCGCTCCATTCAAGCCCGGTCTTAACCGCCTCAAACTGCCAGTTCGGGTACTTCTCATGAAGCGCACGAAGCTGTGCCTTGTAGTCATCCGGGAACTCCTTAATCTGCTCTTCGAAGTCGGCATCTGATGACTGCGTGTTATAATTTGTATTCACGATTGTGACAAGGTCAGAGCGGACATAGCCTTCCATTTCCTTGTCATTTTTGGAAAACTTAATTCTATACCATTTATAGCCATCGTCCGCGTTCACTTCCTCAAGAACCTCTATCGGATAGCCTGTGTCCAGCTGCGCAACGATGTTGCCGTTCACAACCTTCTCACGGATTCTGACACCCATACCCTTAATCGATGCACTCGATTCAGGCTGCTTAGGCTCTTCAGCCGTGTTCCCGGTAGGCTCCTCCTTAGGCTCCTCAGTCTTAGTGAGGCTTTCATACGGCGTAATGCCCTCAGTAAGGTCTGAGCGCACATAACCGTTTTCAGGCTTTTTATTATTCAAAAAAGAAATCGCATACCATATCTGCCCATCCGCATCGGATCTAAGCTGGTCGGTCACAGTGATTTGGTTACCCGTAGTAAGTCTGCATACGATTTTGCCATCAACCGGCGCTTTTCTGATGTTAACACCCGTACCCTTGATTTTACCTACCTGAGGCTCTTTTGTTCCATCAGACGAAGAATTTCCTGATGAATCAGCCCCACTGCTTTGAGATGTTCCGCTCATATTCACAAGGTCTGAACGAATGTAACCCTTATAATCTTTATCATTCTTTCTGAAGCTGACAAAATGCCACTCCTTACCATCATCCTTACCCTTCTCAGTAGAGATGATTGTGAGTGGCTGGCCATTTTGCAGAACGATTCTTATGCCTGATTTAGTGCTTGCATCCTCACGGCAGATGACATTGCTGCCCTTAACCTGCGGGCCTGCTGTGCCTGAATTTGTTGCACTGTTGCCTGCACTGTTGGCATCTTCTGATGTACCTGAATTACCCGACGAATTATTATTCTCGTCAGGTGTACTCTCACTCTTAACTTCAATGTTGGATTTCTTAATTAGATCTGAACGGATATAACCAACGCTGCCAAGAACCTTGATTTTATACCAGGTCTTGCCATCGTCACCCTTCTCTTCGCCAATAACAGTCACCGTCTCATCCTTAATTACGCCAAAGACAAACTGCCCCTTCTGGGACGGAGTCTTACGCACCTTACCACTCTTAACAGTTACTGTTGCACGAACAGCCGTGTATCCATATGCACTCTGCGCCATCGTAACCGTTACACCAAGTGTCACGCACAGTGTGACTAAAATCAACGCAGACATTTTAACGAACAGGCTGCATCCCTTCTTCTGCACCTGCCTGTAAAATGAAAATTCCATAATATGCTGATCCCCTCTATCAGTATATCGTTCCCCTATTCAAATCTCCTGAAGTCCGCCACATTGCTATTGTTCACATAAATTATGCCACTCAGCTGACCGCTTCAGTCAAAATCCTATTTATACACATTAATATTACAATTCAACGGTTAATAAGTCAATATGTTGTTGACATAAAATTACAAGCCGCAAGATGCACTGTCCATTATCATAATTTCTATACACCAAATGTACTGTACACAATAATTCCTGCGATTATCGTAATTAATGCAACCACCTTACGCTTTGTAAGCTTTTCCTTGAATATTGTCACACCAAATACCGTAATATAAATGTAGCTTGTCGCCTCAAGAATTGGTCCCATCGACAGTGGTACTACCTTATATGCAAAAACGCCTAAAAAAGTTGCCACTACAAATATTGTATATGCAGATATTACCGGCAAATTAACATACTCCCTAATTTATTCTCATAGGTCTTCCCTGCCGCCTTTTTAAGAATCACCTGTGATATCGCACTGATAAAAGTTCCAAATAGCATGATACATGCATAAATAAGAAGGGGTTTATTCATTTTCTTCGCCCTCCTTCTGCTCATTTACGTCTTGTCCGGTATGTTCTCCCTCATCAGATTCTGTCACATATAACAGAACACCTGCAATTACAATCACAGCACCAATAATCTTTCCGACATTCAGCTTTTCATTAAAAAACAACAGCCCCCAGATAATTCCCCATACGATTGTAATAGCCCTATTTGCATAAGCCATCGTAAGAGGAAGCCTCTTAATTACCTGCTGCCAGCCAATCGCATACACAAACATTATGAAAAGTAGTGCGCCATAGCACAATATAAATTTTAATGATAAAAACGGCTGCTTTGATGCAATCTTTGAAAATATTCCCCCAAGTGAAAAAAACATAAGGAGGACATTTAATGCAAGAATTGTCTTTGTGTTTTTATTCATAAGATGCTCCTAAGATATTAATTTATAAAATTATATATTCTGTGGAGAAAAATAACAATATTATCTGCATATCCATATTTTTATTCACCTCACTGATTATCCGTTCTTTCATTATCTTTATTCTATTAACAGTTTGTATTAGTCG
>SFNX01000178.1 GCA_004552595.1 Lachnospiraceae bacterium | reverse complement strand
AATTATTTATGTCAACATGCTGATAAAATTATCAAATAAAAAGCTTGTGTCTTTAGGACCGGCACATGCTTCAGGGTGGAATTGTACTGAGAAGCAAGGCTCATTTAAATATTCAAGTCCTTCATTTGTATTGTCATTTACATTTATAAACAGTGGCTTAGCAACATTTACATCTATTGATTCGTTAACTACTGCATAGCCATGATTTTGTGATGAAATATACGTGCGTCCGGACTCAAGATGCTTTACCGGCTGATTTGCACCCCTATGACCATATTTAAGCTTTGTTGTACTGAATCCGTGAGCCAGTGCTAAAAGCTGATGGCCAAGACAAATTCCCATCATTGGCTTTTTTAACATAATAAGCTTCTTAACGTTCTCAATAATATCAACATTGTCGCTTGGGTCACCGGGACCGTTTGATAAGAAAATTCCGTCAGGATTTACCCTTAGCAATTCTTCGACAGAGGTTGAAGATGGGAAAACATATACCGTGCAGTCGCGTTTTGTAAGACATCTGCATATATTTTCCTTCATACCAAAATCGAGAAGGGCAATCTTATACTTCCCATTCCCTTCGACATACATTTTCTTAGTTGAAACAAGTGACACGGGATCGTTACATTTGTATGCCTTGATAAGCTCTAAATCTGCATTAAGCGGTGATTCGGTAATAAGACCGTTCATTGTACCGTGTTCTCTTAATACACGGGTTAAAGCTCTTGTGTCAATTTTGCAAAGACCTACGATTCCACGGCTTTTAAGATATGTATCAAGGTCTCTTGTGCAGCGGAAGTTAGAAGGGTGGTCACACCACTCCCTGACTATATATGCAGAAGTACCAATCATGTTGCTTTCGACATCTTCAGGTATTATCCCGTAATTACCGATAAGCGGAAATGTCTGGACAATAGCCTGTCCGGCATAGCTTTTATCAGTTAGAGTTTCAAGGTATCCGGTCATTGCGGTAGTAAAAACGATTTCTGCGGTTACATCACCCGGTGCGCCAAAGCCTTCACCTTTAAATGTCATTCCGTTTTCAAGTATTAAATATTTATTCATGATAATTCCTCATAATAGGCTGAATTATTTGTTTTTTGAAAGCTTTTGTTCAAACCTGAACTTGGCAGGTTCAGTAGGAATATTTGTCGGATATTCGCCGTTAAAGCATGCGAGACAGTGTGAGCCGTCTGCCAACGCTTTTGCATCATCAAGGGTTAAATAGCCAAGGGAGTCAACACCGATAATCTCAGCGATTTCTTCAACCGAGTGATTGTTCGCAATAAGGTTTTCTTTAGTGTCAACATCCGTGCCGTAGTAGCATGGGTTTAAAAACGGCGGTGCGGAAATTCGCATATGAACCTCCTTAGCTCCTGCGTCACGCAGAAGCTTTACAATTCGGGCACTTGTAGTTCCTCTTACAATCGAATCGTCAACGAGGACAACTCTTTTCCCTTTAACAGTGCTCTCAATCGGGCTTAATTTAATTCTGACCTGATTTTCCCTGAAGCTTTGCGTAGGAGAGATAAATGTGCGCCCGATGTACTTGTTTTTGACAAACCCTATTCCGTAAGGAATGCCTGATTCCTCGGCAAATCCAAGCGCCGCATCAAGCCCTGAATCAGGTACTCCAATTACAATATCTGCATCAGCCGGGTGAGATTTTGCAAGAAAATGACCTGCCTTTAATCTGGCTGCATGAACGCTGACATTATCAATCGTTGAATCAGAACGGGCAAAATAAATGTATTCAAATATGCAAAGAGCTCTATCTGCTCTGTTGCAATGTGTTGTAATTGACTGTACGCCGTCCTTTGAAAAAACAAGTATTTCTCCCGGCATTACATCCCGCACAAATTTAGCGCCAACAGCGTTAATCGCGCAGTTTTCAGAAGCTACAATATATGTCCCGTCATCGGTGACACCGTAGCATAACGGACGCATGCCGCGTTTGTCTCTTGCGGCAATAAGCTTTGTTGCAGACATAATAAGTAATGAATATGCGCCTTCCATCTTGTGAAGTGCTACTTCAACCGCACTTTCAATCGAGTCGGTAGTGAGGCGCTCCTTGACAATGGTGTATGCGATTGTTTCCGTATCAGAAGTAGTGTGAAAAATAGAACCTGTAAGTTCCATATCTTCCCTTAGCTTCATCGCGTTAGTCAAATTTCCGTTGTGAGCAATCGCGAGGGAGCCTTTGATGTGGTGCACTTCAATCGGCTGAACGTTAATTCTGTTATTACCGCCTGTTGTTGAGTAGCGGACATGACCGATTGCAATATTCCCTTTTGGAAGACGTGAAAGCGTCTCCTCAGTGAACACATCGCTCACAAGCCCGATATCTTTGTAAGAGGAGAATACGCCATCATCATTTACTACGATTCCTGAACCCTCCTGACCTCGATGCTGAAGTGCATACAAGCCATAGTAAATTGTACTTGCTATATTCTCA
>SFNX01000064.1 GCA_004552595.1 Lachnospiraceae bacterium | reverse complement strand
CCAATTTCAGAAATAATTAACGTATCTGATGCTATTCAGGGAATTTTTGAATACATTTGAAGAGAATTCTAATATGAGAAAGATGTGAATTTTCCGGATAAGGTATTGATAAGTGGTTGTCTCGTTTAAAAGAAATTGAAGGTGTGTAAAACTTTCAGTTTTATGTGCTTAGATAAAATGTAAAAGGCCAGGCAGTTTTGCCTGGCAAATTCTTTTAATGGGCTTTGTTGTAAAGCTTTTGAATTTCCTTTGGGAGATTATCAGGGAGCATTACATTAATTTTATTTTCGTTGCCATCAGCTATAGCGGTGTCATAATACCAGCATTTGAATTCCAGCATGGCAAGAGTTTTTTCAAGCTGTTTGATTTCCTCTTTGACGGCAGCCTTTCGATGCTCAAATAATTCTTTTCGTTTTGTATAGCTGGATGAACCTTCTGTTACTATTCACAGCCCTCCACCCACTTACGGCAAGGTATGAAAAGTCAAAAGCTAAGTATGATGACATAAGCAAGAAGGCGAAGAGAGAATTGTTCAAAGGGTTCATTCGAACTTTGGAGAAGCAGGATGGCATAACCTACGAGTTCGATGCCGGGATTTGGAGCAGTCTTGTGCAGGAAGTGATTGTAAAGGCAAAAGATGATATTGTGTTCAAATTCAAGAACGGATTTGAAGTAAGAGTATAGAAGTGGGATTTGTGGCACTCGGGCGGAAATGCTTGGGTGCTTTTTTGTGGAAAAAATGTAGGCGATATGATACGATAAACGATAAGAGATGATTACGATAATATGTCCCATGAAAAAAGTTTTTGATGGATTAATTTGATATTTTGTAAAAAGAATAAAAACAAAATAGGAGTGAAATTTTGATGAATATTGAAAAAAATTTGAGAGGTGGAAAGTTTAAGCATCTTCTTGAAAAAGCTATGGTTGATGTAAAAAATAAGACAAACCTGAACAGATTGGAACTGGAAGTCGTTTATTTGCTGTCTCATTATGATGAGATAACAACATTGACGGATATATGTCGGTACACGCAGATGAATAAAGGTCATATGTCTACTACTTTGGATAATCTTGTCAAACAAGGATACATTATATGCAAAAGAGATGATAAAGATCGTAGATATGTGAAATATGAGCTGACTGATGCGTCGGAACATCTCTGTCAGGAAATGGAGATTCTATGGGCAGAGTTAACCGCCAAGGTGGTGGAAGGAATTGATGAAGGCTCTTTGGCGGTATTTAACCGGGTGTCTGAGCAGATTAGTCATAATATAGATCAATTGTTGGAAAATGATTAGGAACTGTTAAGCGGAATATTTCGCGGACAGTTCCATTTTTTTTAAAAATAGTTGACATCCTCTTTTTGTGTGATATAATCATTTGTAATCAAACAGTTTGGAAACAAACTAAATGAGCAAGTGCTTCCGAGGAAGCATATATTTTTTATTAAATCACTAGCACTCAACAAGCGAGAGTGCTAACAAAACAGAAAAGAGGTAATGATTATGCAGTTAAAACCATTAGGAGAGCGTGTTGTATTAAAACAACAGGAAGCAGAAGAAAAGACCCAGTCCGGAATTATATTACCGGATAGTGCAAAAGAAAAGCCACAGACAGCTGTTGTCATTGCAGTAGGACCCGGAAGTGAAAAGGATGGAAAGAAAACTGAAATGCAGGTAAAAGAAGGTGACCATGTAATTTATTCTCAGTATTCCGGTACAGATGTTAAGTTGGAGGATGAGGAATATATCATCGTAAATCAGTCCGATATTATTGCAATTGTGGAGTAGTAAAATAAAAAAACAGTTATTTTATATGTAGAAAGAAGGAATTAACATGGCAAAGGAAATTTTGTTTGATATCGATGCAAGAAAAAAGATGGAAGCAGGCGTTGATAAGCTGGCAGATACAGTAAAGGTGACAATCGGACCTAAGGGACGTAACGTTGTATTGGATAAATCTTACGGAACTCCTTTGATTACGAACGATGGCGTTACGATTGCAAAGGAGATTGAACTGGAAGATCCTTATGAGAATATGGGTGCACAGCTTGTGAAAGAGGTCGCAACCAAAACGAATGACATTGCAGGAGACGGCACGACAACTGCAACTGTTTTGGCACAGGCTTTAGTAAGTGAGGGTATGAAAAATATAGCTGCAGGTGCAAATCCAATTATTTTGCGAAAAGGAATGAAGAAAGCAGCAGATACTGCTATTGAAGCACTGGTTAAAATGAGCAAGCCTGTAACTGGAAAAGATCACATTGCAAAGGTTGCTGCAATATCTGCAGGTAATGATGAAGTCGGAACAATGATTGCCGATGCAATGGAAAAGGTTGGAGAGAATGGCGTCATTACAATAGAAGAATCAAAGACGATGCAGACAGAGATAGAGGTTGTAGAGGGAATGCAGTTTGACAACGGTTATTTATCTGCTTACATGTGTGATGATAAAGAAAAGATGATAGCTAATATGAATCATCCATACATTTTGATTACGGACAAAAAGATATCTAATATAAAAGATATTCTTCCTATATTGGAGCAGGTAATGCAGCAGGGAAGAGAAATGCTGATTGTTGCAGATGATGTAGAGGGTGAAGCACTTACAACACTAATCGTAAACAGGTTGAGAGGCACGCTCAAGGTCGTAGCTGTAAAGGCACCGGGGTATGGTGATAGTCGTAAGGAGATGTTAAAGGATATTGCAATTCTGACAGGTGGACAGGCAGTACTCGATGATCTTGGTATGCAGCTAAAGGATATCACAGTTGATATGCTTGGACAGGCTAAATCAGTTAAAGTAACAAAGGAACATACAACCATCGTGGATGGCGAGGGAAAGAAGCAGGACATTGAAGACAGAATCGCAATGATTAAGAGACAGGCTGCAGATGCTTCTGAGTACGACAGGGATAAGCTGGTAGACCGGGTAGCTAAGCTCGGCGGTGGTGTTGCAGTAATTAAGATTGGAGCAGCAACCGAAACAGAGATGAAGGAAGCTAAGTATCGTATGGAAGATGCATTAAATGCCACTAGGGCTGCTGTGTCAGAGGGTATCATTAGTGGCGGTGGCTCTGCTTATGTTCACGCACAAAAGGCGGTATATGACATGATATCAAGCATGGAGGGTGATGAGAGAACAGGAGCAGAGATTGTAGCCAAGGCATTAGAGGCTCCGCTTCGTGCCATTGCTGAAAATGCAGGCTTAGAGGGTGCTGTCATCATCAATAAGGTAAAGGAGTCAGATGAGGGCATAGGCTTTGATGCAGTTTCTGAACAGTACGTCAATATGGTCGATGCAGGAATTATTGATCCTGTCAAGGTTACAAGAAGTGCACTTTCCAATGCAATTAGTGTGTCATCAACCTTATTAACAACGGAGGCTGCTGTGGCAGATATTAAGGAAACAACACCTGCAATGCCGGCGCAACCGGATATGGGCTATTAAAATAAACCATTCTCTTTTACGAAGGGAAGTGACAGTCTGTTGCTTCCCTTATTTTAAATAAAGGAGGAGTCATATGGCAGAAACTATAGGAAATACAGATATTATAAAGCTGTCCAACGAATTGATATACCAAAGGCACTTGTTTAACCGGGAGCATAGAAAAGATGTCTTTATGAAAATGAGTATCCCGGAATACATTGCATTACAATATATTGCAATGGAGGAGACATCCGACATTTATTCAGGACGAGTCTATCTGAAGGATTTAGCGGACAGGCTACAGATGACGATGCGACAGATTTCTAAAATGGTAGAAAAGCTACGAGACGTAGGATATGTATTATGGTCTCATGACGGTAACGGCAGTGAGGGCACCTATGTTACAATTACTGAAAGCGGACGAAGCCTGTTAAGGGCGCAGGAAGAAACACTTAAGAAGTATTACGGGAAGGTGTTCGAAAAGTTTGGAAAGGATAATTTGATTCAGTTACTACAGCTTATGAAGCAGTTGGAAACTATTATGAGCAGTGAGGTGGAGAATCTGGAGGTGAATAGAGATGACAACGGAGCAGGTGAATGATTATTTTGAAGAATTGGAAGCAGTTTGTCTGAAAAATGATAACATTGCTCCGCGGTTATTTGAAGAATATGGCGTAAACAAAGGGCTTAGAGATGAAAATGGGAAAGGTGTCCTTACAGGACTTACCAACATATCAAAAATAGTGTCTTCAAAAATTGTTGATAATCAGAAGATTCCCTGCGATGGGGAATTGTGGTACCGGGGCTATCGAGTGGAAGATTTGATTCATTGTTTAGGACAAAATGAGTTTGGATTTGAAAAAATAGCATATCTTCTTTTGATGGGAAAACTGCCTGATGAAAGAGAGAAGGAAGACTTCGATAGAATTATTGGAGAGTGTAGGATATTGCCAACCAATTTTACAAGGGATGTCATTATGAAAGCACCTTCGGAGGATGTCATGAATTCCATGACCCGAAGTATTCTTACCCTGGCATCTTATGATAAAAAGGTAAAAGAACCAAGTGTCAGCAATTCGCTGCGTCAGTGCATCCAGCTCATCAGTGAGTTCCCATTGTTGGCAGTATATGGATATAATGCTTACAATCATTATGAAAAAAATGAGAGTATGTATATTCATCATCCCGATAAACAGCTTTCCACCGCGGAAAATCTATTGATGCTTCTGCGACCAGACAGGAAATATACCCTTACAGAGGCAAAGGTTTTAGATACGGCACTCATTTTGCATATGGAACATGGAGGAGGTAATAATTCTACATTTACCACAAGAGTCGTTACGTCATCCGGGTCTGACACTTATTCTACGATGGCAGCAGCAATGTGTTCGCTAAAAGGACCAAAACACGGAGGCGCCAACATTAAGGTAATGGAAATGATGGATGATATTAGGGCGCATATAAAGGATTATTCAGATAAGGATGAGATAGAAGCATACTTAAGAAGGATTGTTGATAAAGATGCATTTGACCAAAAGGGCTTAATCTATGGAATGGGACATGCAGTATATTCTATTTCTGATCCGAGGGAGAGAGTATTTAAAGATTATGTAAAACAACTGGCAGAGGAAAAGAAAAGGCAAAAAGATCTTGAATTGTATGAAAACATAGAGATGCTTGCTCCAAAGATCATAGCAGATAAAAGACATATCTATAAAGGTGTCAGTCCCAATGTAGATTTTTACAGTGGATTTGTCTACGATATGCTGGGTATACCGGTAGAACTTTATACAGCCATGTTTGCAGTAGCTAGAATCGTAGGTTGGAGTGCACACAGAATAGAAGAGATGATTTGCACGGATAAAATCATCAGACCAGCATATATGAGTGTTATGGAAGAAAAAAGACTCAGTTAGAGAGCTTTCTAACCAAGATTTCAGATGGTGTAATAATAAAATAATGCGTCAGCATATACATAAAATTAAAGAGCAGCAGACTTCATAGGGGTGTTCATTTGAACACCCTTTTTGCTGTCTAAAGGGTTCATCGTTGAATTGTATCATTTTCTTTGTCCTAACGAACTCGTATGGACACCCGCATAACGAAACGCTTGAACGCCTTGAATCAGTGGATACTTCAATCTATCGTACAGATGAACTCGGACAAATTACATGTAGTTGCAAAAGAAACGGCCCTATTACCGTGAGGAGTGTCATAAGACATAAGTAAATATAGTAGGAGGCATGTGGAAGCATTTTATGAATTTATATCTGTGAATTCCTCGATAATTGACCATCTTATTTTCTTGGTTTATAATTATTAACCAACATGTTCTATTTACAATACTTTTTGGGAAATCTTAGTTAGTATTGTTTCAATCTATATTACGATTATTAGAGGCAAATGATGCACAGACTTTTCAAAAAATAAGGGATCGGTAATTTAAGTCTTAAGAAGAGACTTGAAAGCAACAGAAACTTTGAAGTTGTGCAACCGATTACAGGAAGGAGAAGGATAATGGCTATCACATTAAAGAAAGCAACGAGAGAAGATATAGAAACAATCTGGAAAATGCAAGTAGAGGCATTTACAGAGCTTTTAGATAAATATCAAGATTTCGATATGAGTCCGGCAACTGAAAGCTTAGAAAAAATAATCGCTAAATTTGAACAGCCTTGGACAACTTATTATTATATCGTTGAGAATGATATAGTTGTTGGTGCAGTACGAATAGTTAATAAAAACGATGGAAGTAGAAAAAGAATTTCGCCAATTTGGATTATGGGTGAATTTCGCAATAAAGGATATGCTCAACAAGCAATGATTGAACTTGAAAATATATATGGTTCTGACCATTGGTGTTTGGATACAATTTTACAAGAAAAGGGAAATCTACATCTATATGAGAAAATGGGATATGTTCAAACTGGAAAGGTTGAGCATATAAACGAAAAAATGGATATAGTATTCTATGAAAAAAATTGACGAAGAAATCAGACAGATAACTTCTAGGTTTCTGTTGAGATGAAAGTAAGTATGAATTTGAATTTGTGGAGGATTATGAACATGCTTAAGCTGACTACACCTTGTTTCGTTGAGGGCGGATGGATACCTGACTATAATGCAGGGTTTGGAGAAGACCGATCTCCGGAATTTCATATAGAAGGGATTGACCCAAAAGCAGAAACAATGGTTATTACTTTAGATGACTTGGGTCATCCTTTAGAGCCAGGCTATAATCACTGGGTGGCATGGAATATTAAGCCTGCGGATTGTATTCCGGGTGGTATACCCAAAGGAAGTGTAATAGAAACTCCGATACACATCGAGCAGGGGATAGCTTATGGGAAACACTGTTATCGTGGTCCAAAGCCTCCGTTTAACTGGAATCATGAGTATTTGTTTACTCTGTATACCCTTGACTGCACATTAGAGGCTGACGAAAAGTCAAGAAAAGAAGATATCCTTAAATTAGCAGAAGATCATATTCTTCAAAAGAGTGAGCTCAGAGGAAAATACCAGCGTAAGCATCGATGATGTTATGCGTCTGCTTTAGTTATGTGGAGAACTTGACAAATTTCAGTCTTGTGGAGAGATTGAAAGCAACAGAAGACTTGAATTTGGCGGTGAGATAAATGAATTATATTAGACAATGGTTAGCATATATAAGCCCTCCCTTCTCGATAGAATACAAGTTAATGATATCTGTGAATTCAGGAGGTTACCATTGCATAAGAGCGGTTTTTGTAAAATCAGAAAAATATATTGAAAAACAAGCATTTGCGGGAATGATACGAATCGTATCACGCATGTGAAAGAGCGTTTCTTTCATAGTTTTACACTTTTTGATAAGGTGGAGTTGTTGGAAAGACAAGCCAAAACAGAAAGGATGTAAAATTATGAATAAGAGCAAAAAAAAGAGTCTGTTGATGGGAAGCATATCCCTTGCAATGTTTGCAGTATGGACAGTTTTGATTCTGACTGTGGATGTGCAGCCACTTGGTCAAAACGGAACAAGTATTGGATTTGCGACATTCAATTGCTGGTTTCACCATTTTACAGGGGTAAACATGGCAATTTATACGATTACCGATTGGATGGGGCTGGTGCCTGTTGTAATATGCCTTATTTTCGCAGGGATTGGACTGGTACAGTTGATCAAAAGAAGAAGCATTTTCAGGGTGGATGCAGATATCATGATTTTGGGTGTGTATTTTGTCATCGTGTTCTTGGCATATACGATTTTTGAAATTATCCCAATCAATTACAGACCGATTTTAATAGAAGGAAGGATGGAGGCTTCTTATCCATCCTCAACTACCTTGTTGGTATTAAGTGTAATGCCTGCCTTGGTCGAGCAAATTAAGCGTAGACTTTCTGGCATTAGGGTGAAACAAATAATAACGATTGCGGCAATCGCTTTTTCGGTATTTATGGTGACTGGGAGATTGATTTCCGGAGTACATTGGTTTACGGATATCGTAGGTGGTGAACTGCTAAGTGTCGGATTGTATATGCTTTATAAAGCAGCAGTTATGCTGGCATTAAAAGAAAGATAGAATCAGTATGGGAGGTGCAGGTTTTGGAATTTCATGAAAAGCTTCAGGAATTAAGAAAAAGTCGAGGCTTGACACAGGAAGAATTAGCCGAGGTATTATTTGTTTCCAGAACCGCTATTTCAAAATGGGAGTCCGGAAGGGGATATCCAAGCATAGATTCATTAAAGGAAATATCCAGCTATTTTTCTATATCAATTGATGATTTGTTATCCGGAGAACAATTGATTTTCATAGCAGAAAAAGAAAACAAATCAAATCTCAATCGTGTATGCGATTTGATATTGGGGTTTGTTGACTTGTTTTCACTGATGTTGATATTTCTTCCGCTGTATCCCAAACCGGTCAATGGATATATCTATTCGGTAAATCTCTTTGGGTATGTAGATGGCAATGCTTTCATAATCAGAATCTATTGGGCATTGTTTATCAGCTTAACGATTACCGGAATCGTGAAAATACTAATGGTCTATTTCAAATTTGAAAAGGACAAAAAAGCGGTTACATTCATCTCTGTAGGACTCAGTATAATTGCTGTTTTGTTTTTGGCGATGGCGAGAGAGCCGTATGCGATAACAGTAACGTTCCTGTTATTGCTTATCAAAGGTATTTTGCTTTATAAGCAAGCTAAAGCAGGTCGATAGGATATTGTGCCTCACATCTTTCGGTCTGTAGGAGAGATTGAAAGTATGCATGAATTTGAATTTGTATTTATATCTGGAAGTGAGAAAAGATGAGAAATAAAGAAGAAATGATGAAGCTAATAATGGATGTAGCGATAAATGATGAACGAATTAGAGCTGTGACCATGGAAGGTTCGAGAGCAAATAAAAACGCAACTCATGACCAGTATTGTGATTTTGATATATGCTATATAGTAAGTGATATTCGCGAGTTTACAAAAGATAACAAATGGGTTGAAATCTTTGGTGAAATCCTAATTGTACAATATCCTATGGATTGGTATTCTCACCCATATAATTATGCAGGACACGATAATTTTGCATATCTGATTCAATTTAAAGATGGAAACAGAATAGATTTGACACTGATAGATGTTTGCAATATTGATAAAGAACAGGGTTACTGTGAACCACGAATTGTTCTGTTAAACAAGGATAATTTTAAGGAATTACAGCAAATAGACGATGAAAGTGTTTTTTACATTCAAAAACCATCAGAGATGGAATATTACAATACATGTAATGAATTCAGATGGTTAAGCGTCTATATTTCTAAGGGGTTATGTAGAGAAGAGCTCTATTATGCAAAATATGCTTATGATGTTTTGATGATGGAGATGTTTATTAAAATGTTGAATTGGAAAATTGGTGTGGATAACGATTTCAATGTAACTACTGGTAACCATAGTAAATATTTAAAAAGATTTTTGTCACTGGAAGAAATGAAAAGGTTTCATAGTGTTTTTCCAAATGGTACATACGAAGATATATGGAGTAAACTGTATGTAATTTATGATTATTTTGCTGAAATTGCAAAATATGTAGGAGAGGCACTGAAATATAATTTTGATGCAAAGGAAACAGAAGAAGTAAGGAGTTTTTTATCAGAACGTCAGAAACAATGTGTAAATTGAATTGATAGATAAATTCCGGTTTTCGGAACGAAAGGATTGGTGATTAGTATGAATGCAGAGATGATAATGGGATTAGTTATTATATCGATTGTGGCAGTAATAATGGTTATTATCGGTATTTCTCAATTTAATAAAAAAGAAAATCCAGTAGGATTTTATAATGTTATTGCCCCACCAAAGAAAGAAGAAATTTTTGATGTAATACAATGGAATAAAAAACATGGTTTTATTTGGATTGTTTATGGAATATGTATAGAACTTGGATTTTGGTTAGGTTACATTATGCCGAGTGAGGTGCTGGAAATGGTATTTACGATGGGAGGAGTTATTATCCCTTTGCCATTTATGGTTTTAAGACATCGTGCCTTAGAGAAAGAGTATAAACTTAACTAAAATTCTAATTTCAGTGCTTTAGGGGATTATATCAAATTAGGACGGTATTGATAGATGAATCGAGAATGGTCTGATAAGAATAAATTAGCTCAGAGTAAATTGAAAAAAGCAACATTTTATGATGGAATAAATGAATTCCTGAAATTACGAGAAATGTTGATGCAAGAAATGTTATCGTGGAAGAAGTTATTGTCTTCTGACGATTATTGTGCAATCCCGTTTATTAATGCTGATGGTTATCACTCTAAGACGGTAGCATATTCCATTTGGCATATAATTCGAATTGAAGATATCGTGGTTAATTCATTGATAAGAAGGAAAAAGGAAGTACTATATGAAAATAACTTCGACAAGAAAATAGGTGCAGATATTATAACTACAGGAAATGAATTGGTAAAACAGGAAATTGCAGAGTTTTCTAAAAAACTCAACATAGAAGCCTTGTATGAGTATGCATTGTCGGTAAAGGCAAGTACTGATGAATGGTTAAAAAGTATTCATTATGAAGATATTAAGAAAAAGTTCGGGGACGATGATAAGAAACGTATCTCTGAACTTGGTGTGGTTTCGGATGATGAGTCTGCAGTTTGGTTAATTGATTATTGGTGCA
>SFNX01000177.1 GCA_004552595.1 Lachnospiraceae bacterium | reverse complement strand
CATGCCAGTTTGTATCACTATGCTTAGCCTCGTCGCATTTTTCGTTACAATACGTCTTAAACAGGTATCCTGCAAGTATTATGGGAATCCTGTTTGTAAAAATAAAAACCGCAGTGTATGAAAGCACATGTTCTGAAAATACACCGGCAATGAGCCAGATTAGCAACACCCATATAACTTTAAACCTGCTGTTCCACTTAAGGAAAAGCGGGTAAATTATGTATAAAATGAGGATTGCCGGGATAAACCAAAGAAATGCGCCGCCGCCTTTTTGAAAGAATTCAATTAGGGTTAGTGATTTGACAACTCTGATTACCCCAAACGACTTTGAGAAAAGCGCCATTATCAGAACGAAAAAGGCGAACTTAGCGTATAATTTGAGCACTCTGTCTTTTAAAAACGGCACATAATCAATTTCCCTGCCGGCAAGCGAATATGCAGACAGAAAAAAGAACATATCGACACCGACATATGCAGTTTTCAGAACGAATTGTTCAATCTGCGTTGAGGTAATCGGGGCCCACAGATGGAAAAACAGAATCTGAAAGGCCGCGATTACCTGCAGAAATTTCTTATTTATTGTCATTTTTATTACTGTCCGGGCACATTAAAAACAGAACAAGACCGTCTTTCACTGAATAAACTGTTTCATCCGCTTCAACGCAAATATTCCACGCCGGGTTAGCGTTTTCCTTAAGCGTAGATAAAAGCTTATCCGTATCGTCTGTTTCAAAAACATATCCGACAAATGGGATGCTTCCAATCATTGGTGTGAACATGACAGCCTTTGAAAATCCGCTGATTTCATTGTCAAATCCCGCAAGGTAACCTTCTGTCACATCAACCTTATCAAGTGAAATTTCTGTCTCTACCTGATTTAGAAGTTCAGAAACAACTGCATCAGCCGTTGTTTCCTTAGACTTATCAAATACGGCAACGTATTTTTTGCCAAGTGTATCAGGAACAGCCTCCGCTGTGTTACCAGCTTCCTCCGTTGCACTGCCACTAGTTCCTTTACTACAACCTGCCAACAAAGCAACCATTGTAAACACCATCAATATACTTAAGAATCTCTTCATATTTTTTCCTCCTTATTAAACTATATATTTAACTTTTCGCACTTAACTTCATTGCAGGTATCTCCACCTACTGAGGCAATGGAAAAATCCTCTCCACCACCTTACCTATGAGCCGTAAAAATGACTCTGCAGCAAATGAAAACATCACAAACAACAGTATACACTCTATCGACATCGCCTCAAGCGCAAAAAGCCTGTTAAGGAATATTCCTGCTAATATAAGTCCGATAAAGTTTCCGGCAATTATCGTTGTTCTAAGCTTATTAAGCGGTGTGCACACCTTAATAAGCACCATAAACCCAACCATTGAGAGTAAAAGCGTTGCAGCTGTTGAAATGTCGGAGCTTTCTAAATTGAATGCGTTACCGCAAAAAACAAGTGCCCCGACTGCAAATACATCCGCCACCCCGCCGGGGATTGCCTTCCTTAAAACATTTGGAAGGAACTTACCTTCAATACGCGATTTTTCAGGCTCTAACGCTAAGAAGAATCCCGGGATACCTATTGTAAACATCGTAATAAACGAAACCTGCGAAGGCTCCAGCGGGTATTTGAATACGAATATTAACGAAAGTAAGGACAGTAAAAACGAAAATATATTCTTCACAAAGAACAGTCCCGCTGACCTTTGGATGTTGTTAACTACACGTCTGCCCTCAAGCACTACCTTTGGCATTTTTGAAAAATCATTATCTAAAAGAACAACCTGTGAAACCTGGCACGCCGCTTCACTTCCTGAAGACATTGCAACGCTGCAGTCGGCATCCTTAAGTGCAAGAACATCATTTACTCCGTCGCCGGTCATTGCAACGGTATTCCCCATCTCTTTTAGCAGATTTACCATCCTGCGCTTCATTTCGGGTGTTACACGACCAAAAACAGTATATTTGTTAAGTGCATCAATAAGCTCGCTATCTTCGGTGATCTTTGAAGCATCTATAAAATCTTTTGCGCCCTCAATTCCTGCCTGCATCGCAATTTTAGAAACAGTAATCGGATTGTCACCTGAAATCACCTTGATACTAACGCCCTCATCCCTGAAATATTCAAATGTCTGACGTGCATTATCCCTGATTAAATTTGTAAGAGTAACAAATGCAATCGCATTTGCCTTTGAATCAAGTGCCTTTCCTGTAAGCACTCCGTCATATTTAGCCAAAACGACGACTCGCTCGCCATTTTCAGAATGCTTTTCCACATATTCCCTATAATTTTCGTAGTCATCCCTCAGCACAAATTCAGGTGCACCAAGTATATAATTTGCATCCTCGAACTCGCATGCACTGTATTTATATGTGGAAGAAAAGCCGAATTTGTTTTTGCATACACGGCCTGTATTTTTGTCAAAGTATTCCTTAAGCGCTTTCATAGTAATGTTATCGGCATCAAGCGCGAGGACAAAGTCGCCCAAAA
>SFNX01000176.1 GCA_004552595.1 Lachnospiraceae bacterium | reverse complement strand
GCATATATTAATACCCATTCCAGCAGGTATTCCGTATAGTGTCTGCCATGAAAATAATCCTTCTGAGTCTGAAAAAACCCATATCAAAGTATTAGCCCAAGCATCACTTTCTTTTAGCGAATTACAATCAGTCATCTGTGAATTCACATCCGCAATGGTTTTCTCCATTCTTTCACTATATTGAGGTAACGTTACCATATTGGGTTCTTGAAATTTCACTATGCACAAATAGGCTACCAAAATAATTATTGACATCTTCCAATGTGTTTTCAATTCTTCAATAAGAAGGATTCCCTCAGCAACGATAAACGGCATAATATGGCGGCTCCCGACCCCAAAATCATATAGCAATACTATCGCGAACCAAAGTAAAATATTAATCATCATCCACGAAATCCATCTAAAACGTATATAATCCTTTTTCAATGATAACAAGAAAAAAATTGCTGTGAACGCAATGAAAATAACGTATTGTAAACCAATACTGTCTCCATAAACAAACGCAGCCTTACTATAATCAAATGTACTTTTGCAGCCTTCCAATATTATTTCAATAACATTTTTTATTCCTAATATTGGATTGCTGAAAATTAATTGTATCCATGCTGTTTTTATCAATGGTATAAAATATGAAGCCGTCATAAAATAGGAAGAAGCAAAATATACGATAATACTCATCATTGCAAGTAAAACTTGCTTCATAATTTTTCTAAAACAATTATGATTCATCTCCATATATATAAGCCACATAATCACCATATACGGTCTCATCAATGAAAGTAATATTATTATACTCGAAACTAATATATCATCTGTTTTCCTTCCAAACTGCTTGTTGTAAATTAACGAAATTAATATAATGAGTAATATGGTAAAGTAGTGATCCGCCATGTTTGAAACCATGTACCTGGCAAATAAAGAAAACGACATCACAAATAGTCCAATAAAAAAACAATCTTTATTACTCGGTTTCCTACAAACTCCATATACTGCAAACCCGAATATTGCAAATACAATTCTTGCCACTATAGGTGCATTATAATTCCAGTTAATAATTCTCCCCCACAGTAAATCAAAAAGATATATAAAGGGGCTCCATGCGCCTAAATTACCCACTAAAGCATGCGACTCGTTATACCCAAAATACCCCTGTGGCTTTCCATATTTCAGTATACCTTCTATAGTTTTATAATAAATCAATTCATCATTCCACGATGAGTTACTCAATGCATTAGGAAGAAATATATTTATTACGTTTTGATTATATCTAATACCATAAACAACTACCGCTAAAAGTGGTATAATCATTAAAATAAAGATTGACTTTATCCTATTTTCCTTTATAATACTCAATAACTTTCTCCTTATTAACTCTCTATACACAATATATTCCCACCATGACTTGATATGAAAATCCACTATATAATAGTATCGCTCTCCAACTGCCTTCTTTTATTTCAAACCTTCCACCTATCGTTGCCGTTAATATAATTGTTCTAACGGCCAATTTATCCCCCAGAAAGAATCAAAGAATCCCTCCTAGCTCCATTTGTAAAGGTAAATATTGAACAAACTATTTCTTTTCCATATAAGATTGCCCTAGTTATTAGAACAATGAATTTTGTAACACATACTATAACAATCTAGCAATGGGGGGGTAAGTCCCGATACTCCTTCAAAATGTTATTCTGATATTAAACCATAAATACATCTTTCATAGTTATCTTGTTGATTCTGCAAATCAGCGTAGAGTATTTATTCAATACTTCTCCTACAATGCATATCTTAATCGCTAACTCTCTTCTACCATTTAAATATGGTTAATATCCCTTACAACCAGAAAGGAATTATCCACCTTGTAGCTTAAACTGTACAATGATAGATTAATAGGTATGTCGGCTTCCATTCTTGGACTTCACGTACGTAATTTAGACTGATAACCGCCTGTTGCAAACGCACGAAGCACAACTTCAGCAAATCCAAAGCTGAAGGGATCTATAAAAAAACAAAAGAACTAGTTCCTGTACTTCCTAAGGATGATATTACAAAAATTATTATCAAGCAAGTCGTCGACCGACTTAATAGCGCATCCACAACAGTTGAGTCGCTACACACTCTCATGAACAAAACTGTATTCAAGCTCCCTAAATATCCTATCATTATGACAATGAAAGGTAAGTGTTTCCACTTCAAAACGTGGTTCTTCTGACCTTAGGAAAACACTATTTCAGTTAATGGATGCTTTTGTTGTAAGCACTCAACCATGAGTACTTGAATTCCTCCATTATATCATGAGACAATTCCACATACTCAACTATTCGGGAAATTCGGCTCTATCGTCCCAAGTTTCCCCATCTTTCGGGAAATTCGGCTCCATCGTCCCAAGTTTCCCCATCTTTCGTTCGGGAGGTACTCATGAATAACACTAATTCAACAAATCACAGCAAGCAACTTAGAACCTGGGCCAAGATCATCAATGACTGTAAAGCAGCCAAAGCCTCAGGTACCACAGTCAAAGACTGGCTTAAAGCCAACAACATTTCACATGATACTTACTATTACTGGTATGCTGAAGTAAAGAAAGCCTATGTAAACGATTCTTTGCCGGAAATTGTTCCCGTTGATAATGAACTAGTATCATCATCTGCTTCTATTTCTTCAACTACATCTAACTTCTCTAATGTTTCTTCTACACGTACTAGGATTTCTTCTTACGCTTTACCATCTATAAGGTTATCCATTAACGACGTAAGTATTGAAATTAATGAACTGACTAATCCCGAGCTATTAGCCAACGTTA
The DNA here is from genome assembly GCA_004552595.1 of Lachnospiraceae bacterium. Lineage (GTDB taxonomy): Bacteria > Bacillota > Clostridia > Lachnospirales > Lachnospiraceae > UBA2868. The sequence goes on along the minus strand of SFNX01000176.1, from coordinate 2,273 downwards.
TAAAGGCGGTGCGCTATGCTTAATGATTTAAATCCTAAGGACTTCAGAAACATTTACATCGTATGTGGTGCAACCGACATGCGCTACGGAATCAACGGCTTATCTGCCATTATTGAGCAAAAATACAAAATGAACGTCTTTATCGGCAAGACATTATTTATGTTCTGCGGTCATAATGCGAAAATAATGAAAGCACTTCTTTGGGAAGGTGATGGCTTTCTAATGCTTACAAAGCGACTAGAAAGTGGCCGCTTTACATGGCCAAGAACATCAACTGACGTCCGCAATCTATCCCCCGAGCAATTCAAATGGCTTATGCAGGGATTTGCCATTGATCCGTTGATAAAGCCAGTTAATCCTAAACACTGTGCTTAAGATTTTTCTAGTTTTCATTGTGCAAAACAGAGAAATTATTTTCTCCTTTTTTAAGGTACTCTCTATACAATTCAGGACACCTGATAATGGCTTCTACAGCCTGTTCTGAACTGTATTCAGAGTACTTTTCTTTTTGTTTTATATCTGTTCTCTATGCTTTATATAAGCTTTCTCGTAAGTTCTTTCCATAGGCATTTTGACGAATGCACAAAACCCTCAACATAGCGTAAATACTGTATTTTTGCTATAATTAAGTAGTGTTTGAAAGGACTTTTGATTATGACTTTTCTTAATGAAGAACAATTAAATTCTCTTAATAAAGAATCAATGGCTATGATTATTAAAACTCTTCAGGGTCAGATCATGCTTTTAGATACTACAAACAAAAAGCTCTCAAACACAGAAGCTTTTAGCTCAGGTTGAGGCATTAACAGCACAAATCAGACTTTCTAATCAGAGACATTTTGGTAAGAGCTCAGAAAAAGCCGCTACTATTGATGGACAAATGTCTCTCTTTGATTATTATTCAGAATTATTCAACGAAGCAGAGGTCCTTAAGGATGATTCTAAAGAACCTGATATCGATGAAATCACCATCTCTTACAAAAGGAAAAAGAAATCCGGCAAACGAGAAGCTGATTTATCTGATCTTCCAACAAGGATATTCAATCATACTCTTTCTGAGGAAGAGCTTAATGAGAAATTCCCTGAAGGTTACTATGAACTTCCTGCAAAAGTATACAAGCGACTTTTCATTATTCCAGAGACATTCATAGTTGATGAGCATCATGTTCACACATACAAATCCAAAGGAGCAGATGGCACAATTATTAAGGCTAATAGACCTGCTGATGTATTTAGAAACTCTATAGCTACACCATCTCTTATTGCTGCAATTCTTACTTCTAAATACGGCAATCATGTACCACTTGATAGGCAGGCAAGATCCTTTAATGATAATGGTATTAACATAGCTACTAACACGCTCGCCAACTGGGTAATTAACAGCTCCGATACATATTTATCATTACTCTACGAGCGAATGCACAAATGCATATACGACAGCAAGGTATTACATGTAGATGAAACACCATGCAAGGTAATGCATATCGATGATAAAAAGGACGGAGCGAAAACCTACATGTGGGTATACAGAAATCGACCTTTATGTGGAACGCCACCTATTGTTCTCTTTGACTGGGAACCTGGACGAACTCCCGATTATCCAAGAGATTTTCTTAGCGGATTCTCCGGAACAATAGTCACCGATGGATATCAGGTCTATCACAAAATAGCAAGTGAACGTGATGACCTTAAGGTCGCAGGTTGTTGGATTCATGCCCGGCGAAAGTATGCGGAGATAATAAAATCTTTGGGTGATAAAGCCTCAAAAGATTCAATCGCTAAACAGGCTTACGACATGATTACCAAGATCATGCACGAAGACAACAAATACGATAATCTAACCAAGAAAGATAGAGAAAAGAATCGAAAGTTGATCCTTAAGCCAATGGTCAACGACTACTTTGCGTGGGTTAAAAAGGAATACAACCTTGTTGCTCATGAAAGCGAAACTGGCAAAGCCATCGCATATAGCATTAACCAGGAGCCATACCTTCGCGCATTCTTAAAGAATGGCGATGTTCCGATGGATAACAACTACGCGGAACAGGCTATCAGGCCATTTACTATCGGCCGTAAGAATTACCTGTTTTGTGAATCTGTTAATGGTGCAAAAGCCAGTGCAATTATCTACAGCATAGTAGAAACAGCAAAAGCCAATGGATTAAACGTTTACCAATATTTAGAATTCCTTATTACAGAATTATCTGAACGAAAAAAAGATGGCTCTCTTGATCACATAGACGACCTATTGCCTTGGGCAAAAACTCCTCAAA
>SFNX01000175.1 GCA_004552595.1 Lachnospiraceae bacterium | reverse complement strand
TCATCGCATCTGTCAATAAAGTGATGTGACTGCGGATAATGCGACGTTCTTACGGCATTAAGTCCAAGCTCATTTTTTAAAATATCCGCATCAAGCTTCTGCATTGACTCAGGCATCGCATATCCTGTGTATGCATAGCTCTGATGGCGGTTAAGTCCCCTGATTTTCACGCGCTTTCCGTTAAGATAAAATCCGTCCTTATGGAATACAGCCTTTCTGTAACCAAAACGAACTGTCTTTTCATCAAGCTTTTCACCATTTTTGTCAAAAAGCACAGTCTTGATTTCATAAAGATTAGGGTTATCAATGTCCCAAAGCTCTATACGGTCTGTAAACTGCGTAATACTGTAAACCTTTTCGTTTTCACTTACCGTCGTTTTTGTTTCAAGTTCCTTAAAAAGCAGATGGTTTTTTGTATTTTCGTTATCATCTGTAGCTTCTTCAATCGATGTACATTTCCTTAAGTACTGCTTTATCGTAGACCCTTCAAGCGGATTTGCAACTGTTACTTCGCATATTGTCGCGGAGTCAAGGCCTCCGGTTTTGATTTTTGTCTTAACGAAAACATCCTCAATGTGACTCTTTTCCTTAATATCAATATAAACGTCGCGGTACACGCCGCCATAAGTCATGTAATCAATGACGAAGCCAAACGGTGGCACATTAATTGACTCGCGGCTATCGACCTTAAGCGCAATCACATTGTCCGCATCAATCTTAAGATACGGCGCCAGATCAACCGTAAATGCCGTGTATCCGCAGTGGTGATTATAAACCGACTCACCGTTCACAAACAGTTCGCTCTCATGTGCCACGCCCTCAAATGTTAAGAGGCACGCCTTGTTCTCATAGCTTTTATCTGCATGCAGAACCCGTCTGTAGCAGCTGATCATCTGATATTCCTTTTCGTCAAAATAGTGAAATGGAAGTTCCTTCACAGTATGAGGGATTCTGACTTCCTTCCATCCAAATTCAGAACAGCCCGGTTCTTTATCACTTAATTCAAATTGCTCTTTAAATTTCCACCCATCATTTAAATAAATTCGACCCATAATTTTTTCCTTTCTCATTTTTGTTTATACTATTAAGTTGTGTTCTTTTTATGTCTAAGGGTATGTCACGGAGACGGTCCTTCTTTTGTATGCTAGGGGAGTGTCCCCCGATTCCCCAATTTAATGAACCCGTAGGGCATGCCTCGATGCATTTACCGCAGCGGATGCATTCTGTACTGTTGCAGTCCTTAACCGGATTAACATCCATTTTGCATACGTTGGCGCATTTGCCGCATCCGATGCATTTATCCTTGTCAAACGACATATGAACAAAACTTATCTTATTGAAAAGCGCATAAATTGCACCGAGCGGACACATAGCTTTGCAGAAAAATCTGTACACAAAGAAGCTTGCAATTACAACGGCTGCAAGTATTGTCACCTTTATTGCAAAAACACCTCCTAACGTCTGTCTTAACTCGCTATGCGTGCTGAGTAACGGAATTCCGCCCTCAAGTGTTCCGACAGGGCAAATATATTTGCAAAATGCAGGATCTCCCATCCCTAAATAATTTGTCACCATTATAGGAAGTAATAATACAAAAACGACTAAAATTATGTATTTTATGCGGGTCATCCATTTAGGAAGTTTTACTTTTTTGACAGGAACCTTAAAGAGAAGCTCCTGTATTAGTCCAAACGGGCATATGTATCCGCAGATTAATCGTCCGAATATGACGCCGATTGCAAGCAAAAAGCCGACTACATAGAAGCTTAATTTGTAATCGATTGAGCCCGCAACTGCCTGCATTGCGCCGATTGGACACGCAAAAGTTGCCGCAGGGCAAGAATAACAGTTCAGTCCCGGCGTGCAGAATTTTTTCCATTCGCCTGTGTAGATTTTGCCTTTTGCAAAGTTACCAAGCCTTGAATTAGTAAATCCGAAGGCTGCGATTTGTATTATTTTTCTTTTAATATCTGTGCCGATGCGATTCATTTATCCAAGTCCTATACATTCTAAGCATATGTTTATTGCTTTGCTTAACACTACCGCTAGTTCGCCGCGAAATGCGCCATATGCTATAAAGATTATAGCGACAATAAGGATAAGAAGACGTATTGCACGCTTTATTGTTTCGTTCATAAATTGATTATTCCGCCTGCTTCTGACTGCTGTTATTCAGTGCTTCAACGTATTTATTGACAAATGATTTGTATCTGTCAACGTCTGCGCCAACTATTATTTCTCCGACAATATTTCCCGACTTGTCTACAAAAATCGTCGTCGGAACGCCGACAATAGAGCCTATCAGTTCGTCAAAATCTCCGTTACCGCCAATCAGATTTACAAATCCGACATCTGCTTTTTCTGTAATCTGTTTTGCAGCGGCAATCTGCGTTTCGTTATCCGTGCTGCTAATATCAACTATCAGCCCAACTATCTGCACATTGTCAGGCAGCTCCTTTTCCCATGCTCCAAGTTCAGGCATTTCATTGATACAAGGTCCGCAAAA
>SFNX01000063.1 GCA_004552595.1 Lachnospiraceae bacterium | reverse complement strand
TGCCGGATAAAGCTTTCTGAACTTCTGATACTTTTCTTCATACTTGGCCGTAAGTTCTTTATCAGGAGTAACTTCTCCGACAACCTTAACGAGCTTTTCTGCTGCCTCTTCAACTGAAGCAAACTCTTTACATCCTACAGCTGCAAGGATTGCTCCGCCATATCCCGGTCCTTCTTCAGATTCAATTTCCTGAACAGGAATACCAAGGACATTAGCCATCATCTTCTTCCATAACGGTGACTTTGCGCCGCCTCCGCATATCTTAGTCTTAGTAATATTGATTCCCTGTGCCTTAGCAACTTCAAAGGAATCTCTGATGCCAAAGCATACGCCTTCAAGCACTGCCTGAGTCATATCAGCTCTTGTAGTATCCATACTCATACCAATAAACATAGCTCTTGCATCTGCATTATTATGAGGCGAACGCTCTCCCATAAGATAAGGAAGGAAGAATACGTTATTCTCTCCAAGCTTAGCATCGATGCCTTCCTGCTCCTTTGCAAATTCACTAGTCTTAAGGATGTCTTCCATCCACCACTTATTACATGATGCAGCTGAGAGCATACATCCCATTAAGTGATAATTTCCGTCTGAATGAGCAAATGCATGAAGTGCATTGTTATCATCAACTGTAAATTCCTTGCTTGAAATAAAGATTGTACCTGATGTACCAAGTGAAATGTTGCACATTGCATCGCCAACAGTACCTGTTCCGATTGCCGCAGCAGCATTATCTCCGGCACCTGCCACAACTTTACAGTCAGCAGGAATTCCAAGCTCTTTTGCTATTTCTTCCTTAACGCATCCAACTACCTCATAGCTCTCGAAAATCTTAGCAAGCTGTTCTTCCTTAACTGAACAGATTTCCATCATTTCCTTAGACCAGCATTTATTCTTAACATCAAATAAAAGCATTCCCGATGCATCGGATACATCTGTACAATGCACACCTGAAAGCTTATATGCAATATAGTCCTTAGGAAGCATTATCTTAGCGATCTTTGCAAAATTCTCAGGTTCATTTTCTTTAACCCAGAGAATCTTTGGTGCAGTAAACCCTGCAAAAGCAATGTTAGCTGTATACTGTGAAAGCTTATCCTTACCAATAACATTGTTAAGGTATTCTGTCTCCTTAGTAGTACGTCCGTCATTCCATAAGATTGCAGGCCTGATTACGTTATCGTCCTTATCAAGAATTACAAGACCATGCATCTGTCCACCAAAGCTTATTCCTGCAACCTGTGATTTATCACACTCTGACAGTAATTCCTTAAGTCCTGCCATAACCTGTGTCCACCAGTCCTCAGGCTTCTGCTCTGACCAACCCGGATGAGGGAAACTAAGCGGATATTCCTTTGATACAATTTTTTCAATTTTGCCGTCGTTTCTCATAAGAAGCATTTTGACAGCGGATGTTCCTAAATCAACACCAACGTAAAGCATACACAACCTCCTTAACTGATATGCTATGGAAAATCGTATTGTACATGTACAAATTGTCCAATTTTCCATACCAATATTATACTCAATTGATACAATGTTCACAAGACAAAAAGTCTCGACGAAAACGTTTACGACGAGACTTTTTTCTAAAAACAGCTTTAAAGATTTATTTCTATCTTAAGCGGATTAACCTTGCAAAGTGAAACACTTACTTCATCAGGCTGGCTTACACCTACATATAAGGTGAATTTGTCACCGTCCTGTATATATTTGCCTTCTTCATTAACAACCATAAATGCTCTTGATGGGATATTAATTGTTACTTCCTTTTCTTCAAAAGCATCAAGTCCCACACGTTTAAATCCGCACAGACTATGATTTCGTACAGCATACTCAGAGTTATGATTCTTAATGTATACCTGAACTACTTCGTCTGTTTTAATTCCGCTTGTATTTTTAATATTAGCTCTGACGCTTATACTTCCATCATATATATTGTCTGATTTGATTAATGACTTAGCATTTTCTTCATTTTCTAAAGATGCTCCGGTCATTTCTACATTAGCATATGTAAGACCAAATCCGAAAGGATATTGTGCAGGATTTTCCATATATTTATATGTTCTTCCCTTCATGCTGTAGTCTTCAAAATCAGGAAGCTCATCAAGCGAATTGTAGAATGTAACAGGAAGCTTTCCTGAAGGAGATATCTTTCCAAAGAGTATATCAGCTATTGCCTTTCCTCCCATACATCCCGGGTACCATGCTTGTAATATTGCACCGTATGTGTCGTTATTCTTAGCAAAAGCCAAATCCATTGCCGAACCTGTCATATTAATAAGAATAATTGGCTTTCCAACTGCTTCAAGAGTTTCAATCATTCTCATCTGTGAAGCAGGAAGGTTAAGAGTTTCCTTATCACCTGATGCATAGCTGTTACCTGTATCACCTTCTTCTCCTTCAAGAGTTTCATCAAGACCGACAACTAACACTACAACATCAGAATTCTTGGCAACGATTACTGCTTCTGAAATTCTGTCATCATCAAATGCAAGATTTTCTACTCTTTCCTTAAATAAGTGACTTCCGTCAGAATAATGAACTCTTATATCATTCTTATCGCAAACCTTTTGTATTCCTTCAAGCACAGTTACATATCTTGATGAAGTGCCGTGATAATTACCGATTAATGATGCGCGTGAATTAGCATTCGGTCCAATAACACCTATTGAATTAAGCTTTGTTACATCAAGCGGAAGTATTCCATCATTTTTAAGAAGTACTATCGATTTTCTTGCTGCCTTTTTTGCAAGCTTAATATGTTCCTTGCTCTCAACTTCGCTGTAACCGATTTCATCATATTCACAAGGCTCAAACATTCCAAGAAGGAAACGTGTTGTAAATAATCTGATAAGCGATCTGTCAATTGCTTCTTCAGTAATAAGTCCTTCTCTTAATGCATCAAGAATATACTCATATGTACATCCACAATTAACATCACAGCCTGTATTAAGTGCCAGTGCTGCTGACTCCGTGGAGTTCTTTGTAACCTTGTGGTTCTCATGGAAGTCTCTGATTGCCCAGCAGTCAGAAACATAATGTCCTTCAAATCCCCACTCGCCTCTTAATACATCTTCCATAAGGAATTTATGCGCACATGCCGGCTCGCCTTCAACTCTGTTATACGCACCCATAACCGCTTCTACTTTAGCATCTTTTACAAGTGTTTCAAAAGCAGGAAGGTATGTCTCAAACATGTCTTTCTTAGAACATTTGGCATCAAAGCTGTGTCTTATTGCTTCAGGTCCTGAGTGAACTGCAAAGTGCTTAGCACATGCCGCAACCTTCATATGTTCGCCATTTCCCTGGAGACCTTCAACAAATGCTTTTCCAAGCTTCCCTGAAAGATAAGGATCTTCACCATATGTCTCATGGCCTCGTCCCCATCTAGGGTCTCTGAAAATATTCACGTTAGGACTCCACATTGTAAGTCCCTTATATATATCTCTGTCTTCCTCTTCAGAAAAGGCATTATATTTCGCTCTTGCTTCTGTAGATATTGCATCTGCAATTTCTTTAAGAAATTCATCATCAAACATTGCTGCAAGACCGATTGCCTGTGGAAAAACAGTTGCAGTACCTGCTCTTGCAACTCCGTGAAGACATTCGTTCCACCAGTTATATTCAGGAACATCAAGTCTTTCAATCGCCGGAGCATCATATCTTAACTGTGAAGCCTTTTCTTCTGTTGTCATTTTGGCAACAAGCTCAGTTGCCTTTTTCTTCGCTTCTTCTCTCGTCATAAGAAAATACTCTTTCTAAATAATTATTATTTTTATTATCCCTTTACTGCACCTTGTGTAAGTCCGTCTACAATCTGGTTACTGAACATACAGTAAACTATAATTGTAGGAATGATGGCAAGTACAATTGCAGCAAACATCTGACAATAGTTTGTATTATACGGACCGACGAATTTTGTCAACGATACCGGCAGCGTTTTCTTGGCTTCATTTGAAATAAATACCATTGCCAGAAGAAGTTCGTTCCAGTTATTAACAAATGACATAAGTCCTGTAACCATGAATCCTGTCTTTGCAAGTGGTAATGCAACAGTTCCGAACATCTTATAAACTGAGCATCCGTCAATACATGCAGATTCAAAAAGCTCTCTCGGGATTCCCTCAAAGAAACCTACGAGAATATATATAGTAATAGGAAGTGAGAACGTAATGTATGGAATAATAATACCAATAAGTGAATTACTCATCTTAAGCTTTGAAAACTTCATTCCTATAAGGAAATATGTCAATGTGAGCTTAGCAAGCTTCCATCTTAATATAGCTATTGCATATGCTGCCATTGCGCCAAAGAGCATTGATAAAATAAGAGTTATTGTACATACAATAAATGAGTTAAGTGTTGCTCTTCCTAAGTTACCTGCTGTCCATGCAAATGTATAGTTTTCGAACATAAGCTTGTCAGGCATTGCCCATGGTGAAAGCATAAGTGTGCTGTCATCTTTAAGTGATGTAATAACTACCCAGAGGAGTGGTGCAAAAAGGGTAAGGAATACATAAATAATTACCTGTACTACTTTTGATTTTGTACTTGTTGCAGAAATTGTTACGTCTTTATTTTTGCTCATTTCTATTCCTCCTTCCCTTCTTACATCTCGTAGCTGTCAACTTTGACAAACTTATTAATAATTACTGTTACGATAAGACACATTACCATGAGTACTACACCTATTGCAGAACCGTATCCAAGCTTATTGTACTTAAAGCCCTGATCATAAAGGTGTGTTGCAAGAACGTGTGCCTTTCCTGCAAGGAATCCTTCGGGAATCATGTTATATACAAGATCGAAGAATTTAAGTGAACCGATCGCATTAAGTGACATTGCCGTTGCAACCATCGGTCTAATTAAAGGTAATGTAATATGAATGAATGCCTGTGGCTTACTAGCGCCGTCAATATATGCAGCTTCATATACGTCTTTACTGATACCTGAAATCTGTGCCATGTAAAGCATCATCGACTGACCTACATACTGCCATAGGGCAACTACTGAAATTACGATGATTGGAAGAATGATAAATCCTTCTGTATTGAAAAGCCATTCAGGACCATCTGTACAATCAGCATACACTCCCAAGGAAGCAAGCATTTCGTTAATACCGAGTCTAGGTGTAAATACGAACATCCACAAAAGACCTAAAGCAGCTGATGAAAGAACACATGGTAAATAGTAAATGTTCTTAAATAAGTCTTTTCCTTTTTTGATATTTGTAAGTAATGCCGCAAGCAAAAGACCACAGATAAGCTGTGAAACGCAAGAGAAAACCAAGAAGAACATTGAGTTCTTAAGTGCAATTCTCATTGCTTTATCCTTCGTAAACAGTTTTACATAGTTATCTAAACCATTAAATATGATTGGGTAGTTCGTTTTGTAATTGCAGAATGAATAATATACTGACTTACAAATCGGTACAAAAAGAACTACCGTAAATAAAATTAACGCCGGTGCGATAAATAAAAATATCGCTTTTTTGTTTCTCAATAATTTGTCCATACAATACCTCCTTTATCTGGCCTTTGACCATTTTATAGGAAATAATGGCTATTATTTCCTATAAAATAGCCAGCACCCATTTGGGTGCTGGCCCCAAAATCATGTTAATGATTTGTTAAATTGATTCAGAGTGGTATCTTACCAAACGTTCATCTCGTAGTACTCCTGGATTGGATCAAGAGCTGTTGCAGGATCCTCACCCTTGAAGATTTCTACGAAACAGTTATCAAATGTTGAACCAGCTTCTGTATCAACAAGTGATTCGTTGTAGAATCCGAATGTTGAAGAAGCGTTCTTGAATACATCCATAACATACTTAAGCTCTGGTGGAGCAACTTCCATATCGTACTCAACATTTGTTACAGGAATCTTACCACCAATTTCTGCTGTGTACTTCTGAGCTGTCTCATCAACGAAGTACTTCATAAGCTGTACTGCTGCTTCAGGATGCTTTGTGCTAGCGCTCATCATAAGTGAGTCTGACTTAGCAATAACTCTGTTAGCATCTGGGTTTCCGCCTTCAACTGCAGGGAATGCGAATACGCCAACCTTATCTGCGAAACCTTCTGCACAAGAACCGTTAATCTGACCGATTGCCCATGATCCCTGGATAAGGATTGCAGCTTCTCCGTTGTAGAATGCTGCTGTAGCTATATCGTTGTCATCACCGGCTGCTGTCTTCTGGAAGTACTTAGAAAGCTGCTGAATCTGCTTACCAGCGTTGATAACCTTCTCATCCTTCCAATCTGTCTTGTGTTCCTTAATGTCGTCAAGAACAAGACCATTTCTGTCGCAAAGGTATCCAGCTACCATTGATAAGCACCATGCTGTACCAGCTGAGATTGTGATTGGTGTGTAGCCGGCATCCTGTAACTTCTGACAAGACTCTAATAACTCATCAAATGTCTTAGGAACTGATGCGCCTGCCTTCTCAAACATCTCTGTGTTATAGAATACACAAGCTGCTGCGATGTTAAGCGGTACTGCGTAAATGCCATCATCATATGTGCTTCCTGCGAATACTGCATCTGATGTGAATGTATCCTTCCATCCGTCAGCTTCAAGATACTGATCGATAGGAGCTGCAACGCCTGTTAATGCGTAGTCATTCATGTTAGCACCAGGTGATACGATGAATACGTCCGGTGTCTCGCCAGCTGCTACTAAAGCATTAAGCTTTGTGTAGTACTCTTCAAGGTTTGTTGTGATAGGTGTACAATGATACTTTCCTTCAAAATCCTTGTTAAATCTCTCGATTGAATCTGCATAACCCTTAGAAATAAGGTCTTCTGTTGCTGCAAGATCATCCCATACCATAAATGTGATCTCTTCAACTTCTCCTGATGCCTCGGCTGCAGGTGCTTCTTCTTCTGCTGCAGGTGCCTCTTCTTCTGCTGCAGGTGCTGCTTCTTCTGTTGCTGCAGGTGCTGCTGCTTCCTGTGATCCGCCACAGCCTGCTAACATTCCAACTGTCATAGTTGCTGAAAGAAGAAGTGCTAATAACTTTTTCATCTTCATAACGAAATATTCCTCCTGATTTTCTCGACTTGTGCAGAAGTCGGATTATTGATTGTCAATTTTCATAGATGAACTGCTGCACCATTGTTCATCCTTATGTGTTGATATTATCATACGGATATATGCTTTTCTATTCAATAGTTGCTTTTTTATTATCAATTCTTGCTATATTATCAAAAGAAGTCATAGGTCATTTATTACAATTGCAATAGAATAAATCATATTTTTTGTGCATTTTTTACAATTGAGCATCAATTTGTAGCAAAACTGCTTAATATATTGTTTTTATATAAATACAATTTACATAAAATTTGTTAATTTTTTAGCACGATTTGTTAATTGCATGTTGCGAAACAAACTAAATTAGTATAAAATAGTGCCGACAACAGATATATTTTAGGTGGAATTATGATTAAAATACTTAACGGCGTAAAGGAAACGGTCAGTTATGACGTCTCTAAAACGCTTATGCTTTATCACAATGATGAAAAAGAAGAATATCCTTTCCACTGGCACACACCTATAGAAGTAATAATGCCATTAAGAAATGGATATCATGTAGAACTCCCTTCGGATGTCCACTATCATTTAAGGGAACATGACATTATTTTCCTTAGACCCGGCTCGCTGCATAAGCTATATGAACAGGAAGGGGAACGTATTATTTTCCAGTTCAATATGAATCTGTTAAATGCCCTTGATGAATTTGACGATTTCTTTCCTTCATCAACTCCGGCTCTTTTAATTACACCGGAGGATCATCCGGAAATTCACGAGCAATGTGTCAAACTGATGCTTGAAATAGAGGATGAATATTTGAGTAACGCTCCTCTTAAGGACGCATCGGTTTATGGGAAGCTATTAGATCTTTTAGTTCTTATATATAGGAATACTTCCAATACTAACGTTATTTTCTCTGACGTTAAGCTTAATAAGCAGAAGGAATACTTAGAGAAATTTGTCAGTATTACAGACTACATCAAGCAGCACTGTAATGAAGATATATCGCTTGATGATGTCGCTGAAATATCCGGCTTTTCCAAGTATCATTTCAGCAGATTGTTTAAGGAATTTAGTGGCACTTCATATTATAAGTACCTTAATCAGAAGAGAATTGAATTTGCAGAACAGCTTTTGCTAGATCCTGAAATTAATATTACAGAAGCTGCCGTACGTTCGGGATTTAACTCAATATCGGCATTTATCAGGATGTTCAAGCAAATAAAAGGCTGTACACCTACTGAATTCAGAAACATGTACAGCTATTAATATCAGTCAAAAGAATCATTTTCTTTTTCATATTTTCCATTTTTCGCTGCACCTTTTGGTGCAGCACTTTTTTATATCATTATCCAGTTTTTGTCAGATTTGACTTCATTGTCTGTATCAGTCATATAGGCTTTCGGATAAATCACAAGATGCTTTGGACATACATTTAACAAAGCAGCCCACTGACTGAACGTCGAGTTGGCGATAATATTATACTTGCACATACTCATAAGCTGCATGTCCCTGTAGCTTAAATCGCCGCTATTACCTGTAATTACAACTTTATCATTAATCCACTTAAATTCTTCTTTGACAAAATCGGCATCATCTGAAAAAATGAAGAACTTAAGCCTAGAGGCATCATCAGAATGTTCTCTGACATAATTTATCGCGGCCTCATAATAATCCTTTCCAAGAGTTAAGAATTTATCCTTATAAATATCAGATAAATAGTCGCCCCTTCTTACATGGATACTTACCGACTCACAATTGTTGATTTTGTCGGCATATGCAATGTTCCATTCTTCGGAAAGCGTTCTGAACAAAAAGCAGTCTCTTACCCTGTCAATTACCTGTGAATAAAATTTTTCCTCAATGAAAAATCCGGTAATATAATAATCTTTAGTCGTATCAAGGTTCATAACGGCATTGTAAAACTCATCTTCGCTAAGCGAATCCTGCCCATACTGCTCAATAATATACGGTTTTCTGCTCTTAAGCTTATTATTTTTAAGCAGTCTGTTAATAACCCATCTTATCTTGTCAAATACTACACCAAAGGTACCGTCAAATAAATTCGGCACTCTCCCTGATAAGTTTATTATCTGCCTGACACTTGCTTTTTTTATTTCAAAAAGAGAATTATTTACTCCGCTAAAAACCCGTTCAAGCTCATATCTTCTTCCTTCAAAATTACTGTGAAACCATGTAGTATCACATAAAACTTCGGTATCCTTATACTTTTCTTTAAGAAGCGTGTAGAAGGCATACTGATACATCTGATTGCCAAGTCCGCTCGTAATTCTTAAAATAATCATTTGATATTCTCTTATTAATATTTTGTAAATTTGTCTTTAACACATTTTATGCAGTAAGGAATGAGCGACACTTTTTTATCTTCCATAACTACATGCTTAATATTATATTCAAAAATTTCTCTTACAGTCTGCCAGTTTTCCTTAGACGGTGAGGAAGAATACAGGTACAAAGCTGTCTCAAAATCCTTTTTTGCTTTTATTTTGGCATAATCGCGAAGAGAATATTCTTTCTCAAGCCACTTCATTAATTCCATACTCATAAGTATGTCTTCCTTCTGAATATTTCTCTTCATTGACCTTGAAGTCCAGCTGTTTCCACCCGCCTTTTTTACATATCTCCATACACTCATTTCATCATCAAGTCTATAGATTTTCCCTTCCATCAGCAGGAATAAAAGAATCTGTCCGTCATCAACAAAATCATGAGATTTATAGAGAATCGTGTAATCATGCTTTTTGTTTTTATATATATTCTTAGATACTACTGATGCATAGTGTCCGGGCCAAAATCCCGACTTTTCAAAATCGTCCATTGTAAACTCACCGGACCATTTATACATATCAGAAATTTTAAGTATTTCAGGATCTGTAATATCATTGCCATTGTCATCAATCATCTTATGAGAATGTGTACATGCAATATATTCAGGATGTTCATTCAGAAAATCCATCTGCTTTTGAAGCTTATCAGAATCTGTCCAGTAATCATCGCCTTCCAGATATGCCAGGTAATCACCCCTGCACTTCATTGTAGTTTCGTACACATTAAGAGTAGGACGTCCGGTATTTTTTTCCCTATGAACAATTCTTATAATATCCGGATATTTATCTCTGTACTCCCTAATAATATTCTTAGTGTCATCAGGAGAGCAGTCGTCTCCGATAACTATTTCAAAAGGAAAATCGGTGACCTGTGATAAAACCGAGTCAAGTGCCTTTTCAATGTATTTTTCATGATTGTATGTAATTAATATTACGCTTAATTTTGGATCTTTCATTTTTCTCTCCGTTTTAAATTATAAAGAAGAAGGGTCTACAGAATAAATATTTCCGTTTTCTACTTTATATACATAGTCACAATTCTTTATTGTCGTAAGTCTGTGAGCAATAATGATTAATGTCATCGTTCCGGAAAGCTTGTCTATTGCTTCCATAACTGCTGATTCCGTTCCTGTATCAAGTGCGGAAGTAGCTTCATCAAGAACAAGTATTTCAGGATTATCATAAAGTGCCCTTGCGATACCTATTCTCTGCCTTTGTCCACCGGATATTCTAACGCCTCTTTCTCCAACCATTGAATCAAGACCATCAGGCTGTGATTTAACAAATTGTTCAAGCTGTGCTTCTCTAAGTGCTTTCCACACTTTTTCATCATCAATTTTATCTTCGTCTATTCCGAAAGCAACGTTGTTCCTTATTGTGTCATCACATAAGAATATCGACTGCGGAATATACGCAAGCTTTTTTGACCATTTAAGAGGATGCTTGTGGACGTCCATATTTCCATACATAACCGTTCCGCTTGTAGGAGTGAGTATTCCAAGTATCACATCAGCAAGAGTCGATTTTCCCGAACCCGATTCACCAATAAAGCCTATTGATTTTCCAAGCGGTATTTCAAATGAAATACCATTTAACACATCCCTGTCGGTATGAGGATATCTGTATACGATATTATTTATGCTTATTTTATCCGCTACATAACAGGTGTCTTTGTTTTGACTTCCATCATCATTGATTTCAATTATATTACCGCTCTCATCAGCTATCTCATAATTCACCATATCTTCCGTATCTTTTATATCTCTGTATATCAAGTCAACGGAAGGTTTTAAGAACACGATAAGGTTCGCATAGTTATTTATTTTAGATACAGAAGGCAAAAGCTTGAATGCAGCAATCGCAAATGCTGCAAGCTGCGGAATCATTGTATTCAAATCTTCGCCTTTGTATATTTTAAACACAAGAACTAACAGAACTGTTCCAATACATACTGTTTCGATAAGATATTTTGGGAACTGCCCAAGCACATTATTATTTCTTACTGCTGTCATTTTCTTTTTACCGTATGCCAAAAATGAATCAGCAAAATACTTTTCCCTGTGAAGTATTTTAATGTCTTTAACAGCACCAAGAGCCTGATTAATCGACTGGTGCATCTTTCCGTCATATATCTGATTTGTCTTTCCGTATTTTTTAGCCTTCCCCTTAAACAGAATAAGATAAAGTCCCGTAAATACGGCAAGTATCGCCACTACAGATATAGTAATCACAGGGTCGACAATTAGTAAGAATACACATAAAAGTGCAGAAACAAGAAGCTCTGAGAGAGTCAGAAATACACTTAAAAGCATCTGGAAAAATCTCTCGGAATCAAGCATTACATTTCTCACCATTTCAGCTGAATTGTTATCAAGATGATAAGTATATGGTTTCTTAAGATAGCAGTCAATTAATCGTCCTGAAAGCCTTAGCTGATTATTAAATACAAACGTATACTGCACGTAGTTAATCCATAAAAGATATAGATTTTTAATTAGATATACAAAAATAAGTGCAATAACGACAAATAAGAAAAACTGTCTGTCAGAAGTCATATTGAAAAAATCGTAACAGTACTGCATTATTTCATTGGAATGAATTTTCTCAGGGTTACTGATTAAAGTTACAAGCTGCGTAATGAAGGAAACCCCGACAAGCTCTAACAGTGCCCCGACAAATAATCCGATACAAAGCAACACAGACTGTAGCTTCTGTTTTTTGTCAAATATGTAATTTACTTTTGATAATAAGTTTCTCATCTTAATATGTCCGCTTCATTCAGTCGATTATTATGATTCATCATTTAATATATATGTTTTAAGAAATTCTTTTCCCAAAGATAAGGATAGAAATCGCTCCATGCCTTTTCTCCATCAGCAAATGTCGCATCCTCATTGTTGATTACGTTAAGAATCTCGGCCTTTGTTTTTTCTTTATTAATAAATGAACTGTTATTAAAATCACTGCTTTCTATTGCATCAGTGAAATATTCCTTTAACGGTCCTTTCATCCACTCAACGATAGGAGTGTTAAATCCGATTTTTGTCTTTCTGTATGCAATATCCTTTGGCATATAAGGAGCCATGGCATCTCTTATTATAGACTTTGAATAGCCTCCGTGAAGCTTTGAAGTAAATCCGATTGACATCGCAAATTCGACAATTCTATAGTCCATGAACGGCATTCTGATTTCTATTCCGCTTGCCATGCTATATCTGTCATAATTTCTTAAAAGCGTAGGTAAAATTGTCTCATGTGACGATGTATATAGTATTTTATTCAATGTATCAAGATTTTTATACGCTTCATTTGATGACATGCGTACATTCATATAGGATGACTTAAATGTTTTTCTTATCTTATCTTTAATACATCTTTTTTTATAATCAAAAAATACTTTATTTTTTGATGCTTTTAGTCCAATGTTCGAATCATCATGCGGGAAGCTGTCGATATATGCATTTAAAATCATATCTTTTTCTTCCTTTGTTCTTGCATCGTCTAAAGCATGAATAAAATCAAATGTATATCCGCCGAAAAGTTCATCTGCTCCATGTCCGTCTATCGTTACTATCGTACCGTTTTCTCTTAATGCCGCGTATAAAAGCATCATTGGAATAGGACTTGTAAGATAAACGTCCTCAAATAAATAAGCAAAATTATCAAGCTTATCAATAGCCTTTATAGGATTAATATCTACAAACGTCGAATTTATCGAAAGAAAATCCGTCACCTGCTTAGCATAAGCGCTCTCATCCATTGTTGTGCCCTTGAATGTTGCAACATATGCATGCTGCCAGTCGTTGCTCATTCTGTCGGATGACTCCTTTGACAAATGTGCCATCGCACAAATTGTCGCAGAAGAATCGAGACCGCCTGATAATGCAGTTCCGATTGTAACATCACTTCTCATTCTGATTTTGCATGCATCAAGGAACAGCTCTCTCATCATAAGAACCTGTTCATCATATGATTCAGGAACTTCCATTATATGATCAAGAGTATTGTAATACCTTGTAATATGCAGCCCATTTTCATCAAGAACACCATTACAGGCTGCAGGAAATCTCTTTATTTCCTTAATGACACACTCATCCGTGCTTTCATAATAGACAATCCTTTTTGTATCCATTACAAGTTCAGTATTGGCATGAGGATTTTCAATTAACGGCATAAGCGTTTTCATTTCCGAGCCAAAGGCATAGGCATTTTCTTCATCACTAAGTTTTGTATAATATAAAGGCTTGACTCCAAATCTGTCTCTTGAAATAAAAGTCTTTTTATTTTTTCTGTCATAAATCAGAAACGCCCACATACCGTTGAATTTGTTGACGCAATCCTCTCCCCATTTATCAAATGAAGCAAGTATGACTTCTGAATCAGAATCTGATGAAAAGCTGTATCCATGCTTTATAAGCTCATTTCTGATTTCGATGAAGTTATATATTTCACCGTTAAATATAAGCATGTACCTGCCATCACAGTATGACATAGGCTGCTTTCCTTTTTCAGAAAGGTCAAGTATGGCAAGTCTTCTGTGTCCTAAGGTTACCGCCTCTTCCATCCACAATCCCTCTGCATCAGGTCCTCTGTGAACAATTGTATCAAGACACTTTTTCGCAAGCTCTTTATCTATTCTTTTGTTAATTACTCCAAATATTCCGCACATTTTACTTTCCGGTAATTCTATATCTTATGACATCAAGCATCTTCTTAATGTTTAATGCTTTGTAATTATAAAGCGTTCTTTTAGCATCATCTGTCTTTGGCGCATAATCTTTTTCTAAAGTGTCATATAAAAACAACTCGTCACCTTGACAATCAAGAAGAATATTTGCCTCAATCGGACGAAGCTTCCTTGCATACGAATACAGTACTTTATATGGCATTGCTTTTGACGACAATATAAATCTCCTGCTTATGCTTTCTCTATATCCATATAAATCAATGCCTATGTCTTCTTGCTCAGCATTAACAGCAAGAGATTTTAATTTATCACTCACTGCTTTTTTTATTTTAATATTTTCAAAAAAAGCATCATATACTGAACCTGACTCATCTATTGAGCTGAAATTATACTTTTTCTCATTAACAAACGATAGCATAACCTGCAAATCTGACACTGAATCTTTTGCATGCGTACCTTCATCTCCAAAGTTTGTCGTGTGCGACACCCTTGGATAAATAAAGTATTTATCTGTATCAATTACATATTTTATGAAATATTTAAGCCATGACTTATCAGACCACGAAGACACATTTGCAGGAACATTTTCAGAGCATAAATCCATCGAATCATTATTATCAAGCCAG
>SFNX01000062.1 GCA_004552595.1 Lachnospiraceae bacterium | reverse complement strand
ATCAAAAGCTGAGGCTTTGAGCCGGTTCCTGAAATAATTATTCCTGATAGCTCATTACCGTATGTCATCATATATCTTCTTGCCATAAATGAACCCATACTGTGTCCCAGTAAAAAGTATGGAATATCATTTCCGTATGTCTCTTTTGCATATTGTGTTACTTTATGAAGGTCGTTAACAACCGTTTCACTTTTTCCGTTTCCGAAATATCCATAATCTTCCTTCTTAGCACTTTTTCCATGGCCAAGATGATCATTTCCGATTACAAGAATATTTTTCGAAGAAATATATTTTGCGAATTCATCGTATCTTAACAGATGTTCCTTCATTCCGTGTGAAAGCTGTAAAATTGCTTCAGGCTTTCCTTCACATTCCCATATATAAACATTAAGTTCGTTTTTTTTGTCTGTTGATAATAATTTAATTTCTTTCATATCTGTTTACAGTCCCCTTTCCTTAAGATTTGCAACAAGCTGTACGTAAAATTCCCTTACATCAAATCCTCTAATATTTTCTCTGTTTAAGTCAATCATATCACCATCAAAAAATATCCTCTCTACAATATGTAAAGAGGACAATACTAATCATTGAGATAATAATATTCTATCGTTATCAAGATTCTTTCCGGCGCCTTCCCTGAACATATCAAGGAGGTCTTTTACAGTCAGTCCTTTCTTAGCTTCTTCATCAATATCCAGGACTATTTTTCCGCTATCCATCATCAGTACTCTGTTACCCATATCAAGTGCGTTCTGCATATTATGAGTAACCATAAGAGTAGTGATTTTATGTTCTTTAACGATATTATTTGTTATTTCAAGAACCTTTTCCGCTGTTGCAGGATCAAGTGCCGCTGTATGCTCATCAAGAAGCAATAATCTTGGAACATCAAGTGTTGCCATCATAAGTGTTAATGCCTGACGCTGTCCACCGGATAAAAGTCCAACCGGCTGTTTCATTCTGTCCTCAAGTCCCATCGAAAGAAGAGACAACTGCTCTCTGAAACGATTTCTGTCAGCCTTTGAAATACTTGAAAACCATCCTCCGTGTCCTGCAGCAAGACTTAGGTTTTCTTCGATTGTCATTCCCGGTGCAGAACCTCTCATAGGATCCTGAAATAGTCTTCCGATTTTTCTTGCTCTTTCATGGACAGGAAGAAAAGTAACATCCTCACCGGCAAGAGTTATTGAGCCTGTATCTGTCATGAAATCACCGCATATAGCGTTGAACATTGTAGACTTTCCTGCTCCGTTTGAGCCGATAATTGTTGCAAAATCGCCTGGCTTTAAATGAAGATCTATCCCCGAGAGTGCAACCTTTTCATTGACCGTTCCCGGATTGAACGTTTTAGTAATGTTTTGGAGTTTAAGCATTTGACTTTCCTCCCTTCATTGCCTTTAAACGTCTTACAAGCAATGGATATCTGCTCTTTAAGTACGGTCCTGAAATTGCAATTACTACTATAACCGAAGATACAAACTTAAGCATAAATGCCGGCATATTGAATCTTAAGGCTATTGTATACACTACTCTGAATATTACAGAACCAAGAACAACACCTATTGCACGCTTTAATATGCTTCCTTTTCCCATAAATGTATTACCGATAAGAAGCGAAGCAAGTGCCATTGTAAGCATTCCTGTTCCGATATCTATACTAACGGACTTCTGAGCCTGTCCTAAAAGGCATCCTGAAAGTCCTGTAAACGAGTTGGCCACGCAAAGGCCAACTGTCGTTGTAAATACAGGATTAATTGAAGAAGACTTAACCATATCCTGATTATTGCCTGTTGCTCTTATTGCAAGTCCTAATCTTGTCTTTAAGAAAAAGAATAAAAACAAAACTACTATCGCAACTGCAATGAACACTATAATAAGAATATTCTGGTTCTTAATACTTGTGTTTTCAAGAAGAGCCTTAAGCTTTGTAAATACTGTTTCCGTCTTGTTCATATTAAGCAAAGACGAACCACCCATTACCGCAATATTAACAGAATAAAGTGCCGTATTTACAATTATTCCTGCTAACAGACTGTCAACTCCCATTCTTGTCTGCAAAAACGCGGTCACAAAGCCTGAACACACTCCCGCAAGCATAGCAGCAATTATCGACAAATATGGATGTCCTGAGATGGCAACTGCTGCGCCGACACATGCTCCTAATGTAAAGCATCCGTCCGTTGATAAGTCGCACACATTAAGCATTGAATAGCTTAAGAAAAGTGCGAGAACGGTAAGTGAACAGATGAGTCCAAGCTGCAGAGCTGTCTCTCCCAAATTAAATACAATAGATAAGGACATAATCTCCTCCGTAAGGTTTTGGTTAATTATTCAAAGCTTTCAGCTGTCTGAATAGGATTAACCTGTGTACACAAAGGTGCGAATTTTTCTTTTATTTCATCGAAGTTTAATCCGATTGCTTCACATGTTTCAGTGTTAATTGTTGCAGTACCGTTATCAAATGTCTTAACAGGTGTTGTTGCAGGATCTGCACCATTTACTAAAATATCAACTACCATATTAGCTGTCTCGACACCAAGGTTAGCATAATCAACACCATATCCTAAGAACGCACCGTTTAATGCGAATGAATCAGCACCTGTATAATGTGGGATCTTAGCCTCTGCGAACTTTTCATAAATTGAAAGTTCAGCAGTCATAATTGTGTTATCTGTAGGTGTGAAGACTGCGTCTACTCCATCTGCAATAAGTGCATCTGCTGCAAGCATAACTTCATCTGTTGTTGTTCCTGTACGCTCAACATACTCAATACCCTTTTCATCAAGGTATGCCTTTGCATTTGTAATAGGAGTAGTTGATGCATCCTGTCCCTGGTCATATAAGAATCCGATCTTCTTTGCATCAGGATTCTGAGTAAAGATAAGATTCATAATTGAATTTGTATCAAGGAAATCAGAAGTACCTGTAATGTTAGCACCCGGTGCATCATTACTTGCAACTAATGCAGCGCCTTCAGGGTCTGAAACTGCCGAGAATACAACAGGCATATCTGTTCCTTCTGTTGCAGCCTGCATAGCCATAGCAACCGGTGTAGCAACACCAACCATTAAATCAACCTGGTCTGCCTGGAAGTTGGCAATAATCTGATTTAATACAGTTGCATCAGCATTACAGTTATCATAAAGTATTTCAAACTTAACATCGTCTGTTTCAGACTGTGCAAGCTGTGCCTTAATATTATCAATAATCTGATTTAATGATGCGTCATCTACATAGTTACAAATTCCAACCTTGTAAACCTTTGCACCGCTCTCTGCAGCTTCGCCTGTAGCTTCTTCTGCCTCTGCTTCGACTGCTGCCTCTTCAGTTTTTGTTTCCTGAGTTTCTGTTGCTGCTTCATTTCCGGCACATGCTGTTAAGCACGCAACCATTGCTGTTGCTGCAAAAAATGCAACAAACTTCTTAATCACACTTTTTTTCATAATATCTCTCCCTTAATTCAAATTGTCCAAATCCCGGACATAACTCTGTATAATATATGCATAATATGCAGTGCACATATTATTTCCTTCCCGCATATATCCTTAAATTATAGTTTATTACACGTTTTATAGTCAAGAATATGAGGATTTCAACTACTTAACTATTTGCAGAAGTTTTCTTTTATTCTTTTAACCTCTTCATACGTGATATTCAAAATTGTACCGTGTCGCTTTTTCAGTTTGTCAAATGAATACTCGTCTTTACCTAATACTTTCCACGAATTTTTGGAATTAGTTTTATCTTCAATATCCGTAGTAATTAAAGGCAGGTATCCTAAGTCAGCCTGAAACCTGTCCATCATTATTCCGTACTCAGGAATATCTTTATTAACACGATCCTTTTTGTTGATAACAAAAAGCTCAGGACCTTCTAAGTCCCCGTTATTAAGTGCCTTTATCCCAAGACCGCTTATATCAAGGCCGATTTCCTCTAAGTTAAGCACCTTTTCCCAACTGTCCTTATCAAGAAGTGTCTTCGTCTTAAGAATTCTTATTCCGCCGTTTTTTTCCGCATTATCACCATCCTTGGATGCACTGTAATACGTATCACCGATTTTTAATAAAGTCGTATCGATAATCTCCCTTGCTTTTCCGTCAGGATCAGTCTGATTGTCTATAAAAATATTAGTATCAGAAAAATGAACAAAGTCTCTTGTAGTCACATAGAAGATTGTATTTGGCTTTTCTTTCATCTTCGTTTCTTTATTCATAATACTTGATGAAAAATAAATAATGTATTCGCCGGTCTCTTCGTAATATATCATTTCAGGTGCCCAGGCCATTCCTGCATTTTTAGGAGCTACAGGAAGCAGTCGTGCTTCTCCCCAGTTAATCAGGTCTTCTGACTCCCATAATACAAGATTACTGCTTCCCGTAGTGCTTGCATCATAATAGCCCTGTTCATTCTGAAACCATCCGCCTCTGTTGTATATACTTAAGTCTGTCGCAATAAGAAAGAAACGGTCTTTCTCATATGATCTGTATAAATAAGGATCTCTTACGCCTTTTTCTCCGACATTACTGCAAATTACAGGCTTTCCTCCGTTTGTATCCTTAAAATTAAGCCCATCTTCACTCAATGCAAAATAAATCTGCTCCTGGTTTTCTTCCTGTTCTCCGATAAAATGAGCAAATAAATAACCGCCAAAATCATCTTCTGAAGGCTTTTTATATGCTTTTTTCACACAGACATCAAACTCTTTTACAAAAGTTTCTCCGTTTTTCTCTATTGTTGCGCTTAACACTACATGAGTATCCTCAGCCTGCCTGTTTACTACTCCTGCTGCCATTTTACCGATCTGTTTGTCGGAAATAACACTTTCATTACTGCTCTTCCATGAAATTTTTACACCATCTACTTCTAACGGTAGTGTAATATTTCCTCTTATGCATTCCTTATTCGGTATATCAATTTTATTTAGTATTTCCTGCATTTGTTTTTATCCTGATAATATTAAAATTGCTCTCTAGATTTATGCATCAGAAGCACTTTGCCTTATGTGCCTGTGCACAGCTTGAAGCCTTGACACAGTTATAGCAGATTTCATTGCTGCACGTATCATTATTAAAGAATTCACTGATATTTGATAATGTTACATCTGCAATATTGCTAAGTGCCTCATTTGTCAGAAACGCCTGATGCGATGTAACAATAACGTTAGGCATCGAAATAAGTCTTGCCAGAGTGTCATCATCAACTATATGTCCTGAATAATCATGGAAGAATACATCACTTTCTTCTTCATATACGTCAAGACACGCTGCACCTATTTTTCTGTCCTTAATTCCTTCAACCAATGCAGCCGAATCAATTAATGCACCTCTTGATGTATTAATAAGTATTACTCCTTTTTTCATCTTTTCAATGCTTTCAGGATTAACCATATGTCTGTTCTCATCAGTTAATGGGCAGTGGAATGAGATAATATCACTTCTTTCAAATAATGCTTCAAGCTCAACATACTCTATATCGCTGTCCTTTGCAGGGAATTTGTCATAAGCAATAACATTCATCCCAAATCCTCTGCATATATCGATGAAAATACGTCCGATTTTGCCGGTTCCTACAACACCTACTGTTTTACCATGAAGGTCGAATCCTGTAAGACCACTTAAGCTGAAGTTAAAGTCCTTTGTTCTGTTATATGCCTTGTGAATTCTTCTTACCGATGTCAACAAAAGTGCCATTGCATGTTCTGCAACCGCATATGGTGAATACGCCGGTACTCTTACTATATGAATCTTTCCAAATGCATGTTCAATATCAACATTGTTATAGCCTGCACATCGTAATGCGATTAGCTTAACACCATTATTGCAAAGTGAATCTATTACATTTTTACTGACTGTATCATTAACAAATACACATACTACATCATATC
Source organism: Lachnospiraceae bacterium (assembly GCA_004552595.1). Lineage (GTDB taxonomy): Bacteria > Bacillota > Clostridia > Lachnospirales > Lachnospiraceae > UBA2868. The sequence goes on along the minus strand of SFNX01000062.1, from coordinate 4,337 downwards.
CTTCCGAAAGCTTAACAGTATCTTCATTAAGCTTTGTTTCAAAATAACTGATTTCTATTTCACTCTCATTATTTGCCTTTTCAAATGAATTAATATCGTATTCCTTTGCATCATAAAATGCTACTCTAATTTTACTCATAACTGCCTCCTTTCAAGGTGTTTACATTTTATCCTTTAAATAATATTCTGACTTTTCCTTATACATTCGCTTATCAGCTTCCTCTGCCATAGCGCGAATGTTTCTATCTTCCATCTCATCAGCACAGACATAGCCTACTGAAATAGAGATACTCTTAAGCTTATCTCCCTTCCATTCACCGACGACCCTTTTAAGATTATCAATTATCCTTTGTATTTCATCCGGCTTAACAAAAATTATTGCAACGAATTCATCTCCGCCTATTCTGTATATTTTTCCGTAGCCTGAAAGACTCTTCCTTATACATTCAGAAGCTCCAAGCAAAAGCTCATCGCCAACGCTGTGTCCCATAGTGTCATTGACTATCTTTAAGCCGTTGACATCCATCGAAACAAATACAAGATTATCATCACTTACATTGTTCGCATATTTTTCTATGTCTTCCTCATATGCCCTTCTGTTAAGAATTCCTGTAAGTGCGTCTGTATGAGACCTCAAAATCAGCTGCTGTTCTTTTTTCTTATCCCTGTCAATGTCTCTTGTAACATAAATTACTTTTTTTGGTTTCCCGTTTTCATCTGCTTCAATCGTAATGAATGATGTTCTTACCCATCCAAACTGATTTCCGTTAAATTCTGCGGAAATTATCTTTTTTCCTACCATTCTGTCTGCAAGAGTCGTAAGTTCAGTAAATTCAAGTGCTTCATTAACATATTCCGGATATACGGTTACCGACATAATATCTCGCATCATTTCTGTCGCACCATATTCCTTATTCACTATTTCCCTTACTTTATCAGATGCACTATATTCCTTAACTGTGTCATTTTCAAGGTCAATTAAATGCATTGAATAATATATGTCTGCCATCTTAAGAAGGATTGACATCTGGTCATTTCTGTCTTTTGTCGTCTTAACTATCTTTTCAAACATAAAATAAATAATAAAGGACGCAATAATAAGATAGATAGAAAGCATAAGGCTGTATAATAAGAAGTTTTTTGTATCCTTTTTAGTGGAATAAGCAATAATTACGTTATTCTCGCCCCATTGTCTGAATTTATAAAACTGTCTGAAGCCATCCCTGATATTTGTCGCGCTACTTATTTCAAACGTTGATGAATCAAGATTATCAATTTTAAGTCTGTTAATATTTTTAGTAATATAATTTCTGTCTGTTGCACCTTTAATTATTCCTGTTTCCTTATCTGCAACAAATATATCAATGCCTTCATATGCAGGCATTGCAGATACTACATTTGATATCTCATTTCTCTTAAGCTCATCTAAAAGACGTTTTGGTTCAATTCCGATTTGAACCATATATTCCTTAGTTTCATTCCATGTGATCGCATACATCATGCTTTTCTTTTCTGCTGTATTAGGAGTTACATCCTGACACATGGTAAGTGTTTTATCATTAAGCATCGGAGTAAAATATGATATCTGTTCTCCATCATTAAAAGAGATTCCATAATACTCAGGAACTGTTCCACCGATAATTGTACCCTCGCTGTCAAACAAATGAATTTCATCGATTCCCATTTTACCTGCAATAATGAGAAGCTCTAACAGACTATCCTTAAATTCTTCGTTATTATCAAGAATATATGAAACAGTCTTTGCCTTTTCTATATACTCTTCCTTTAATGATTCAACGAGTCTTTCTTCTTCCTGATTATTTTTATCAAGTCTGCTTATTACTTGATTTAATATAACTTCAAGGGTATTATTAGCATTCTTTTTGTTAAACAACAAAAGAATGGAAAAATTAATAACCATTGCAAGTACTACAATAATAAGTATTCCTGCAATTACTCTCTTCTTGTCTGAATTTAGTAATTTTCTCTTTAGTTGCTGCATCCGTTCCTTCCTTCACTCATGTAGCATTCTTTGAATTAATTTAGTGTAAAGTCACAAGCTCCTTTGGTAAATGTTTAAGTATTATTTTTTCAAGATCAGCTCCTTTAACGGGCTTTGACAAGTAATCATCAAATCCTGCTTTGTCATATTCTTCCTTTGAACCGCTTATTGCATTTGCTGTAAGAACTATTACCGGAGTATTTTTATTAACGCTGTCTCCTTCTCTTATTATTTTGAAAGCTTCTATTCCATCCATTCCGGGCATCATATGGTCCATCAGAATAACGTCATATTTGTTGTTATTACAAGCTTCTATTGCTGCAGGTCCACTACTTACCGTGTCTATCATTATTAATGTATTTTTTAACAATGCCTTAACAACCTTTAAGTTGATTGCAACATCATCAACTGCAAGAATCTTAGCTGATGGGGCTGTAAACAGCTGTTTATACTCTGCTTTTTTTTGTTCCTTCTCTTCCTTTACTTTACTTATTGGAGTAGCATCAACAACTTTTTGTACAAATGAAATTGTAAATTTAGATCCTTTGCCTTCCTCGCTTTCAAGTAATATGTCACCACCCATAAGCTCTGTAAGCTGTTTTGAAATAGCAAGTCCAAGACCTGTTCCTTCGATGTTTTTATTTCTTTTCTCATCTACTCTGACAAAAGCATTAAAGAGCTTTTTTGCATTTTCCTTTGATATTCCGATACCTGTATCTGCAACGCATATGTACAGCTTTATCTGATCATCTGATAGCTTCTCAAATGATACATCTACATCAATACTACCTTCTTTTGTATATTTAATTGCATTAGAAATAATATTTAATACAAGCTGGATTATCCGCTTTTTATCTCCATAAAGAATACTCGGAATATTCTCATCAAGCTTTACCCTGAATATAAGATTCTTTCCCTCTGCTTTTGGAGAAAGCATTAAATAACAGTCATCTATAAGCTTCTTAAATGAGTAATCACTTTCAACAATCTCAAGCTTTCCTGCCTCAATCTTTGTAAAATCAAGTATATCATTTATGAGCGTCAATAACGTATTGCCGGCAGTATCAATATTCTGTGCGTAGTCAACAATCTGTGCATCATCCGACTCTCTTAAAATCATTTCGTTCATTCCAAGAACTACATTGATTGGCGTACGTATTTCATGAGACATATTTGCAAGGAACATGCTCTTAGCCTTATTGGCTCTGTCAGCCTCTTCCTCGGCTTCTTTCATTTTATTTAAAGCATTATGCTCTTCGGTAACATTTTCCAATATGAAAAAGGCGCTTAAGGTTCGGTTTTTCTTATCACATATATTCTTAAAATGAACTTTATAATGTGAAGGATTTTCTCCCTTGCTTGTGTAAGTTTCGGTAAAAGACAAAGGGTTTTCGTTTTCCTGACCATTAGTCGCATTTGCATATATTTCGCCGAGAATCCGTGTATTGTCTTCGCTTATTCCAAGCTCTCTTTTTGCAGTCTCATTAATAAAAATGCAATTCCTATCGTTATCAAATACTACAAGACCTTCGCTCATATAATTAATAACTAATCCGAAGGTCTTATTAATAATATGTCTAGGTACGTATAGTGCAGCGAAATAATACACTAAAACCCCTGCTACCGCATAAAACAAAACCGAAAAATCAAGCGGTAAATCAAGCAGCATATACAAAACGTTTAATACGACAATTAACACTATCGTAACAATTACAAGAAAATACTTCATTCTGTAAAAGTCATAGCTTTGGTATAATGCGACAATAAGTACAATAATACCTGTTACGACAATAAAATAGTCAAGTATTAAATGCATAAAATATGGTAAATATGGCTTTGTATAAAAGTAATGCAAGCCCGATTCATCAATATCACCTATTACAGAATAAATCTTTGGATTAATAAGATTTGAAAATAAAAGTAAGGTGTCGATAAAGCAGAAAAATACTACGAGTGGTTTATAAACCTTTAACAGTCCATCTCGTTTTGTATATTCAATACTGAAAAGACACAGATAATAGATTATCCAGTCAAGAAAAGCAAAATACAGACAAAATGCAAAATTTGCAAATTCAATGCTTATTGCATTGGCTATAAGAATATTTGCAAAAATTGCTACTGTCGCCGATAAAAGCAGCTTTTTAGTTGTTTTTAAATAATTCTTTTCAGGTCTTATTATAAAAGCAATAATATGTAAAAGAATTATTGATAATACATTTATTACTGTAAAGATAATTTTTAATTGCATTTTAGCTCGACACCAAGCCTTTTCTTTCTATTCTGAAATAGATATTATTACCTATATTTTAGTTTATTCATATACTCAAAGCAACTA